>CAYUCU010000053.1:0-20743 GCA_964443345.1 uncultured Chitinophaga sp.
TGTGCCAGATAAGATCACCCTTTTACCCGATAATATTGATAACCAGATAGCCGCCGGAGAAGTAATTCAGCGTCCAGCCAGTGCCGTAAAGGAATTGCTGGAAAATGCGGTGGATGCCGGCGCTACAGAGATCAAATTGATTATCAATGATGCGGGTAAATCGCTGGTACAGGTGATTGATAACGGCAGCGGCATGAGTGAGACCGATGCCCGTATGAGTTTTGAACGCCATGCCACTTCCAAAATAAAAAGCATAGAAGATCTTTTTCATATCCGCACCATGGGTTTTAGAGGTGAGGCACTGGCTTCAATTGCAGCAGTGGCACAAGTGGAACTAAAAACAAAAAGGACAGAAGATGAAACCGGTGTGTATATAGAAGTAGAGAACAGTGTGGTAAAAAAACAGGAACCGGTAGCGGTACCCGTTGGCACCAGCATAGCTATGAAGAATTTATTCTTCAATGTGCCTGCCCGCAGAAATTTTTTAAAAAGCAATGCGGCGGAGATGCGGCATATTGTAGATGAGTTTACCCGGGTGGCCATGTCCTTTCCCGAAATTCTTTTTACCCTTACGGCCAACAACCAGCAGTTGTTTCATTTGGAATCCGGCAGCCTGAAACAACGGATCGTTCAATTGCTTGGCAATAATTACAACGCCAAATTAGTAACGGTAAAAGAAGATACTGATTACATGAACATTTATGGTTTTGCCGGCAAACCAGAAACAGCTAAGAAAACAAGAGGTGATCAATACTTCTTTGTCAACAACCGTTTTATCAAAAGCCCTTACCTGAACCATGCAGTGATGAGTGCCTACCAGGAGATGATCCCTTCGGACAGTTTCCCGATGTATGTACTGTTCATTGATCTCGATCCTGCCGTAGTGGACGTGAATGTGCATCCCACCAAACAGGAAATAAAATTTGAGGACGAAAAGATCATTTATGCTTTTGTACAGGCAGCGGTAAAGCATGCACTGGCACAATTCAGCGTAACACCTACCCTTGATTTTGATCTTGATGCTTCCATACAGCAACTATCTTCCATACAACAACCTTTTACGGAAGAAAGAAAATCTGCTGCCGCGGCCGGTTCTATATTTAAAGGATTTACCCAAAAGCACCAGGCACATTTTATTGAGAAAACTGACAAAAGCGAGTTGAAACACTGGAAGGATTTCTATGAAAGTCCGAAGTCCGAAGTTCGAAGTCAGGAGCCAGGTCATCCACTAAACGACCCACTCGTTACTCATAACTCACAACTCATAACTGAAACCGAGCTTACCCAGCTACTAAACACCTACATCACCCTGCCTTCCGCCAACGGCTTCCTGCTCATTCACCAGCAGGCGGCACATGAAAGAGTATTGTATGAGCAATTGAAAGCCGCAGGCAAAGACAAACCTGTGGCCACACAACGGAGCTTATTTCCTGCCACACTGGAGTTAACGCCGGCAGATGCAGCGATAATGGAAGAGATCATTGCTGACCTTCAGCAATTGGGTTATCTCATTGAGCCATTTGGTAAAAATAGTTTTGTGATACAGGGCATCCCTGCTGATGTGGAAGCCGGTAATGAAAAACATATCATTGATATCCTGCTGGATCAATACAAACATTTTAGCAGCGACCTGAAATTTTCTAAAAGAGAAAAACTGGTGCGTTCATTGGCCAGGCAGCAGTCCATTAAGCCGGGTACCCGCCTTACAGAAAGAGAAATGCGGCAACTGGTGAATGATCTCTTTGCCTGTGAGCAATCTAATATGTCTCCGGACGGCAATCCTGCTTATTTAGAATTTAAGCAAGAGCAGCTGGAGAAAATGTTTGGCAAATAAGTTTCCCGCAAAGTCGCCAGAAAAACCATTCACTACTTTACTGCTACTACAAACAGGTCCAGGCTATCCTCTTTTGACTCGCCGAGGATAAAATCATCCGGAAAAATATTATTTACAAGGTTCCCGTTTTTCTTATACACCAGTATTTTATTCAGGTAATTAAAAAGGTTGTACGGAACTTTCAGCAATTGCCTTGGCAGTCGTTTTTCCAGCTGCAGCAGGTCCCATTTCAGTATTTTATCCACCTGTGATTTATGTTGCACCAGGTAGTTTTTTAAATTCTCAGAACCGTTAAGCCCAAATACCTGCGTATTGGAAAAGCAGGGGCGCAGCCGGGCAGTCAGATCAGCAGCTTCATACTCCCGTATATGCCAGGGATTGCGGGTAAAAGATGCTTTTTTATTAGGTGTGGAAAGCAACAGCTTACCACCTTTTTTTAATACCCTGCTGATCTCTTCTGCAAAGAACTGATCATCCTCTATATGCTCAATTACCTGGAAAGCGATGACAAAGTCAAAAATATTACTCGGAATATTCCGGAGCAATGGCACTTTCATCCGGAAAAAATCAGCATTGCGGGATGTCCAGGCGGTGGAGTTCACATCTATCTTATCCACCCCCACATAATGGTCCACCCTTTCTTTTAGTACAGAATAGCCATATCCTTCCCCGCATCCGATCTCCAGCACGGTACCCGTCACCCGCTGCGCTGCATAGTTGTAAGCAAACAAGTGACGCTGGATCAAATAATTGTCAAACTGGTTATTAGCAGAAACTCTTTCTGCGGTGTATCCTCCTATCATAATAAAAAATTTTACTGGTTACTCCTGTTGCTTTGGGGCAACGGAAGAAGCATTTGTGGTTGTACCAACAATTTTTTAGATGGGAAGTATTTTAGAAAATGCCCGGGTATTAAAAAGGCCAGGCGGGGGAAGTGTCGGTCTGGTATTATTTGTTCTTTATAGTAGTAGCTTCAGCCAGCTTTTCAAAAACCAGTGCCATAAAATAATTATCGGCACTTCTGAATTCTTTCAGCATTTTATACCCTGACTGGTTCTTATTGAAATAATCTATTTCTACCTTACCGTACTTTGTGGCATAGTGGGAATCCCAGATCACTATAGCACCTTTGGGTGCTTTGTCAAGCGAACTGTCTCCGCTCAATCCATAATTTCCGTTGGGGAAATCCCATGGGTTCTTTCCATAAAAGAAATTGAACAATGCCAGGCTTTGATAAATGGGTTTGTTATCTAACCAGGTTTCTTTAATATAATTCACTATTTTTTGTTGTTCGAAATTTTCATCACAACATAGTTTTTTGGGTTTAATAGTAAGCGCCATACTCAACAGGCACAAACCAGCCAGCGAAAAGATCAGTTGCCGGTTGGATCGCAACATAAGTATCACCAGTGTTGTTGCACCACAAAACAACAGGGGAAGAAAATTACGATCATCACTTTCAGTATCCATCGCTACCCAGTTGTGCGTAAAAGTCATTTTTCCGGCTACTACAAAAAATAAGGGCAGCAGGAAAACCAGCACCACTATTTTATTGGATACCAATCGAAAATTATCTGCGGCTTTGGCAGCCAGCACGGCCATCAGGGGCGATACAACAAGCAGGTATCGCAAGTTGCCACCGGTGCTGGTCAGTATCTCCACTGCCTTCAGGTTAAACAAACAATGTAATAAGATGAATCCTAACCCCGGAACCAGCAGCGGGTACTCCGCTTTTTTCACCTGTCTGAAAATCACCTGTGCCAGGTAGGCCACCACCAGCGTAATGATGATATAATTAAATATCGTTCCGCTCATGATGAAGTAATGATCAAACCCCTGTCGTGGATAAGATGCTTTATACAATGCTGCCGTTCGCTGGCTTTCATGAATGGAGTACCACATATCTCCGGTCACATACCAGCCCCAGCAATTATATAGTAAAGGAAACAACCCCAGTGTAAAGAATGCCATCCATTTTTTCTTTTTGAACAGCACCACTGCAAAAAAAGGAATTATAAAAATAAATTCCTGGCGCAACAGTAATACATAAGAAATGAAAAGAGAAAAAAGAAAATACTTATTGCAATAGTAAAAATAGATGGCAATGGACAAGATAAGGGCTGTTAGGGTTTCACTGTAAAACTTGAATGACAATAAGAACCAGAGTGTTTGCGAAAAGAGCAGGATCATGGGAAGTGCTGTTTTCTTCTCTATGATCTTTCCTGCGATCTTGTAAGAAAAGAAACCGGTAAATGCACTAACCAGGCAATTGGCAATCAGCACCCCTTCCTTTCCAAGCAAGACGACCGGGGCATACACTATCTTCCAGCCCGTTTTGGGCCAGTTTCCCAAAATGCTTTCCGGCGCATGCCAGAAACCAAGAGCATTCATATATTGCGCCCCTTCCTCTCCCTGGTAAAATGAGGTGTAAAAAAAAGAAAAGACATAACTCCCGGCCGCAAAAAGCAGTGTGATCAATAAAGCCTGTTTATCATTCAGCTGCAATCCCCACGAGGGTGCAGGCACCGGCAGTGGCGCTGCAACAGGTTTTTTCTTTTCATTTAAAAGTGTATTGGATCTCTTTTTCTTTCCCATTTTTACTACTGTTTTTTGATTCTTCACTCATGATAAATTCCTTGACGATAAACTTTGGCCGTTGCTTTACCTGGAAAAAGATCCGTAGTACATACTCACCCAGCACACCCAAAAAAACAAACTGCAGCCCGGCAAACAGTACTATCATAAATATGGTAGTGGTGAACCCTTCCGGTACGGAGTTGAATGCAATTTTTTTATAGAGGATATAAATAAAATAGACGACGCTGAACAGCATGGCCAGCATTCCCGCTCTTCGCATCAGGGTGACAGGCGTTTCACTGAAATTATAAATACCGTCCTTTGCCAGCTTCCATAGCTTGCGGAATGAATATTTGGAATCGCCTGCATGGCGGCCCTCCCTGTCGTACTCCACCCCTATTTGTTTAAACCCCACCCAGGAACGCATGCCCCGCAAAAAACGGCTCTCTTCCGGCATGTCGATAAGAATATCTGCAACCCGCCGGCTGATCAGTGAAAAATCGCCACTGTTCAGTGGGATATCTATAGAAGAAATTTTACTCAGGAATTTGTAAAAGGCAATGTATGCAAACCTTTTAATGGCCGATTCCTTCCGGTTCCTTCTTATACCGTACACCACATCATATCCTTTGGTGAGGTGTTCGTAGAAGACCGGCAACAATTCCGGCGGGTCCTGAAGGTCTCCGTCAATGATAAATACAGCTTTGGTGCCCCGGGAATAAGCAAGCCCTGCGGAAACCGCCATCTGGTGGCCGAAATTTCGGCTTAACAATAAACCGGTGTAATGGGGATTTGCTTTTGTCAGCAATTTTATCAGGAAGGGAGTGTTATCATTGCTGCCGTCATCTACTAAGACCACTTCCACATTCAGACCAGTGGCAGACATGTCATACACAAGATCATCTAATCTTGCTATCAGGGGATTAAAGACCTCTTCTTCGTTGTGCAAGGGCACAACGATTGAGATTTCATAAGAGTTCCGGATCATAACTAATTACATTTAATGAAAAACTGGGTACTGCTGGTACAGGAAAAACGCCTGAACCAAGGGGCAAAATAGATACATTCCAAATCTGAAGGCATAGAGAAATCTCTATGTTTTGGGGTTTTTAGCAATTTTTTTTGACGGAATCGGCCCCATTGGGGTGTATTTGATGCGGTTTCTTCTTTTTTCTCAGAATCTGGCCCGGATGCCTTGCAAAAATTTCTCTACGGCCCGCCGCACATCGGTTGCAGACGCCTGGTGATTATTGACCAATGTGGAGAAAAGAAACAGCTTCCCTTTTTTAGTATAAAGAAATCCGCTGAAAGCTACTACGCCGGAAAGAGTGCCGGTCTTACCATATATATAACCGCTGTCGGTTTTATAGTAATTGCTGATCGTTCCTTCGCCACCGGTAGGCAGAATGACCTTCAGCCGCTCCATTCCAAATTCACTTCTCATTTTATTGAGGATGGAAATAAAATCCTGCGGGGTAAATAAATTATAGCGGCTGAGACCGGAGCCGTCTGCCCAGCGTGGCTTTTGGGGAAGGTCTTTGAAATCTGTTTTGAGTAAAGTGTCGATTATCTTTTCATCATTCATCACACCCAGCAGTTCATTGCTGACCATTAAAAGGGATTGCTCCGCAAAAAAATTATCGCTGCGATGCATCATGGGTTTGAGAAGGGAGTCGGTGGGTTGGGAATGGATGGTGTGCCACTTTTTTATTTTTACCAACCTGCTTTGACAATCTGGACATAAATAAGTAAGTAGTGTATCATTCCCACGTGGCTTAAGTGATCCAAATCTATATTTTAGCCTGTCTGAAATAATCCACAACGCCGTTGAGTTACTATTTTTCCATGGACCTTCAGTATTGCCTGTTACAAATGGGATTGAAGTGTTTGTGAACTTATTTTGCCCCTCATTAAGCCAAAAAACATTTCCTGACAACTCTCGTCTTATTTCTATCATAGGCTGCTTACCTAATATAGCTTCCCTGGAAAGCAAATAAGTATTCCTATTAACAGCTGAGTCAAAATAATGGTATTGAGTTTTAAACAAAGTTGGTCCGTTAGCCTGAGTATAATTAGTATCTACTATATTCCTTTCAGATACACTGTTCAATTTAATATTAATAACATTTCCATAAATCGGTATAGTACTTCTTTCTGCCATATACGACGCATCATAATCAGTCCATGACCAACCACTACCCCACCTGTCGTCTTGCCAAATTGTATCTAAAATAGCAACCCGCTCCTTGTACTTGATGGCATTTAGTGAAAGAAAATCCCAAACAGGTTGTTTTATATAGTCCGGATGTAAAAGAGTTGGGTCACCAGTTGGTTGAATTCCCAGTACCATATCAGCAGAATCTTTCGCTTCAGAAAATCCATACCTCAACCCCACCAAACTATCTCCCAAATACTTCATCGCCGCATAGCATGCAGGCAGCTTGGCATTACTCGCTGGTACAAAATATTTATCCCCCTGGTAATTATATAAGTATTTATTTGTGGCCGGGTCAAAGATGCTGATACCCACATGAGCGGCTTGCAGGGCTTTTGTATCCAGCACATCGGACTGGGCGGATTTGGCGATCTGCTTTTCGATGGAACAAGCGGAGAGGAAGATAATTAATAGTGAAGAATTAATAATTAAGAATTGAATACCCCGATGCTTGAAACGACCTTGCATAATTATTAATTACTAATTTTTATCCTGTCTGCCGACAGGCAGGTTCTTAATTGAATTTCACGACCCTGCCCTGCTTCATACTCTCCAGCGCTGCTTCAATGATCCGCATATTCTTTATACCGTCTGCCGGAGGCACAGGATTAGGACCTGCGCCGGTAAGGGCTTTATATACATCATCATAATAGCCCATATAGTTACCGGGTGATGATTGAGTTTCCTTTCGCAGTACTTCCCCGTTTATTTCGGTATGCAATATTCCATCCGGTGCTGCCGGTGCCGTGCTCCAGTTTTCCAATGAAGGTTTTACACCAGCCAGTAATTGTTGCTCCTGCATATCAGATCGTTGCTGCAGAAAGCTTCCCTTCATGCCATGCAACGTGTAGGCATAGACAGACTCCCGGGCAATACAGGTCGCTTTCAATCGTACCCGCAACCGGTCGTAATAAAATAGTATTTCAAAATAGTCCGGCACCGCCACATCATCCCGCATCTTTATCAGGTCGGCAAAAACGGCATTGGGAAAACCAAACAACTGAATGGCCTGGTCCACCAGGTGTGGCGACAGATCATATATGATACCGGCGCCGGGCATATCTCCTTCTTTATGTGGCTTACCACCAAAAACGGGACGGTAACGGTCGTAGCGGATCTCGGCTTCCCGTACTTCGCCCAGCCATCCTTTTTGTAACACTTCTTTCACCGCCCGGTAATCACCATCATAGCGGCGGTTTTGATATACACTGATGAAGAGCTTATTCTTTTCTGCCAATGCGGTTAATTCTTCAGCCTCTTTTACGGTGATGGCAAATGGTTTTTCAATCACCATATTCTTTCCGGACTGCAATACCATCTTTGCCTGCTGGTAATGCAAATGTGTGGGTGTATTTACCACGATCAGCTGAAGGTCTTTATCGGCACAAAGCTCCTCTACCGAGCGGTACAAGGCAGCATCCGGGTAGCTGCTTCGGGAATCATTGTTATGCCTTTCCACAATAGCAGATAACTGGTACCCGGGATGGGCATCAATAAATGGTGCATGAAATAATTTGCCACTCATGCCGTAGGAACATACTCCAGTTTTGATAACCATTTGTATTGAATTATTAATTAATAATTAGTAATTATTAATTGCCCTACCCCCGCTCCTGCGCCCTCAGCCATCTTTCCGGCACTTCATTACTACTGGCAAGTAAATAATCCTTATAACTGCAGGCAATGAATTTTTTATCCGGCAGCTGCATCCACCAGCGGCCTGTCTTTTTGCTTTGCAAAAAAATAGTTTCCACTTCTGCAAAGATCGTATGGTATTCATTGAACGAATCTCTCTCATCAAGCGAAGCCTCCCTTCTGCCGCGGCTACGCCCATCCATTACATACCAGAGCATATGAGCGATCTGTTTGGCCGTCAGCTCCTCTTTATCATGCGCTGCATCGTATCCATAAATGCCAATGCTGTTTACATTCGGGCTCATCCCGGCATAGCGCATCAGCACACAGGCTTCTTCTCCATTCAATCCGTTTGGAGAAACGGTATTGGCAGGTGCGTAGGCACTGGCAATAGCAGTGATGTCGAAGCTGAACAGGTTGCTGTTGCGGATCACAGGCTCCATTTCATCAATAGATTCTTTTACACTGCCCACCCGGTAGCAATCGAAACGGAGTTTATCCATTGTTTCCAGCATCCGCGGATGTACATAGTAACTCTGGAAGGCAATATGATTATAATGACGAAGAATGTTCGGTTCGCCGGTAAGCATTTCCATCAGGAAATTCTCATGCCGGAAAGGTGATTCCAGGTTCAGGTCTATCAGTGCATCCACACAAGTGGCTTCAATCAGTTTTTTATTTTCTGTGTAGGCATGATATTGAGACAGTGTCAGATCATGCGAGCCGCCCAAAATGATAACGGTTTTACCATCATTCATCAGTTCCTGCACCACGGTCTTTAAAGCTGCATACGAATCGGTAAATAATGAGCCGGTACGGATATTGCCCACATCCGCTATTTTAATATCAGTATGCCAGTAGAACAAGGAGTAAAAATGCCGGCGAATGATATCGGGCGCCTCGCTGTGTCCATGGATCAATCCGCTGCCCCGCTGCTCCCCGCAGCCCACCAGTACGATCTGCGCTTCATCCAGGTCGGGAAATTCATGCTGGTACACATCGGCTATCTTTCCTAATTGTCCGTCTTTATATCCTTCATCATGAGAGATAGCTGCCAGGTTTACCGGTGCCAGGAAGTCGGATATGTTCAGGTGGTCTGCCATTAATGACTTAATTTATTACAAACCTACTGGTTTACCGGCAAAATAAGAGAGGCAACCCTTTATGATTCGAAGCCGTTGTATCTTGCACTCCTATGCTGAGATGCGCACTTCTGATATTGGCAATTTTCTTCTTTTCCTCCTCTTGCTTTTCTCAAAATAATTTCTCCTGCATCGTACAGCAGGCAGAAACAGGAGAACCCTTACCAAACGTTTCTATTCGTATCAAAGGTTTGGACCGGGATAGCATAACAACTACCAAAGGCAAAACGGTTATCAGGATTCCCAATGGTACCTGGACCATTCTATTCTCGCATACCGGCTTCAAATCAAAATCAGTAGTACTTGATTTTCCACTGGCTGTTGATTCTGTTTTTATAATTCGTATGGAGCCGGCAGATAAAGAAATGGAAGAGGTCATCATATCCTCATCCCGTACTGACTCCCGGATCGAGAACACACCTACCCGTGTGGAAGTACTGGGGTTGGAAGAGGTGGAAGAAGAAAGCGGTGTAAAACCGGCACATGTGGCCAGTCTGCTGGGTGATGTGGCCGGTATACAATCGCAACAAACATCTGCGGTGACCGGCAATACCGACTTACGCATACAGGGACTTCCCGGAGATTACACACAAATACTAAGAGATGGCATGCCTCTTTTTGGAGGCTATAGCGGCAGCTTCAGCATTCTTCAAGTTCCACCGCTGGACCTGAAGCAAATTGAAATTATAAAAGGGGCCAGCTCCACTTTGTATGGTGGCGGGGCCATTGCCGGACTGATCAATATCATTTCCAAAAAACCAAGGGCCGGTGTAAAGGAACGGTTCCTGCTGCTGAACCAATCCACACTGAAAGAAACTAATTTGAACTTATACCTGTCGGACAGGGAGAAAAAAATCGGCTATACTTTTTTTGCCGGCGGCACTTATCAAAAAGAAGTGGATGTAAATGAAGATGGCTTCAGTGATGTGGCAGCGACGGAGAATTTATTCTTTCACCCGGTCTTTTATTTTTACCCTGACAGTAACAATACCGTTTCTTTTGGGATCAACAATATGTTTGAAGAACGGCGGGGTGGTGATATGCAGGTGCTGGCCAAACGGCCCACCAGCCTGCACCAGTTCTATATTGAAAACCAGTCACTGCGAAACACGTTGGAAGGCGTATGGGATAGAAAGCTGAACCGTACCAACAGGCTTCTTTTAAAAATCAATGTCAGTAATTACAACCGGAACATAACCACCAATACGTTTGGCATGAAGGCGAAACAGCTTTCCTATTATTCAGAAATTTCCTGGGTCAGGAAAAAAGGAAAGCATGATGTGGTGGCGGGATTAAATTTAACCGGGGAAAGATTTCGTAAAGGAATACCAGACAGCAGCTCTATCAGAGAGTACAGCTATTTTACCATGGGCTTTTTTGTTCAGGACGATTGGCGCATTCATCCCAAATTAACTATTGAGGGTGGTTTGCGAAGCGATCTTCATAATCAATACGGCACTTTTGTTTTGCCCCGGATATCTTTATTGTTTAAAATAAGTCCGGCCATCACTTCCCGGCTGGGAGGAGGAATGGGTTATAGAATACCCACAGTATTTAACAGTGAGGTGGATGAAAGACAGTATCGTAATCTCCGGCTGGATGAAAATGCAAAAGCAGAACGTTCTACCGGCGCTAACTGGGATGTGAACTTTAAAAAAGAGATCGGTGATGTGGAGCTGTCCATTAATCAATCTTTTTATATAACACGGATCAATGACCCGCTGGTGGCATTTACCCCCCCGGGACTGGTTTATTATTATACCGAAAAAAAACCGGTAGTAACAAAAGGTTTTGAAACATGGGTACAGGTAAGCTATGCCGGGTTAGAAGCTTATCTTGGCTACACCCTGGCAGATGCCCGCAAAAAATATGATGCGGTAAATCCTTACCTGGAGCTGAGTGCCCGGGATAAATTTGCAACTGTTATCTCGTATGAGTTTTCCAAACAGTTCCGTGTCTGTGCAGAAGCGGCTTATACCGGCAAGCAACACCTCGAAAATGGAAACGTCACTCCTTCGTTTCCTTTTGTAGCCGGAATGATACGATATGATATCTCCCATTTTTCTTTTGTGCTGAATTGTGAAAACCTGCTTAATTACCGGCAATCACGCAAGGAAGCGATCGTTAGCCCACCATATACCAATCCTGTATTCAAACAGATCTGGGCACCTATTGACGGGAGGGTGGTGAACCTGAGCGTTAAGATCAGTTTTTAATGCTTCTTCTTACAATCAAAATTCATTTCCATCGGTCTTTACATCGGTTTATCTTTGCACACTTATGGAACAATTGCTGAAACAGATAGCCGATCATAAAAAAGAGATGACTGCTTTTACTACCACTGATGAAAAGCAGGTGGAAGAATTCCGCATCAAATACCTGGGCACCAAGGGTATTGTAAAAGCCATCATGGGGGAAATGAAAAATGTGCCGGTGGAGCAAAAGAAAGAAGCCGGTCAGCTGCTCAATGAATTCAAACAATTTGCAGAAGCAAGGTATGAAGCGTTGAAGGGTGCAACATCCGCTAACGGTCAACAGGCATCAACAATTGACCTGACACTGCCCGGTGATATTTTACCGCTCGGCTCCCGTCACCCTGTCATATTGATGAAGAACCGAATCGTTTCTATTTTTCAGCGGCTCGGGTTTGCGGTGGCAGAGGGACCGGAGATAGAAGATGACTGGCATAATTTCGGTGCCCTGAACTTACCGGAGCATCATCCTGCCCGGGATATGCAGGATACTTTTTATGTGCAACAAAATCCGGACTGGGTGTTGAGAACGCATACCAGCAGTGTGCAGATACGGGAAATGGAAAAAGGCAAATTACCTATCCGTATGCTGATGCCGGGCCGTGTCTATCGCAATGAAACGGTTAGTGCCCGAAGCCATTGCTTCTTTCACCAGGTGGAAGGATTATACATAGATGAAAAAGTTTCATTTGCCGACCTGAAGCAAACCTTATACTTTTTTGTAAAAGAAATGTATGGTAAAGATGTAAATGTGCGTTTTCGTCCTTCTTATTTCCCTTTTACTGAACCCAGTGCTGAAATGGATGTGACCTGTTTTATTTGTGGCGGCACCGGTTGCAACATCTGTAAAAAAACCGGGTGGGTAGAGATATTGGGTTGCGGCATGGTACATCCAAATGTGCTGACCAATTGCAATATTGATCCTGCTAAATACTCCGGCTTTGCATTCGGTATGGGCATTGAGCGGCCAGCCATGCTAAAGTATGGGGTGAATGATCTGCGCCTGTTTAGTGAGAATGATGTACGGTTTTTGAGGCAGTTTACGAGTGCAATTTAGGGGGGGGTGGGGTGATAATGGGGAGTGGGGAGTAGCGAATGGGGAGTGGGGCAATGACGCTACCGGCCTTTAGATAATATGTATACGTAGATTCTGTCTGTAACAATTGATAAAAGTAAACATCATTTAATCCTATACTTTGCCCCAAACTCCATACTGGTAAAATCAAAATCATGCAATCCTTTCTGAAACCCGAGTAAGAGACTTATTCTTTTGATTTGCTTTTCAATCTGTGTACGAAATACAACCGGCTTATCGCCGCTGTCTTCCAAATAGCCCAGGTAGCCCGCCACATAGCTTTGTACCCTCAGCGATTTTTTATTCCATTCCAATCCGCTGCCAAACATAAAGGCATCATCCTGGTTATGTTCTTTCGATTCTATCTGCCAGGTATAAAACCCGGCCATACCGATCCACTTCAGCGGTGAGTGATTGATCACTTTTCCAAATGACAGGTCAAAATAATATCCGGGAGTGTCGGCATAGCGGGCAGCACCAAATCCTGAACCACAGGGAAACCGGAATCCCAGTCTCACCGCCAGGTGAATATCTTTCCGCCATTTATTCAGCAACTGGATGTTGGTATTCAGGTGCACTTCCCCGGCAGCTTCCTGGTCATTAAAAAACTGCACAAACACATGCCGCTTTTCTTTGATGGCCTGGCTCATCGTATATCTTTCATAGGGAACCCATGCCAGGTCGAATGATATCCGGTCTTTTACCAGGCAATAGTTGGCATACAAGTTCACATTCTGTGTATTGTCTCCTTTGGAAAAATGCAACTGCCCGGTAGCTGCAACAGAAAAACTGCTGTCGATACTGCCATTGGTAAGGCGGGGCACCGGCAATGCATTAGGCCCCAGGTAATCCGGCATGCTGATCATATATCTTGTCCAGTGCGTTACCCCATCCCAGCCCACTACCTGCGCCCAGCGGTCAAAGGTTTGGGCCAAGCAATTCATGCTAATAAAACAACAAATGATAACACCGTATTTCCTCATCGGCCAAAGATACTTTTAAAAATAAAGGCTGCTAATATCAGCAGCCTTTATTACAGGATCAAAATTATTCTTTACTTTTTCGGATTCACTAAAACAAGTCCCAGCACTGCCAGCAGGCTGAGCCAGTATCCAATACCAAGCATCTGGATCAATTTTCCAATATCAAAACCATCAATAACCGGGCGGAGAACGAGGTACAGCAATCCTGCAAGTGCCAGGAAAATAAGAATACCTCTTGATGGAATATAGTTTCCGTTATTGGCAGCCCCTATCAGTAAAAGCAGACCGGCCACGGGAGAAAGAAGTAATACATACTTGTCTGCTTTGCCAGGTCCCTGAATAACGTCGAAGCCACTGATACCAGACATACTAAAAGGGCTTGAGCTATAGAAAGGTAAAAAGAAGGCGGCTACCAGTAAGGCGCCCAGGATCATCGTTAACATTTTCTTGTTCATGTTGGTTGGTTTTAAATGAATGAAATGATTGATTTACTATTGCTTTGAAAGTGACATTCGTTTATAGCTAAAAAAAGCTGCGGCGAGCAATGCGGCAATAGCCACATAAAACCAGGGAGTGAAGTTTATAGACAAACTCATATCCTTTAATTTATCAATCCCCCATTCTGGCGGTTCATTACCTGTGAAGCCCATATCTGTTACCGGGTTTTTGATCTTCTTTTGCAGGTCCAGCATCAGCCCGATCAACGCACCAGCCGATAATACCCCGGCCACTACAGAAACAAAACCTCCTCCTTTTAAATTTACAAAACAAAATATAAGACCGATAACACCAAGGGATAAGGCCGCAATAGCATACATATTGGGTTTTTGTCGTCCCATGCCGGATGACATACTGTTGCCGCCAAAAAGACTGCCTATACCACCACCCAGGCTCGACCGCCATTGTTTGCCGGTTGCCAGCCCCAGCCCGGAATTATTAAAAGAGATCATAGAGCCGCTTATATCAAAAGTAATTCGTTCTTTCAGGTCCCCTTCCTTTTTAGTTGCTGACGGTTTGCACCGCAGTTCTGCAAAAGGCATCAGGAAAAGCAATACAGCAATGGAGAACATTACGGAAGACGGGATCTTAGTACCAAATATACCCGGATCGGCTGCCCGAACATACACAGGTGTGGAGGCGGGTGTGGCGGTGTCCATTTCCATTTTTTTAGAAAGATAAAGAATCCTGTCAACTAACGCAACAGGAATTAACCAGCGTTTTTCCCCGGTTCACAAGTAATATCTTTGTACACTAATAAATGCTTAAGATGACGATCAGCCGTATTTGTGTTTGTGGCGCCGGTACCATGGGCAGCGGTATTGCACAAGCTGCTGCCCAGGCAGGGTTTCATACTTTGCTATATGAATTAAATTCTGCTGTTTTGGAAAAAGCCGCAGCCAGCATTGACAAGAACTTAAAGACCCTGACCGAAAAAGGTAAATTAACGCCTGAAGAAAGAAATGCGATTGAAAAGCGCATACAATTTACAGATGACATACAAACCTGTCTTGCTGATCTGTTTATTGAAGCGATCGTAGAAAAAACACCATTAAAGATCGCCTTGTTCAATCAGCTGGCAGAGTTGAATCACAGTGACTGTATTTTTGCCAGTAATACTTCTTCCCTGTCCGTTACAAAAATTGCAGAACAGGTGCAGCATCCCGAAAGAGTGATCGGCATGCATTTTTTTAACCCGGCTACTATTATGAAACTGGTGGAAGTGGTGAATACTCCATTTACAAATACACTTACCACTGATACTGTGATAAGGCTGGTCAAACAAATGGGAAAAACACCAGTACTGTGCAAAGATGCCCCGGGCTTTATCGTGAACAGGGTGGCAAGACCTTATTATACTGAAACACTGCGGTTGGCAGAAGAAGGACTCGTTAGTTTTGAGCAGGCTGATAAATTATTAGAAGCAACCGGTTTCAGGATGGGCCCTTTTAAGCTGATGGACCTTATTGGTAATGATATAAACTATGCCGTGAGCTGCTCGGTGTATGAACAACTGAATCAGCCGGAACGGTTAAAGCCTTCTTATATACAGGAAGAGAAAGTGAAAGAAGGTAAGCTGGGCAAGAAAACGGGTGAAGGATATTACCAATACCGGTAACCGGTAAAAAAAAACAACAAGTATCTTCGCAACCTCTTATCAACCCGTCAACTTATAATCTTGTCAAAAAAAATTCTGGTCACAGGCGGTACCGGTTTTCTCGGTTCCTATATCATCAAACTGCTGGTGGAAAAAGGATATGCAGTAAGGGCTATCCGCCGCAGTGACAAATTACCTTTCTGGATACCTGCAGCCATTTTTAATACCGTGGAATGGATGGAAGGAGATTTGCTGGATGTGGTGGCCCTGCAGGATGCGATGGAAGGCGTTGATGCTGTTATTCATTCAGCAGCCGCGGTTTCTTTTTTAAAGAAAGACCGCAGCCGGATGTACCAGGTAAATGTAGAAGGCAGTGCTAATGTAGTAAATATGGCATTGGAAAAAAATGTGGCCCGTTTGGTTTATATCAGCTCTGTAGCTGCATTGGGAAGGTCCGGAAATGGCGGCCATGTAACGGAAGAAAGAAAATGGGAAGAAAGCAAAGTGAATACCCATTATGCGATCAGCAAGTTCAAAGCAGAGTTGCAGGTATGGCGGGGAATGGCGGAAGGATTACAGGGTGTTATTCTGAACCCCAGTACCATTCTCGGATATGGTGACTGGCATAGCAGCAGCTGTGCTATTTTCAAAAAGGTATATGACGAATTTAAGTGGTATACTCCCGGCATCAATGGCTTTGTGGATGTGGAAGATGTGGCAAAAGCGGCAATAGTGTTAATGGAAAGCAACATTACCGAACAACGGTTTATTGTAAGCGGTGCTACATGGCCCTTTAAAAAACTACAGGATACTATTGCAGATAGCTTTGGTAAAAAAAGGCCTTCTAAAAAAACAACACCTTTTATCTTAGGTCTTGCCTGGCGAACGGAAAAGCTTAAATCAATTTTTACCGGTAAAAAACCATTACTTACTAAAGAAAGTGCAAAAGTGGCACAGAGCCAAACCTGGTTTGAAAACGATAAACTACTTAAAACGCTTCCGGAATTTTCCTTTACCCCGCTGGAAGAAACCATACGGAAAGCCTGTGAAAAATACACTGGCACAATTAATGCCGTGCAACCGTAACCGGTTTGGCAGTATCTTTAAACCGCAATCATTATTCTATGCGAAAAATAGTTTTCTTCCCCTTTCTTTTGATCTTATTTCTATCGACAATGCTGCAGGCGCAGTTTACCGTTTCCGGTATTGTAATGGATTCTACCAGCAGGGAGCCTTTATCTGCGGCTTCTGTTTTTTGTCAGAATACGACATTAGGAACAGCCACCAACAAAACAGGTGAGTTTTCGTTGAACCTGAAATCGGGTGGCTATGATCTTATTTTCAGTTATACCGGCTACAAAACTCAAACGCTCCGCATCAGTGAAAACCCTCCTGCCGGTCAGGATAATCACAAGCTGGAGATATTACTGGTAAAAGAAGATAAAAGCCTGGGCGAAGTAGTACTGAAAAACACAAATGAAGTGACTGACGGGTGGGCCAAGTATGGTGATTTTTTTGTACAGCATTTTATTGGTGCCACACCCAATGCCGGTCAGTGTGTATTACAAAATCCCGAAGTATTGAAATTTTATTTTTATAAAAGAAGTAATAAGCTAAAGGTGCTGACTACGGATGCCATACTGGTATCTAATAAGGCGCTGGGTTATAACCTGCGCTACCAGCTGGACTCCTTTGTATATTATTACAATACCAATATTAATTCTTACCGGGGTTATTGCCTGTTTACAGAAATGGAGGGAGATGACAGCCTTAAAAGGGTATGGTCACTTGCCCGCAACAAAGCATATGAAGGGTCCAAGCTGCATTTTATGCGCAGCTACTATGACAGTACCGTGGTGGAAGACGGCTGGATCGTAGATATGCTGGATGAAACCAATGATAAAAAATTCAACAAGATAAAAGATGTATATGATACGCTGTATTATGGCGCTTTAGACAGTACCATGCAGATTGAGATCTGGTATCCGAGAAAATTAAGCATTACCTATACCAAAAAGAAGCCCGAGCCGGAATACCTGAAAAAAATGGGCCTCCCTAAAACAGTGTCTTACACCATTTCTTATATTGATATCAGGGAGACTATCGCCATTACTCAAAACGGCTATTATTATGAACAGAAGGACTGGGTAAACCAGGGTTACTGGAGCTGGAAGAACCTGGGAGATCTGTTGCCATATGATTTTGTTCCCGATTGAATTGATTAATGCGTAGAGACAAGGCATGCCTTGTCTCTACGCATGCCTTGTCTCTACCCTTTCATCACCTTCTCCCACAATTGTGGTATTCTTTTTATCCATACAAATTCTTTCATCTTTTCCCGGGCATCCTCTACGGGTGAGCCAAAATAAACTTTGCCTCCGGCAATAGAATCTTTCACACCACTTTGTGCATATACAATAGCGTCTTTGCCAATGGTCAGGGTTTTACTAACTCCTACCTGGCCCCAGAGGATCACATTCTCTTCAATAGTAGTGGCACCGGCAATCCCTACTTGTCCGGCAAAAAGACAGTTCTTACCCACAGCTGTATCATGCCCGATATGAACCAGGTTATCCATCTTCGTGCCGGCACCTATCACTGTGTCGGCGCTTACACCCCTGTCGATGGTGCAATTGGCCCCTATCTCCACCCCGTTTTCTATCACTACCCTGCCACAACTGGTCATTTTCTTATAATGAATATCCCGGTTAGTTTTCTTGTTGTAATAAAAGGCATCACTTCCAATGACTGTTCCGGCCTGTATCACCACATCATCTCCTATTATACAGTGGTCCATTATGGTTACGTTAGGATGGATAACTCCATTTTTTCCAATCCGCACCTGGTGACCAATATAGGCCCCGGGCATTACTACTGTTCCTTCGCCAATGGTGGCTGTATCGCTTATCATCCTCAGGGAAGGTGCGAACGGGCGGTAGAAATTGACAATTTTTAAATAGGCTTCAAAAGGGTCTTCAACGATCAGCAATGCTTTTCCTTCCGGAAAATCAGTTTGCTTATTGATGATGATAAACGTAGCTGCTGATTGAATACAGGTATCGTAATATTTGGGGTGATCTACAAAAGCCAGGTCGCCGGCTTCTACTTTATGCAACTCATTAATGCCTGTGGCCATTCCATTTTTATTGCCTGCTATATCAGCGCCTATCAGTTGCGCAATCGTTGTAACAGGAACGGGTTGATCAAATTTCATACAATAAATTTTGATGTACTACTGCCGGATAGCGGCGTCAATGAGGCAAAGGTAATAGCTATTGACTGGCCCCAAACCGTAAAAACAAGCATAACAGGCACCTTATTGGCCCATAAAGAGAAAAAAATAAAAAAAAATTTTTATCCTTAATAACCGGTTATTGAACCGCAATTGCAACAAAATTTATTTAGAAGAAACAACCGCATTGTTAAAAAGATGCACTACATGTAAAAAACCATTCTCTTGAAACCCTTGCCAGTTAAGCTTTTCGAAAGACTAAGAAATACAGGTTGCAGTATAAATTTATATGCCCTTGATAAAAAAGATACCATTGTGTTCAAAAATCACATTCCTGGCATGTTGGTTTATCCACAAGCCATTTCAAAATGTTAATAAAATAGTTTGCAAAAATTTTTTTGTTCAACGAATTTATTTCTAATATTGTGAAGGGAAATTCGTTTCCCTGTACTTACTAACCCATCCATATATTATCCCTTCGCTTACTACGAAGGGATTTTTTTATGTTTCAACTTCCACAAACTAAAAAAACAACCCATTAATTTTTAGTAATTGCTTATCCTCTTTCATCCATAAAGAGGTTGCTACTTACCAGACTTCGGGTTTCCTGGTTAAACATTCATTCTCCCGATAATCAATAATTAAAAATATCTTTACAAGAACCTAAAAATTAATCCATGCTGAAATCAATGACCGGTTTTGGAAGAGCCGAGAAAAGTGTTGGCAATAAAACGTTCCTGGTTGATATTAAATCATTAAACGGAAAACAGTTTGAATTGCAATTAAAATTACCGGCCTTTTTAAAACCGTTTGAATTTGATATCCGCCGGCTGCTTTCTTCCAACCTGGGCCGTGGCAGTGTGGATTGTATGATAAGCCTGAAGGATACTGGCAGCTCAAAACCGGTAACTATTAATACCGACCTGGCCAAAGCCTACTATCAACCGCTTGCCGAACTGTCTGCCGCCCTGAACCTCGATCCTTCTCATATCCTCAGCACCCTGGTAAAGCTGCCCGAAGTAATTACCCCCAACAGCGAAACCCTAACCGATAAAGAATGGGCTGATTTTCAACTGGTTTTATTGTCTGCCATTGAAGACCTGAATATTCACCGGCTGGATGAAGGCAAATCCCTGGAAGAGGACCTGCAAATCCGTATTAATAATATCCTGAAACAGCAGGAAGAGGTGATCAAACTGGAACCACTGCGCCAGCAAAAAATAAGAGAAGGCATCACCCGCCTGCTGGAAGAAAATGTGGGAAAGGAGAACTACGATGGCAACAGGCTGGAGCAGGAGCTTATATATTATATAGAGAAGATCGACATAAGCGAAGAACAGGTGCGATTGAAAAATCATTGTGATTACTTCAAAGCCCTGCTGGCGGAAACCGATGACTCAAAAGGCAAGAAACTTTCCTTTATACTGCAGGAGATCGGCCGGGAGATAAATACCACCGGCTCCAAAGCCTATGATTCCACCATCCAGAAATGCGTAGTACTAATGAAGGATGAACTGGAAAAAGCCAAAGAGCAGGTGTTGAATGTATTGTAAGCTAAGAGTATAAATGAGAGAAAGAGGCAAAGAGCGTTTTCCTATGAGACCATAACCCGGTACTTTTACAGAATTCATCATGGTCAGTATCTTTCTTTTACTCCTTTTCTCCTTCAATTTCTTAGCCTCAATTTTTAATAATGCTATAGT
>CAYUCU010000054.1:0-20606 GCA_964443345.1 uncultured Chitinophaga sp.
GGCCCTGTATATATCTTGTAATTCTTCATCCAATAACCAGTAATTCAGAATAGCGTCTTTCAAAGGGAAATAACGATGCCTGAGCTTTTTAAATTTCTCTGCCTCGGCCCTCCAACTCTGCGGCAGATCACCCCAGAATGAAAAGATATCATGACCGCCGGTATGCAGATCCCAGGGATAAAATTCATAGACAGATAGCAGGTGTCGCAGCTCTTTTTTATATAATGATGGTTGAATTTTAGCCACGACCAAAAGCAATCCCGCAATCGCCAGTGAATTGGTATTCTTTATGGCATAATCTACGTATTCATCGATCGATTCTTTTTTTTCGATTTTTTCATACAAAAATTGCTCGAATGCCATCAGGATAGAAACTAAAGAATGCGGTGCTGATCCAATATCCTTGTGCCAGCTAAAAACAGATTGATCGCCCTTATATAGCTTCTTTTCTCCAGCCAGTTCTACCGTGATTCCTTCGAGGGGTTTACCACCGTGCCTCTCTTCCTCCAGGTATCTTTCAGTCGCAAAATCAACGATCTTCAACGTGAACTTAAGAGCCTCCATAGGATTAATCCGGAAGTAATTAAGAAATGGACCACGGTTAAAAAATGGAGGATACCATCTAAGGGGTTCATGCATGGAATATCGATTATGATGAGAACCTCCAAAATAGTGTTCCTGTGGTTCATCAATTAACACAGCCAGGAGCATTTCTGTGGCAAGTGCAGGATTATGTCGTATGACAGGGTATATCGCGTGGGTATCAAGACAGGTGTCCTGCACAATACTGGGCACGCTGCTATAGGGGCCGTCTTCCCATTTTAGGGCTCCTCTTTTTGGAATCGCTAAGCGATCCATAATACTTACATAACCAGTTTCAGAACTCTTTTCTTTTTTTTCCTCAGATTTCGGCTCGATCCTTTTGCACATCACCAGGCACCGCTCTTTTACCACATCCGGATTTTCGGCAATTCCCATAAGCAATGCTTCATAAAGAGGTTTTTCCAAATCATCCTTCATATAAATCCGGGTAGCGGAGAATTTATCAAATGCTTTGATTGCTACATCGCTTGCTTCTTTCCTGAGAAAAAAATGCTCAGGTGTTGAACGAAGCCAGGTATGGGCTATTCTGTTTGCACCTATAAAATCAAATTCCATCACCTGGTCAATATTCAGGTGAATAAAATGAACCATGTCGGCCCAGTAATTCCAGATCGGTAAACGGTTTATTTCCAAAGCCACCGTCTCTTTAATGCCTGCATTTTTGGCGCGTTCAAGGACCTCCGGATTAGCCATAGTGGCCCGGAGCTGAAACAGTGTAAGCAATCGTTGCAGGTGTTCGCCCTTATTTTCAAAAAGGAAGTCCTTTAATCGCTGAAGATGATCCAAAGCATTGTTGGAATAAAACAAAGCCTCCAGCATCAGGTCCTGGATAATTACCTGTTGAGCACTTTTGCCGGAAAAAAGGCGGAAAGTTTCTAGCCATTTATTTTTTTCAGGCTCTTTTTCCAACATGCTGATCGAATAATAACGAAAGGCCCTGGTCCATAACGGGGAAGAAAGGTGTTTTGATACCAGGAACGAAGGGAGTTGCGAAGAGTGAGATAATATCAGCTTGTATAATGCCCAGTCCCCGTAGAGATCGTGAGTAAATGAAAAACGTTCGTTTTGCGTTTTAATAAAGCGGGCTTTCAGTAGCTCGTCTGCAGGGGCCATCTCAGGCACTGAAAATTCAGCATTGCTGGTAGCAAGCGTCATGGCGTCTGCCTGTTTTTCTGCCAGCATTTTAATAAATGCAGCTTTCTGAAGACCGTTGGTTGTGTTAGTGATCTCTTCATCCCAGACAAGATCGATCAGTTCTGTTTCACCCAATTCCTTGCTTTCCGGAACGGCGATATGATTGATGTTGGCAATGACCTTATCCAATAGTTTAAGATTCCTGAATAAAAGACGGATTTTGCCATTGAGAAAAAAAGGAGCCAATTGCGGATAAGTAATTATGAGCTGTTTAACGTCTTCCTCATTTAACTCATCAATCTGCAATGGAGAAAGCAAAGCAGTATTTACATTGTTCCTGTGAAGCATTTCCAACACCCAGCTTAAATTTTCTGAGGGGCAGGTTAAAAATATTTTCCATGGACTGCCAGTTTGTTTGAAGATGCTATTAAGCAAAATAGCAAGACGCTGCTGCTGTTGTATGCTATAGTTTTTTTCTACACCGTCAATAATGAGATAGCCTTTTTCCGCAGTTATATGACCCAATAATTCGGGTAATGTGTTGGAGAGCCCTAAACTGACCTGGAGTGAATGAATTTCAAAATCCGAGCTATCCAGCCATAGCACGCGGTGCCCGGATTGCAAAGATAATTGTGCTAATTTCTTTGCTACAACTGTTTTGCCGCTACCTGAAAACCCATGAAGGATCAATGCCTGGGCGGTTGAAAATGCGTTCTCGAGAGCTTTGATATTTTTTTCTCTTGAAAAACTCAGCTTGTTGCCAAGACTTTCAAGTATTACATCCATTTTAGTTTCAGTATATGCATTCAGTTTTTTCCAATCAGCTTCATGATCTAGAAAATCAGCCAGTTCAAAATGGCCACGCAAAAGGTGTATGAGCTTTGCGATGTCAACATAGCCTGCAACGGGTGCCTGCTGTCTGGCGATATGGCATAGCTGGTCATACAATAGTGTGGCATCCTCCGAAGTTTTATTCTTGAGAGCCTTTCTGCACAGATCAATGGTTGTTTTTTCAAAGAATGAATTGGTGGCTTCAAAATCAATCTGCTGATGAATAAGCCTTTTAAGCAGTGCATCCGTTTGTTCGGGAGTTACGGCATACTTTGTTGCCAGGGCAGCAGGACACTGAAAACTGCTGTAAAGTTTGTTTATCTCAACTGAATTAAAACCTTTGGCCTGTTGTCTTGCCGACACATCACCGGCCTCCTGTTGATAAACCTGGTTAAGTAAGGTGTTCAAATCGGCAGCCAAACCGGCGGATAACGGCCTTTCTACCAGACACAAAAAATCTCTTTTGGTATTAAAGACTGAAGATTCGTCTTTCAGGAACTGTTTCCAAATTAGTTCATTTAGCTCGGCAGGGATGCCGTTGCTGGTAAACTGCTGACTGCTTTTTATTGAGGTGGCGATAATTAATGTGTTACCCTGGCTTTTACATTGGAGTAGCACATCGTCAAAGAGCCAGCCGTCCGCCCTTACCTGAAATTTTATTTTTTCAATGATCCCGTATTCTTTGTTGAAAGGGGAAGTACCAGTAAGCATACAGGCCATGAAATAGGCATTGACTCTATCTTCATAGAGAAACCCTCCACCACCTGTCTGTTTTGCTGTAGCCACTTCACCCATAACCAGCAAATTTAACCCTTATTTGCCACAGAATGCAGGTACTAATCCTCCTTGGGAACCAATGAATTCCAGTAACGGATCATGTCAAAAGCCATAGCTTGCTCTTTTGTGTAGTCTTTGGTGGTAAGATGCTCCAGGTTCATGTGTGTGAACCCCGCTCCATCCTGGCAAAGGATCCTTTCGATGTTTTCATAGATATTATTGCCTGATCTGTTCGGACCCGGTATTGCAATTGCATACTGACGTTGCTGGCTTGGTGTGATTAAATTGAAGATGACAAGGAAGCATACAAGTTCAGTGGGCCTGTTGATAATATTTATGCCAAGAGTTTGCTCCGGGAAGTCATACTTAAGCCAGAAAACCTTTGGCAGGATATCTTTATCCGGATTCAGAATCTGTTCTCTTACTTTATATAGATGTGGGTTTAGGATGAACCCATAACCGAATTGTTGAAAGGCAAGGAGGTAAGCTATTTTTAATAGGGCAATATGTGCATGTCGCTCATTGGATTTCAAATGTGGTGACATTGTAAATCGAAGTTCAAAAGTATTTTCTTCACCAAGAGAATTCAAATTCAACATCGGATTAACCCGGCTAAGTGTTCCATAGTTCAGGAAATTATCTGCTTCCGATGGCCTGGAGTTTTTCCTATCTATATTTATATGAACTGTCCCATCGCTGGTATAGGAAAAGTCAGATGCTACTTTATTTCCCTGGTTATCCAGGCGGGCCCTAATTCTTGAATTTGGTTTTTGCTCAAGAAAATCAAGCTCCAGCAAGCGATTGAGTAAATTATTGTCGATTTTATGTCCGGATTTTGAATTGCAATCCTTGCAGGTCAGTATTTCGTTTGTTCCACCGAGCGACTTTGGTGGATTGTGTTCGATCGTAAGAAAATTGCCTTCCTTAGTATTGAGAGCTTCTCTGCCAAAGACATTGAGACATAGGGGGCATACATATGAATCGGTTAAGTCCGGAGTCATAGTGATTTTGGGATGCTGTTTTATCCACTCCAGATTCCGTGCATAGTTTGAAAATATCCTTTCCCTTTTTCGTCCTGCTTTATTCATACGTTCAATATAATTTAAGCCACCCGATCATGTGTAAGTGCAAATTTCCGTTGTTGCATCCGCATTTGAAACAGAGCCACATTTTTTTTGGTTGCAACACTCCTGATTAATTCCTTATCAACGCCACTGATCCTTGTACCTAAGTATATTGCGGAAACGGGAGCAGCGCTGAATAATGAATCGTCCTGGATAATTCCGCCTGGGATAATCAGTCGCCATTCTTTTTCATACGACCAATGGGGGGATTTGTACATAGCCGCCAATAACGCAATGAGCGGAGCATTAATTTTTTGATCGGTCAGGAAAGTAGTAGCATCAAATAATTCTTCCGAATAAATTACAGGATAGAGTAGCCTTCTCCTGGAATCACCAGGCTCTAAACTGCCATAGTTATATTCTATACAAATGCCTTTATGGGAGTCAGCATAATGTGGCCACATTAACATGGAATCAACACTCTCACTAAAACAACTTATTTTAACTGAACTTCGTAGTGTGCTGTTAAAGTTCTGTAGAGTCTGTGCAAAATAACTTGCCTGAAATTCTTTCAGAAAAGGAAGAGCATCGTCAATTTTTTGGCTGTAGTCCGGATATTTGATCCGAACAAGTTCAATCATTCTATTCATGATATCCGGACTGTTCCTGATATCTTCCATTTCTGCGTTATTGAAAAATTTATCAAAGCCTGCTTTATGTGTCATTTCTTCAAAATTTTCTTTGAGTAAATAACTTGAAAGCTGTTCTTCCAGAAGACCAAGTCCTGAATCGAAAGGGTCGTTCATGGTTTGGGGATTGGCTATCCAAATCTTTTCATTGCATATGGCGTTCAGCCGTTCCTCCTTTAGATTATTAATTGAAATATATTTATAAAGCTTATCAGGGATAAAGGCAGTTTTGAGTGAAAAAGCCCTGTCCATTACTGGCTGTTGCAAAAGTCTCACAAACTCTGTTTTCCAGTTATCGGTATTGATAGATGTCATATTGTAACAATTTAATCAATTTGATTCTACGTGGATGAATAAAAAAAGGCCGCATTATAGCAGCCCTTCATCAGCAAAGGAGTAATATCCCTCACTGGTGATAATGATATGGTCCAGCACCGTCATATCTAAAAACCTGGCGGCTTCCCTGATTTTCACCGTCAATTCTTCGTCCGCACGGCTTGGTTTTACACTGCCTGAAGGATGGTTATGAGAAAGGACGATTCCTACAGCATTGGCTTTAATCGCAGCAGTCAAAATGATCCTTGGGTCTGCAACTGTTCCAGTAATACCACCTGAAGAAGCATCCAGAACGCCAAGCACTTTGTTGCTTCGGTTTAACAGCAGCACTTTAAATTCTTCCACGAGTTCAATTTTGTCACGGTTCCAGATTTTTTGCAGGATTTCGTACGCATCAACTGAGGTAGTGATCTTTGGTCTTTGCGAGGGCTTTACTTTGGTTTTGTAAACCAGTTCTACTTCTGCTACATGGCACCATTCGGGTTTCATCATTTCCTGTTCCATAATAATCAATTTAGAGGTTCAAAAAATTTATTATGGAACCATCCCCGGTTTTGGGCGATAAAGTCCAAGATGGCAACGGAATAAATGATGGCTGTGTGTGCAGGCCCTGTGTTTATGCCGGAAGCTCTTGGACGCTTCAGCAGCACAAAACCGAACTTTGTGCAATGATGAATACAACACAATAACTAATAGCTACATAATTATTTCTATCACCGAAAAACCCAAGCTGCCCCGCCATTTTGAATCAACTGCATCCTTTAGCGGGGCAGCTTTTTAACGCTTGAAAGCAAGGGTAACCTATCGTTGCCCTTGCGTATGAATTTCTATTGTTATTTCAGCAGTGCGGATTTTCCAGCGGGTCGCAAAGGGCCACTTTATTTCCGGCCTTTACCAGTTTGTGCAGGATGCTGTCTATTTCGGCAATTGAGAAACGGCAGGTATTGCCAATACCGGGTAAAGCGGTTAAACTATTACCTGTAAGTTGTTGAATAAGTTCCGTATCTTCCTGAAAGGCGGCATATTCACCAGCAATCCTTAATAATACCACGGCACCGGGGTACTTGTTCCGGATGGCCTGATAACTTTTAAAATGATCTTTTCTAATGATTGTCTTTTTCATGTCTTAGAAGTTGAGTAAATAAAGAGGGGCGGCAGGGCCGCCCCGTTTTACTATCAGTTCACCAAGCCGGCCAGTTCACCCTGCAAAAATTCAGTACAGAGATGAAAGGCTTTCTGTGTACGTAGTTGTGCCGTACCGCCGTATAACAGAGATTTCAGTTTGCTTTCATCGTCTTTGTAATTCCGTACATTCTGAAAATAGCCTGTAACCGCATTATAAGCCCCGAACAAAGTGCCCCGGGTGGTTTCCGTCTGCTGGGTGGGGCTGCTCATAGCATACTCAAAAACAGAGTTGCACATGTTGTTAAAGCAGGTGGACAGTTCATCCAACTGACCTTTTTCGATATTATCCAGTACCTCTTTATTCGGCACCATGGCCAATTGTATAAGCCTGTGCAGTTCGGGGTCGGTTACTTTTACCGTTGTCCAGCGGTTAAAGATGGTTTCCAACTGGCTGGAGAGCTGGTTGGATATACCCATTACTTTATGGGCCTGTTCCAGCCTTTCTTTGGCGTTGGCGGTGTGCCTTATTTTGATACTGTTGGAATGATTGCGAAGGGCTGCATTGAGTGTATTGTTACAAACAATCCGAATAGGGGTAAAGGCGGCGGTAATACTGCCAAATCCATCATGGGAAGTAGTCAAAAATAAATACTGCTCTATTAAATCCTCCCGGCCTACTTTGATATAGCCCGGCAACTTAGCTGTAATAAAAATCCGTTCTCCTTTGCCGAGTGCCCCGGCGGTTTCATACTGGATGCCATCGCCCCCGACAATGGAATCAAAAAAACTGAACGCATCCCGGTTCTGGATGATTTCATAATCCTTGCCCACTACGCCGAGTACTTCCCCGGTATCGGGTCGCATGGTGGCAATATGGGTTTTAATCCGGTTGGTAAAATCCATCGGCTGGCCGTCTGCATTATAGCAGGTAGTATAGATGTCCTGCTTTATGACTTCATAATCCAACCCGGCAAATTTGATTGCTTCAGCACTGGTTGGGTAGTCCTGGACGATTTGCCCGAGGCCGTGCCAGGCTTTTTCTTTCACGGAGAAAAAACTGTGTTGCTGTGTTTGTTCATTAAAATTTAAGTTGTGCGCCATAATGAATTACCCAGCTTTAATTTATATCCCGCAGGCGGTACTGCTGCGGTTTGTTACCCCTTTCCCCAAAGGGTAGTTTAAAAATGGTAAAGAAGTTTCAGCGTGGGGAACGCTGAAACTTTAAAAGGTCAGAATGGTAAATCCTCCACCGGTTCAGTAATATCAGCCGGGGCGGGTACTGTTTCGGTAGTGCTTTTGCCATGCAGTTTGATACTGTTCACATGAAAATCAAGTGAACCTTTTGGCTCGCCGTCCTTGTTCAGCCATGCACTGACAGCAATACGTCCCTGCACTTCCACCAGTGTTCCTTTAGTGAGATACCTTGCGATACCTTCCCGCATCCAGTAGGAACAGTTCACATAGGTGGTGAGTTTTTTCACCTCCTGCGAATCTTTGGGTTTGTAACTGTCATTGATGGCGATACTGAACCGCACTACTTTGCGGTCACCTTTCACCGTGTTCACAGTTGCGTTTGCTGTGATTCTTCCTGTTAGTTCCATAACATTTGAGTTTTAATGAAAAAAAATTGTTTTGTAAAAGAAAAAGGGAAAAAAGAAAGCATCAGAATTATGCGGTAGTCATGGAGGCAAAAAGGAAACGGAATAAAGGATGGGTTTGTGCGAGGGGTGCGTGTTTATGCCGTAGTCTTTTTGCAGCCTTACCCAAATCTATAGACCGCATAACTTCGCTTTCGCATTGGGCCCCTTTTCTTACAAAACAGGCTACTAAAAAAGTCAGCGTTGCAATATCACTGATGCCCAACGAACGGAACGATTAAAGGAGCGTCGCAAGGGACGATGCCCAATGAACAAGATGATGGCAGCACCATGACCACTACTTCAAGGCAAAAATGCGGGAGAAAAAGCGTGAATTATGCCAATAAGAAAACCAGCATAATCTCATTTATGAAAGGAGAGATAAAACTTTTACCACCTGAATTACTTAAAATTATTGCAACTAAATGCTTAAAGAACCTATCTGTTCAAGATATAGCCCAATTGGCAATCATAAAATGAGATATATTCTTTATTTGCTCATCAATACGGCTGTACTTTTTTAAGCATAGTGAATCAAGCACTAGAAATAGTTTGCAACCTAATTAGTAGTGAAGTACAGGAAAACTGTTAGTTACAACTGTCAATCATCATCCATGCTTTTAATGCCAAAATGTTACGGGTGAAACATCAAATCAGTATGCCAATCATCCTGCTTTGGTCTTTGGAGTGTCTGTCTTTGAAGTTTCCTGGTATTTGATTCCCGTACCGCTGTTACATCAAACTGCATCCTGTTGGCAAGTGGTACGGGAATGAAATACCTATAAATCCTTGAAGGCATTGTATCGGAAGAATGAGGATAGAATGCCGGAAATCTCAAGCATACCTGATGACCAAAAAATAAGTGGAGAATAAAACGAGTTGCAGGTATGATTATTTTTCCCAAATCACACTGAGTGTATAATTAAACGATCTGGCATATAAACAGTATTCGAAAAACCTGGTATCTTTTTCGTTATCATCCTTCATGCGAAACCAATCCGACTTCCAGATATCCTGTTTAGCTTCATCACCCACATAGGATTTTTTGCCAGCGAAGATCTCATTAGCAACGGTCCCTGTGGGCGGGGGAGCATCGCGCTGAAATATTTCACAAAAATGATAAAAATCGTCAGACTTTTTCCACCATTTCATTTTATTGTCTTTGCAAAAAACAACAAACACCGGATGATTGCCCCTTTTAACGAATCGTAAAATAGCTGCCGTCTTGCTGACCAAGAAGCGGTTGGCCAGGTAGTCAATGACCTTAGGTTCGAATTTTTTTCGTTCGCATTCTTTGTGAAATATTTCCGAAGGCATTAAAAACTCTGCAGCAAATTCATTGGCCTGCATTTCCTGCGGCCCCGCCTGGTACCAATTCATCAAGTCTTCTTCCGTGTCCGAAAAAATGGGTCTCAAATCACGGTGCATTTCGTAATGACCGAGTTCATGGGCGCCTGCAAATCTTTTTTTTGTCTCGAACTGAATATTTGAGTTAATAGTTATTATTGATCTTCCTCCAACAGATACGATTTCACCTTCCTTGCCCACCAGGGGCGCCTCCTCGTAAAAAGCTTTTCGTCCCATAATTATCTTATAAAGCGGAAATCCAACAGGATCACTAAGCCCGCAGTCATCCAGGACTTTTTTTGCTTTTACCTCTGCTTCTGAAAATCTGAAATTCATTTTTGATTATCCTTCTGTTGGTTTAGGAACTTCAATGTAAAGTGACGGATAAGAATGACCCTTATATCCTCCTCGCTTAAATGCTCTACATTGCGAAAGCTTACCGTAAGTTCTTCTTTCCTGACCAACTCTGGCAAGGAAAAATCAACTTTGCTTAATAACTCATCTACCCATTGGGTCGCCTGGGCTTTTATTTTTTCGGATGCAAGCATTTCCTGCTCCGTTTTTTTTGCTTCGGCAATCATTTGCATTTGCCTAATCCTTTTCAGCCCATCTGATACCATGCGGTCTACATTTACTCCTTCGGATGCAAGAAATTCTCGGGCCATTCCTTTATCACTGCTTTCGTTGTCCGCTGCCTGCAAAAAAAGATTTACAAAATCAGATTTGCTTTGACTTTTTTTCCTGCTCATGCGTTTGTTTGTTTGGATTGAATTGAGAAGCGGCGCGGCTTATCACTGTGTCAAGCCGCCGCACACCGTTGTTGTAATCATTCACACTCATCATGAACTCTTCAATTATCTTCTCCCTTTTCATGCCATAGTGGTATAAACCCAGGAAGATATCCTCGACGACGGCATCACCCCGGATTTGATTCTCGATATATTCTTTAACAGTTTCATAGTCTATCTCATCGCTGAACAATGGAAGTGCAGCAGGAAGCAGGCGTTCTTTATAGGACGACTGCTCACTATCTGGTTCATCGTTGCTATTGCCGCCATAAATAACATCTGTGAGATGATTCTCACCGCTTCGGACATCATTGGAGACAAGAGAACGAAGAACGTTCCATTTTAAATAACTGACCAGGTCTCCTTTCGCAGGATCAAATTTCTCAGGGTGTTCCAGGTACCGGCCTATTGTTTCGTAGACATAATCATCTATCTCCTTTCCGGAAAGAAAGGAAACGGGGTTGCTGCCCCTGAACCAGGCCCCTTTATGGGTCAGGTAGCGGGTGAAGGCTTGAAGTTCTACTATTATATCCTCCCAGATAATCTCCATTGGTATGGCTTCATAAAGTATATATGTTGGTAAAGTATTGGTTTTTGCAGGTAGTTGTTCCAAAAAATTACAGAATATTTTTAAGGATGGCCTGCAAAAAAGGGAATACCATCAACAGTCTATAGGTATAAACAAAAAAGTAAAAGATGGAAAACGAATTAATCATTGATTTAGAAGCATTTACAAAGGAGGGAAAAAAGCCGCCTCATGGAAAAAAGTACAAAGTGAAGGTTGGAGATCACTACTTCGTATTTGATCACCACATCGTTACCGGCAAAGAAATTCTCGAAAAAGCCGGTATTACGCCTGTTGAATGCTACTGGTTGTACCAGAAGTTAAAAGGCTGTGATTTTGAAAAAATAGACCTTGCCGAACCGGTTGACCTCGCCCAAGGCGGGATTGAACAGTTTGTGATCAGGCCAACGGAAGTTTTTCACTATTTCGTTGATGGGGAACCCGAAACCACAGACCAGAAGGAATTGACCCCAAACCAGATACTGGAAAATGCCGGTATTACCCCCGTGAAAGACTACTATCTGGTAAGGATTAACCCAGACGGCAGCCAGGATTCTTTCAAAGACACGCCTGATAAGCCAATTAAAATGGTCTGTCCTGCTGTAAAGTTTGTATCCGCATTCAGGGGAGAAACACCAGTATCATAAACCTCTCAATATGGCTAAATCAGATTTCATTGATCAGTTACAGGCTCTTGGGCATAGTGTTCAAGAGCCTAAACCTGGTTTTTTGACCTTTGTATATGAGATTCCGGTCGGAAAATTTGCCGGGCAGGTTGTTCAAATGGGGTTACAGGTACATGATAATTTCCCAATGGCCCCACCGCCCGGACCTCATTTTAAGCCCCACCTGCTACCTGTCACCGGGGGTGGCGGTTCGCATCCTTATGGAGCTATTCACAATAGCCCGTTGGGGGCTGAATGGCAGTATTGGAGCAGGCCGTTTGCCACTGAATGGAACAGAACAGACCGTACTGTTAGAACCTATCTGGCTCATATCAGAAACCTATTCGCTACCATTTTATGAAAAGTTATAGCATTATAATGACCGATGACGTCCACAGTGAACTTGTCAATCATCTCGTCAGAGCAGATCAGCAGGAAGATCTGTGCTTTGCCACTTATGTACCTGGTACAGGCAGCAGCCGGTCAACAGCGATTATTTCGCAGGTTATTCTGCCGGTAAAAGGTGACAGAGAAGTACACGGGAATGTAGGGTTCCTGCCGCAATATTTTGAAAGAGTATTAAAAATTGCGGGCAACAGAAAAGAAGGTATTGCTTTCCTGCACTCACATCCAGCGATGGGTTGGCAGGGAATGAGTGAAGACGATATTGTTGCTGAAACAAGAATGTCGCCAACGGTAATGGGAGTAACCGGTATTCCACTGGTGGGGCTTACGTTGGGTACGGATGGTGCCTGGAGTGGCAGGTTTTGGGTGAAGGATGAGACCCAAAAGAGAAAGTATGACCGCCGCTGGTGTGAGAATGTCCGGGTGATAGGAAAAGGGCTTACTATCACTTATAATGACAACCTGGTGGCCCCTGTTTTTGATAGTTCTAAACAATTACGCACAATATCGGCATGGGGTAGCCGGACACAAGAGGACTTATCAAGGCTGAGGATATGCATTGCTGGACTCGGAAGTGTAGGAAGCATTGTTGCAGAGATTCTGGCCCGCACAGGAATTTCAAAGTTTACCCTGATTGACTTTGACAGCGTTGAAGAAAAGAATCTGGACCGCCTTACCAATGTTTTCGCATCAGATACAGGTTTGGCAAAGGTACAGGCAGTAGCAACTGGCATCCGGCGCAGTGCTACTGCCCCCAATGTAGAAATCGACTGCTGTGAGTACAGTATTTGTGAACCGCAGGGTTTCCAGGCCGCTTTGAATTGTGATATCATTTTTAGTTGCGTAGACCGTCCCTGGCCAAGACAGGTTCTTAATTTTATTTCCTATGCTCACTTGATTCCTGTTATTGATGGTGGCATCCTGGTGCGTACTAATAAAGCAAATACGAAGATCATTGGAGCAGACTGGAAGGCGCAAACAGTAGGTCATAAAAGAGCCTGTCTTGAATGTCTTGGCCAGTATAAAACGGAGAATGCCGTCCTTGAAATGGATGGAAAGCTCGATGATCCCGAATACATCAAGGGGCTGGATAAACAAATATTTGCAGATGCCCATGAAAATGTATTTGTATTCAGCAGCCATCTCGCATCAATGGAAGTTCTACAAATGCTCAGCCTATTTATATCGCCCTCAGGTGTGAATGATGTGGGCCGGCAATTGCATCATTTTGTATTAGGAACTATGGATGTTGATACCAGCCATCAATGCCACGAAAATTGTTATTTCCAATCTATAATTGGATGTGGTGATTTTTCCAGTGTTAAGGTGACTCATTGGCATCCGATAGCGGAGAAAGCTAGGAACCAGCGGGCTGCGTCAAAACAAAGCAGGAAACGAGAAAATTATTTTATCAGGATATTCAAAAAGTATTTTCATACTGTTATTCGAAAATGAGACATGAAGCAGATAAATAAAAATGTAGCTTTTATGAAAATTCAGCAAAAATATTCTTCAGCAGAAACTTTCTTATAAAGAACTGAAAGCCATGTAAATGTATGATAACTGTAAAAATAATTTGACCCTTTCCACTAAAATAGTTTTACTTTTGATGTAGGCGAATTAATGAAAAAGATTCTGGCAGCCATATTAGCGATCATATACCTTGGTACTTCTACCGGGGCTACAGTTCATATGCATTATTGCATGGGCAAACTGGCCGATTGGGGGCTTGGGCATAATAAGTCCAAAACCTGTGGTGAATGCGGGATGGAGAAAAGTGAGGAAAAAGATAATGGATGCTGTAAGGATGAACACAAATTTGTAAAGAACGATGGCGACCAAAAAATCGCTGAAGCCGGGTTCCAGATGATGCAATTAGCATCGGTTGCTCTTCCGGTGTCTTTTGTTGAAATACCTGATAATAACTTTTCTTCCGTTACTGAGGAAAATCCAATCAGCCACGCACCTCCCCGAAGTACCGGCGTTGCCGTTTATATCCTCAATCGCACTTTTCTGATTTAAACATTACTCCCTTTTTGAAGCCGGACAAATCATTTGTCGGGCTATTGGCATTTCCTTATGCCAGGTAAAATAAGTTTCTCAACATAGTAAATTCATAAAAATGAAAGCAATTAAAATGCTGATGATGGCAGCCTTTACCATTATGTCTGTTACTGTATTTGCCCAGGAAAAAGCAGGTAAGAAGGATACACTCAAGCATACAACCCTCTATACCTGTGCAATGCATGATTCGGTAGCTATGAAAAAACCGGGTAACTGTCCTGTATGTGGTATGAAACTGGAGCGTTCAAAAAAAGAACAGATGAAAGCGGAGGTTACAAAAAACTACTCCTGCCCCATGCATGCCGATGTCACCAGCAATAAGCCCGGTAAATGCACAAAATGCAATATGGATTTGACCCTTTCTTCCAAAGAGAAAATGAAAATGGAAGTGGTAAAAGCCTATTCATGCCCGATGAAATGTGAAGGCGATAAAACCTATGCGCAAGCGGGTAAATGCCCTAAATGCGGTATGAATTTAAAGGAGACAAAAACGGAAGATCCTAATCATCAACATTAATCTGAATTAAAATATAAATCAATGAAAAAGAATTTTTTCAGCCTGTTAGGCATCAGTGCCATTTTGTTTGCAGCCTGCAATAATGGTGGCAGCAAAAATGAACATAATGGCCATGACATGAGTAAAATGGATAAGGACACTGTGCAACATGGTGCAACTACGGATGACAAAGATGTCAAAGCCGTTGCAGTGGTATATACAAATGTGGATGCAAATGCTGCTGCCTCCATCAAAGCAATTGTTGACCATTACCTGCATATCAAAAATGCACTGGCAAATGATAATGCCGGCGAAGCAGCAAGTGGTGCAAAAGCGATGGAAGATGCAATAAGTAAACTGGATAAATCATTGTTAACAGCAGAGCAAAAAACTGCATACGATGCAAACGAAGAAGAAATGAAAGAACATGCTGACCATATTGCCAAAAATGACGATAACATAAAACATCAGCGTTCACATTTTGTACAGATGAGTGAGGTAGTGTATGAACTGGTAAAAAATTTCGGAGCTGGCCGCCCGGTTTATCATGATCATTGCCCGATGGCAAGAGACAACCAGGGTGCAATGTGGATTAGCGAAGTAAAGGAAATCAAGAATCCTTATTTCGGTTCTGAAATGTTTAAGTGCGGCCGAGTGGAAGAAGTAATTAAATAATGATTAATCAAATAACATGGTTCAAAAATTAATTGAACTCGCTTTACGCAACAGGCTTATTGTGCTGTTATGTGCAGCGGGCCTGTTTGCGTATGGCATTTACTCTGTAAAGAAAAACCCGATTGATGCTATTCCTGATTTAAGTGAGAACCAGGTTATCGTTTTTACAGAGTGGATGGGCCGCAGTCCGCAGGTAATGGAAGACCAGGTTACCTATCCGTTAGTGAGCAATCTGCAGGGTATTCCAAAAATTAAGAACATCCGTGGTTCATCCATGTTCGGGATGAGTTTTGTCTATGTGATTTTTGAAGATAACGTGGACATCTATTGGGCAAGAACAAGGGTATTGGAACGGTTGAATTTTGCTCAGCGTTTATTACCACAGGGTGTTACGCCAACATTGGGTCCCGATGGTACTGGCGTAGGGCATATCTACTGGTATCATTTGGATGCACCCAAAATGGACTTAGGTGAACAAAGGGCATTGCAGGACTGGTATATCAAGTTTGCATTGCAAACAGTTCCCGGTGTAGCAGAAGTAGCTTCTTTTGGTGGTTTTGAAAAACAGTACCAGTTAGTGGTTGACCCGGTGAAATTGCAGTATTATAATATTTCCCTGATGGATGTAATGAATAAAGTGAAAGCGAATAACAATGATGTGGGCGGCAGAAAATTTGAAATGGCAGACATGGCTTATATCATCCGTGGCCTGGGATATATCAAAAGCAAAGAAGATGTTGAAAATATTGCGCTGAGTAATTACAATGGCATACCGGTAAGGGTAAAAGATATAGGCTCTGTACAAATGGGTGGTGATTTACGCCTTGGCATTTTTGATATGGATGGAAAAGGCGAAGTGGTGGGAGGAATTGTAGTGATGCGTTATAATGAAAATGCCAATAAAGTCATAGAAGCTGTAAAAGCAAAGATGAAAGAAGTGGAAAAGGGTTTGCCGGAAGGAGTAACATTCAAAACATCCTATGATCGCAGCACATTGATTCAGGAGGCCATTGATTCAGTAAAGGGTACATTGATAGAGGAAATGATCGCTGTTTCTCTGGTGGTGCTCATATTTTTGTTTCACTGGCGCAGTGCTGTAATTATTCTTATTCAGTTACCTATTTCTGTTGCAGCCGGTTTCATTTTCCTGGAAATGTTTGGCATCTCTTCCAACATCATGTCATTAACCGGTATTGCTCTCGCTATTGGCGTGGTGGTGGATGATGGAATTGTTATGGTGGAAAATGCTTACCGGCATATCAGCGAAGCACAATCAGCAAAAATTAAATCATCTGACAAAGTATAAACATGGCAAAATGGTTCAAAAGAAATAAAGACCCGTTGACAGCAGAAGAAAGGAATACGATTATTGAAAAGTCATCAAAACAGGTTGGCCCCGGTGTTTTTTATTCTACTATCATAGTGGTTACGTCTTTTCTTCCTGTTTTTTTATTAACAGGAATGGAAGGCAAACTCTTTCATCCGTTAGCCTGGACAAAAACATTCATCCTGCTTATTGATGCTTTTTTAGCTATTACATTAACGCCGGTACTGATCTCCTTTTTTCTGAAAGGAAGATTAAAACCGGAAAGTGCCAATCCGATTACAAGAACACTGGAGAAAATCTATACTCCTGTCTTAAAATGGTGTTTGAAATGGCGGAAGACCACCATTGCGGTTAACATTATTGCTTTGGCTACCGGCATCATTATGATGACCCGTCTCGGTTCTGAATTTATGCCCCCACTGGATGAAGGCTCATTATTGTTTATGCCTGTTACACTGCCTGATGTTTCTAACTCTGAAGCAAAGCGTTTGCTGCAGGTGCAGGATAAAATCATTCGTACTGTTCCGGAAGTGTCGCATGTATTGGGCAAGGCAGGCAGGGCAAATACGGCTACCGATAATTCCCCTATCAGCATGATAGAAACCATCATTTTGCTGAAACCAAAATCTGAGTGGCGGGAGGACATGACAAAGGATGGAATCATCAATGAGCTTAATTCAAAAATGCAGATACCCGGTGTTACAAATGGATGGACACAGCCTATCATCAATCGGATTAATATGCTTTCGACAGGCATTCGTACTGATGTGGGATTAAAAGTGTACGGACAAAACCTTGACAGCATTTATGCATTTGCACAAAAAATAAAAAAACAGTTGGAAGGAATTGACGGTGTAAAAGATTTGTATGTAGAGCCAATCACCGGCGGTAAATATGTTGACATTGCTGTAAAAAGGGAAGAAATAGGCCGCTATGGTTTAAGTGTGGATGATGTGAACACCGTAATAGAAAGTGCATTAGGGGGAATGAAACTTACTACTACTATTGAAGGCCGTCAGCGTTTTTCAGTGAATGCACGGTACGGACAGGATTTCCGTAACAATCTTGAAGCATTGAAACGTTTACAGGTACAGACAATGAATTTCGGGCCCGTTCCATTGGAAGCAGTAGCGGATATAAAACTGAGTGATGGCCCCCCGATGATTAATTCGGAAAATGCGATGCTGAGAGGTACTGTTTTGTTTAATGTGAGAGAAAGAGATTTGGGCAGCACAGTAAAAGAAGCACAGGAGAGATTGAACCAGATGATTACCAAACTACCCAAAGGTTATTTCCTGGAATGGAGCGGACAATGGGAAAACCAGATAAGAGCAAACCGTACATTAAAAATGATTCTGCCTATTGTGATTATCATCATCTTCATGGTGCTCTACTTCACTTATCATTCTTTTAAAGAGGCAACGGTAACAATGATTACTGTTCCGTTTGCATTGATTGGCGGCGTATTCATGGTTTACTTCTATGGCATTAATTTATCAGTTGCAGTAGCTGTTGGATTTATTGCACTGTTCGGGATGGCAATAGAAACTGCCATGCTTATGACCATTTACCTGAATGAAGCAATGAACAATATGGTTGCTAAACATGGAAATTCAAAAGCAACACTTACTCCAGCTATCATCAGGGAATTTGTTATTGAGGGTTCGGCAAAAAGATTGCGGCCGAAACTGATGACGGTTTCAGTAGGTCTGTTTGGCTTGATACCCATTCTTTGGGCAACCGGTGTAGGCAGTGATATTATGCGTCCAATCACCATTCCATTAATCGGGGGAACAATCTCATCCACCATTTATGTTTTACTGATTACACCTGTAATATTTGAAATGATTAAGGAAAGAGAATTAAAACGTAAAGGCAAAATTGAATTAATAGATGTTAAAGAATAAACTACTCCCGACATTGTTTGCAGTAATGGTTGCTTTCAGCAGCCATTCACAAACACTAAAGCTCGATGCTGTTATTGACAGCATCAAAGCATCACACCCTGTAGTGAAAATGTATGACAACGAAATCCGGTCAATGGATGAAGCCGCCAAAGGTGCAAGAAGCTGGATGCCGCCGCAGGTTGGTATCGGCCAGTTTATGACACCCTATGATGTTCGGCTATGGCACAGGGAAGGTGATATTCCGGGCATGGGTTCCGTAATGGTTTCCGGTGAACAGATGTTTCCTAACAGGAAAAAACTGGATGCTGATGAAAATTATATGAAGGCAATGTCATCAGTGGAGAAAGAAAAGAAAAATGCAACGCTGAACGAATTAATCAATGATGCAAAGCAATTTTATTATGAATGGATAATCCTGGAAAAGAAACTGGTGATACTGGCAGAGAACGAAAAGATTCTGGATTTCATGATTAAGAATGCGGAGATACGCTATAAAAACGGGTTGGAGAAAATCAGTGCTTACTATAAAGCGAAAGCTGCATTGGGCGATGTAAAAAATATGCAGTTGATGTTTGAGAACGACATCCGTGAAAAAAGAATCCGGTTGAATGCCCTGATGGGAAGAAATGCCATGATTGATTTTGATATTAATACCACTTATCAGTTAAATGATTATTCAGCCATTGTATTCGACAGCACTCTTTTTTACAATAACCGGAGCGATTTAAAATCACTTGACCAGGAAATTAATCTTACCCGGCTGAAACAGGAAACGGAGAAAGCTGCACTGAAACCACAATTCGGAATCCGCTACGACAATATGTTTGGTTTTGGAGGCCAGCCTATGCAATACACCATCATGGGTATGGTGCGGATTCCAATGGCAAAATGGTCATCAAAGATGAATAAAGCCAATATCGAAAGTTTGAAATGGAAAAGCTATGCCATTCAGGCGCAAAAGGAAATGATGGTGAACGAATATAGCGGCATGGCCTATGGTATGAGAAATGAACTGGAGCTAAAGAAAAAGCAATTGAAACTATATGAAGAAAATATTATTCCAGCATTGAAGAATAATTATAAAACAATGCAGTTGGGTTATGAGCAAAACACAGAGGAATTATTTATGCTCTATGATGCCTGGGAAAGATTGAACATGAAACAACTTGAATACATAGAGTTGCTCAATCAGTCGCTTCGCTTGCAGGTAACTATTGAAAGAATTATTGAGAAAAAATAAAACCAGTTGTATGAAAAGAAGAACCTTTTTAAAGATGTCCGGGCTTAGCGCCGGAACCGTTATTACCGGTGGAACAGTTGCTGGTTTTCTTGCCAGTTGCTCAGGATGTAAAAAAGAACATCACAGGGGATTAATGACGGAGCCGGTAATAGTAACTGAAGGAGATTTTTCAAGACTGCTTTCTGTTCCATCGCAGGCAGGATTAAATCATACACTTACCGCACAGTCAACCATCGCCAATCTCAAAGGAACTAATATTCCCGTATTGGGTTATCAGCCCAATAGTTTATTAGGCCCTTCATTCAAAGTAAACAGAGGCGATGTGGTAAATATTTTACTACAGAATAATTTATCGGAGCATACCAATATTCACTGGCATGGATTAAAAATTCCTGCTCTTATGGACGGGCATCCCGACCAGCTTGCAAATGCAGGAGGAACATTCCGTTACCAGTTTACCGTAAACCAGCGAGCCGGTTTAAGCTGGTATCATCCGCATCCGCATGAAATGACTGGCAAGCAGGTGTTCCAGGGATTGGCAGGTCTGTTCATCATTAATGATGCAGAAGAAGCAGCACTCAATCTTCCATCCGGTCAGTTTGAACTTCCATTAGTGTTACAGGATAAACGTATTTCATCAAATGGCATTACTTATAATCCCTCAATGGAAGAGGTGATGGCTGGTTACATGGGCGAATCAATTATTGTAAACGGTGTTTATTCACCTTATACAGATGTTGCCACCCGGTTCTATCGTCTTCGCATTTTGAATGGCTCTAATGCAAGAGTGTATAACCTTGCACTGAGCAATAATGCAGATATGATAATAATCGGGAATGACGGTGGCTTATTGAAGAACCCATCCTCCGTCAAAGAAATATTGATTGCTCCCGGAGAACGGTTGGATGTACTGGTAAATTTTTCCGGCAAT
>CAYUCU010000055.1:0-20240 GCA_964443345.1 uncultured Chitinophaga sp.
ACCATAACCCAATGGTACTCCAAAACGTTGTGCAGAACCAACGGCTACATCGGCACCCAATTCTCCGGGAGGCGTTAATAAGGTCAGTGCCAGCAAATCAGTAGCCATTACCACATAGGCACCTGCAACATGTACAGCTTTAATGAAATCGCTGTAATCTTCTATTGATCCATTACTATTCGGGTATTGAACAATAGCCCCGAAATAAGTGGCATCAAGAGCAGCTGTTTTATAATCTCCTTCCACTATTTCGATACCTACCGGAATAGCCCTTGTCACCAGCACATCTTTTGTTTGAGGGAAGATAGCTGTATCTACAAAGAACCTGGGTCGTTCTATATGGTCTTGTTTGTTCAGCGTGTTAAAGAACATCGTCATGGCTTCAGCTGCAGCTGTGGCTTCATCCAGCAAAGAAGCATTGGCAATAGGTAAGGCGGTAAGGTCGCTCACCATTGTCTGGTAATTCAATAAACTTTCCAGGCGGCCCTGGGAGATCTCTGCCTGATAAGGGGTGTATTGTGTGTACCAACCCGGATTTTCAAAAACGTTTCTTAGTATTACCGAAGGGGTGATGGTATCATAGTACCCCTGGCCGATATAATTGGTGAAGACTTTATTCTTCAGCGATATTTCTTTGATGTGCTTCAGGTATTCATGCTCACTCATGGCTGAGGGGATGTGAAGCGGATGGCTCATGCGGATAGCAGGCGGAACGGTATTGCCGATCAGTTGGTCCAGGCTTTCTGTACCGATCTTTTTCAGCATTTGTTTGGTATCAGCTTCATTGGGTCCGATATGGCGGGGAATGAACTCGTTAGATTGTTGTTCGAGAAGGGTCATAAGTCAAATATGTCTGATTAGTCAAATAAAATGTCAAAGGGGTCAAAAAAGTCAAATAAGACGCCCTTTTTAGCGGGGCAAAGTTACGGCAGTACACCCATAAAAACAGGGCTATATTAAGGCTGGGGATAAGCCGTGAAATGCCGTTCTTTGCAGCATGCAGGAAAAGTTGTTACAGAACTGGCAAAAGAAATCGGGTGAGCGGGTAAAGGAGTACAAGAAATTCCTGCACCGGGCCGACAAGAACAAAACCCTCCGGCAACTGCCTGACCTTAATGAACAAGCCTTTGCCAAAATTGATTGCCTTCAATGTGCCAACTGCTGCAAAAACTACTCACCCCGCTTTACTCCGCCGGATATTAAACGCATCAGCAAATACCTGGACATGAAGGAAGGTGATTTTAAAGATACCTACCTGAAGGTGGATGAAGACGGCGATAACGTGACCAAGACCAAACCCTGTCCTTTTCTCGGTGAAGACAATTATTGCAGCATTTACGAGGTTCGCCCCACCGATTGTGTCCGCTTTCCCTACATGGAAGATGACTTTATGCTGAAGCGGCAGCCGCTGGTATTAAAGAACATAAGCTTTTGCCCGATCACTTATTATGTGATTGAAAAGTTGATCGAGGTGGAAAGAGGTAAGCAGCCCTGAGTTTGCCGAAGGATTGTCCGGAATACTGGTATAGATATTTTTTACCCCTGAAACTGAAAATGGAGCAGGTACTAGTCTTTTATACAGCGTACTGACAAACCATCATTCTTGAATGTAATACCCCATCCTACGACAGGAGAATCGTGGCGCAAACTTCTATAATGGGCATAAAGCGGATTAGCAGACTCTTCAGTCGCACTCCACCAAAAACCGAAATAGTGGAGGCCAGAAAAGTAACCGGGGACTGAATTGGTTCTCATTCCACCAGGCATGCTATTGAGGCCACTGCTATTATCAGTTCCGGCGTTGGGGCTCATCCAATACTCTGTACCGGCCTTTTTCATTTTGCCTCCTGCAACCATGTAGTCGCCAAGAAAATACTGGAGCGTAAACCATTCTTCATAAGTTGGAATATGCCAACCAACGGGAGCTATTTTTCTGGCATCTCCAACAGCCAGCCAATTATAAAGATGACCGTAGGTTGTTGAATTGCTATCTATGTTATCATAATTACAATAAGCACCGATTGTGGAATTCAGCCAGGCAGTTTGATCTGTTATCTTCATTATCGGGTCACCATTCCTGTAACGGGTAACTTTTAAGTTTTCAACCATCCAAACCTGGCTGCCAATGGTTACCGTATTATAAACGTTGCCGTCTATGTCTGTTACAGTTTCTTTTATTTCTTCCTTTTTGCAACCTGAAAATGCTACGAGCATAAGAAAGATTAGTAAAGCAGTATGTTGTTTCATTTTTTACAGAGCAGATTAAACTCTGTGCTAAACTAATTTCTTATTATTCTATATCAACCTTTAATTTGAAGGTTTAACACAAAATTACTTCCCCGTCAACTCGTCCCATGCCGCACCCAACGGTCGCTGTATACCATCCGTTTTCCATTCTTCACCACCGGGTATGAGAGTGGCCTTTAAGAATTCTTCTTTGGTCTTACCTGATTTTATTGCGGCATCGGTAAACTTCAGCACATTGCCTAGGTAATCCCGGAAAGCTTTCACATCATCGGCGGTGCCTGTTACTTCATAGCCGGTGGCAGCATGGCCAAATACATACCGGGTTTCTTTTGTAAATGTGGCCAGCCCTCTGTCCAGGACCTGCATCCAGCTTTTAATATTGGCACCGGCACCACGATCTACGTAGGGATGGCGGCGATTAAACACCAGGTCGCCGCAATGAACAATATTTGCTTTTTCAAAATGCACAAAACTGTCGCCATTGGTATGTGCAGCGCCAAAATAGTACAGGGTGATCCGTTCATTGCCCAGTTTACGGCTCCAGCTGTCTATATAGGTAATGTTGGGATAAAGCTGTTTATCTTCAGATTTATTTTGAATGGCAGATTTTTTTTGATTCTTTTTAGAGTTGTCATGAGCAACAATGCTCCATACCTGGCCTTTAAAGGAAATATTACCGGCTGTATGGTCTCCGTGATGGTGTGTATTGATAAGCAACTTGAAAGGCTTTGGTGTTTTCTTTTTCAGTTCATCAATCAGGTGCTTGCTCTGCTCGGGAAATTGGGTATCGACTACTGCAATACCTCTTTTTGATAACAGGAAAGCGATAGTGCCTCCTTTTTCGCTAAAGATGCCGATGTCTTTTGTCAGCATGGTTATCTTCCAGGGGTCTTCGAATAATGAGGATAAGAGATTTTGATTGGCCAGTGTTAATGCACCAAAGGTGAGGGCCGTGTTGTGGATGAAGGAGCGCCGGTTCATGGTGGGTGATGTTTATTAGGTAATTGGTTGATTGGTTTATTAGTCTTTATAGTTTGGGATGTCTTTTGTTTGTTTGAAGTTACAGTTTTTGCGATGAGAATCTTCCCCTTTGGTAAATCTATTGCGACTGAAGGGCCCGGGTCAATACTCAAATTTCCGCAACCCCGGTGCTTTGAACCAGGTAATGATCACCACGATCAGCGTCATACAGCCACCGAAGATGACGGAAGGAACGGTGCCTAATGCACGGGCCATGAAACCGCTTTCAAACTGGCCCAGTTCATTGGAAGAGTTGATGAACATGGAATTCACAGATGATACCCGGCCCCGTTTATCATCGGGGGTGGTCAGTTGTAAGATGGTACCTCTGACTATGACACTGATGCCATCGAGCATACCGGCGATCAATAAAGCGATGAAGGAAAGCCAGTACCACTTCGACACACCAAAGAGAATGATACACAGCCCAAAACCGGCAATAGCGTACATCAATTTGTAACCTTGCTTTTTCTTCATTGGTTTTATAGTGAGGGCTACGATCATGATGACGGAGCCAATGTCCATAGAAGCATTGAGCCAGCCAAAACCAATGGGGCCGACAGCTAAGATCTTATCGGCAAACTCTGGAATCAGCGCAACTGCTCCGCCGAATAACACAGCAAAAAGATCCAGTGAAATGGCACCCAGCATTATCTTATTATTGACCACAAACCGCAATCCCTCTTTTACACTGGCCCAGGTTTTCACATCTTTATTCGTATTGATCACCGGTTTCTTTTTGATGAAAGAAACCATGATGGCAGCTATGAACACATAACCCAGAATGATATAAAAAGTGGCATGTACCCCAAACCAGGCAATGAAGAACCCTGCGGAGGCATGACCGGTAATAGAAGCCGCCAGCCAAACCGACGAGCTGATATTGGAGGCGAAGTGTAAAATTTCCCTGGGTACTAATTGAGAAATAATAGCATTGGTGGTTGGTCCTGCAAAGGCACGAACAGCCCCGGTGCAAAAGATAACGCCATAGAAAAATAATTGTGGTGAACTGGTGTGCACATTGCTCTCAAACCAGGGCGAAGTGATGACGACCATCGCAACAATACAAACAGAATAGGTGAGGATACCTTTCAGCAACAACGTTCGCTTATCTGACTTGTCTATTACATGTCCGGCATATAAGGCCAGTAAGAAAACGGGAATAAATTCTGACAGGCCCGCCAGCCCGATGGAAAAAGAATCCTGCGTAAGCTTAAATAATTTGTAAGCCGCTACTGTGCCAAGCATTCGCAGCGCCATTATGAGAAAAAAGCGGGCAATGATAAAGAAACGGAATTCCTGGTGTTGTAATGGAGACAGGCTTTGTGCTTGCAGTATCGGCGACATTGGTGCAAAGATAGGAGAAGAATGAACAGATGAACAGATGAACAGAGGAACAGAAGAACAGATGAACAGAGGAACAGATGAACAGAGGAACAGATGAACAGAGGAACAAGGAATGAAGAAGTGGGGAAACTCAGAATCTCGGGTTTTACTTCGTCATTCGAAATTCCTTGTTCATCTGTTCGATATTCTTATGGTAGTGTAAGGTAATGCTGTCCGTCATCATACTCTTTATCCAGTGCTTCAAATAATAGTTGCAGATGCTTTTCATTGCCCAGGAAATCAGCATTGGTGGCATCCACAAATAATGTTTTTACATTATGCTGTTTGATATAGTGGGTATAGGTTTCCTGTATGTTGAACAAATAATCATCGGGGATATTTTGTTCGTAAGAACGGTTACGTTTTTTAATATTCGCCTGTAGCTTGATAACGGGGGCATGAAGGTAGATGAGCAGGTCGGGCTGTACTAATTGTTGATTGATGATTTCAAATAGCCGCTGGTACAGCCGGAACTCATCCTCTGGCAATGTTACCTTGGCAAATAAGAGGCATTTGGTAAACAGGTAATCGGAAATGGTGAGGCTCTGAAACATATCCTTTTGCTGAAGCAGTTCTTTTTGCTGTTTGAAGCGTTCGGCCATAAAGAATAATTCCAGCGGGAAGGCATATTGCCCGGGGTTTTCGTAAAACTTTGGCAGAAAAGGATTGTCGGCAAATTCTTCTAATATCAGGCGGGCATTATAATGCTTGCTGAGTAAATGTGCCAGTGTGGTTTTGCCGGCGCCTATATTTCCTTCTATGGTTATGAAATTATACTTCACTGTGTGAATGATGAATGGTCAGTAGTGAATAGCCGCTCATCATTATAAGTCGCAAAATAACCTAAATGAAGTGGGTTAAAATTTATTGGTAAAAGATTGTGGAAAAAATCAGGGGTATTTGCGGACGGGTAATTCATCCGGACATTCATTCAATAATTGCAGGATGGTCTTTTTCAAAACCGGGTGGATCACATCGGGGGCTATTTCAGCAAGCGGTATGAGCACAAACCTGCGGTTTTGCATTTCGGGGTGCGGAACTTTCAAAAAAGGATAATTATGTTTTTCATTATTGTAGAGGAGTATGTCAATATCAATGATGCGGGGCCCGTATTTTTCTTCCCGGATCCGGCCCATTTGTTTTTCTGCTTTCAGTATCCGGCGGATAAGCTGCTTCGCATTTAAACTGGTTTGTATGATAAGTGCCTGGTTGAGAAAAGCGGGTTGACTGGTATTGCCCCAGGCGGCCGTTTCATAGAGTGAAGAGGCTGATATAACAGTGCCACATGATTCATTGATCAGCTCCTTTGCTTTAGCAAGATTTTCTTCCCTGTTGCCCAGGTTGCCACCAGTGAGTAAGTAAGCATTATTCATTTCGCTCCAAATATCTTTATTTTCAGCATTGTTTGAGTAATTAAATACATTTGCCCCACATGAAATCTAACCTGCAACCGTATAGTCAGTCAAGGGCTTTATGGGCCATCACCAAGGCCAGTTTTAAAGCCATCTTTGGAAACCCGAGTGCTATTATATTCAGTATTTTGTTCCCGATCATATTTGTACTGATATTCGGATCATTCGGAAATGGAGGTGCACCTAATTATCGTATCGCTTTGGCCCCGGGCAGTGACACGAATAATGTTTTCTTTAATGCGCTTAAAAATCATCCGCAGGTCCGGATCATCAATTATGCTGATACTACCCTGAGAAATAAGGACCTAATTAAAGCCAAATTGGTTGGTATAGTTTCAATCAAAGAAATCGCAGATAGTTCAACCCTTCCATCCCGGTTCAGCATCGAATTGCAATCAACAACTGCCAGCAGCAATACGATTGGGGGACTGATGCAAGTATTAGAATACCTGAAACTAAAGTATGAACTGGGGATTTCGGGAAGCAAAGGAGAGAGTATACTGATTGCGAAACCGGAGATCAGGGAAGTAAGAAAATACCGTCAGATAGATTTCATCCTGCCCGGTCAGCTGGGCTTCTCTATTTTATTTTCCACCTTATTTGGAGTGGCCTTTACTTTTTTTGGGCTGAGGGAGCAACTGGTGCTGAAACGTTTTTATGCTTCGCCTGTTAAGAAGATCAACATATTGCTTGGTATTGGCATGAGCCGGCTATTCTTTCAATTGCTGAGTGTGATCGTATTGATCCTGTTCGGTCATTTTGCTTTAAACTTCACCCTGCAGCATGGTATCATCACTTTTGCTGAGATATTATTAATGACCATACTGATGCTCTTTCTGCTGATGGGAGTGGGATTGATCTTCAGCAGTATTGTAAAAAGCGATACCTCCATTCCATTGCTGATAAACCTGTTTGGCTTTCCGCAGATGATGTTGTCCGGAACCTTCTTCCCGATAGAAGTGTTTCCCAAATGGCTGCAGGAAATATGCCGGGTGCTGCCGCTTACCCAGTTCAATGATGCCATCCGGAAAATCTCATTTGAAGGATTAAGCATTTTGGATTGCTGGAAAGAAATCGGGATTCTGGGTATCTGGATGGCGATCACTTATGCTATAGCAGTACGGGTGCTGAAGTGGGAGTAGATAGTAGATAGTCGATAGTCAAGAGTCAAGAGTCGATAGTCGATGGTCTATAGTCGATAGTCAATAGTTGTGGTGCTTTATACTATAATTTACAAATTGAAGGAGCGATACGTATGCAGGTAATTAAACTGGGATTGATAAGTTTGGTGGTGTTTGCACTGATGATAACAGGGATTTCATTGTTCTTCCCTTCCCATGTCCGGATATCAAAAGCAATAGATATAAATGGCAACAGGGATTCTGTCTGGTCGCAGATCAACGATCCTGCTAACTGGCGCAACTGGTATCCGGGTGGTGATTCATTGCCTGCCTTTATTGTTGATGGAAAGATAAAGGGTATTGGCACCGATAGCATGCAGGCGCTGATGATAACAACTGTTACAGACACTGCGGTATTGGCAGCCAACGTTGGCCCGCTTTCCAAAAAAGGAGAGACAGGATGGAATATTTACCCGGCAAATATTCCTAATACCCAAACCATTCAAATGTATATGGACTTTCACCTCCGCTGGTATCCCTGGGAAAAATTTTCCAGCCTGCTGCTCGAAAAAAGATACGGTCCTGTTATGGAACAAGCCCTTACCAACCTGAAGAAACTCATTGAAGAAAAAACGCACAATTAATTAATAAGACCTTTGGCAGGTTGTTTGTAACTTTATAATTCATTTTTTTGATAAAATATATTTTATGAAATCAGCATTACTTTTTTTTATCGCAATCAGCAGTACAATAGTAGCTTGTGGACAGGCAGATAAATCTAAAAGGCCAAGTCCCCCGGCGGTAGTTACAGACACACTGGCCAGTGGTGCTATTGTATCCATTGATTATAGTCAGCCATCTGTAAAAGGAAGAACCATAGGAAATAACCTCGAGCCACTGGATGGACGTGTGTGGAGGGCAGGGGCCAATGAGGCCACAGTATTTGAGATAAGCCAGACCGTAAAAATAGAAGGGAAGGAACTGCCGGCCGGAAAGTATGCCCTGTTCATGCTATCCGGGCCAGATGAGTGGACGATCATTTTTAATAAAACCTGGGACCAGTGGGGTGCTTTTAGTTATAAAGAGGGAGAGGATGCGCTTAGGGTGAAAGTAAAACCAGCTAAAGCAAAAGAGTTTACAGAGACACTTACCTATACCATATCAGATGATGGAACCGTCTCATTGTGGTGGGGCGATTGGGTGATCAGCTTTGGTGTAAAATAAATTATGCATTGACAATTTGTTATACCGGTTTGCCAGTCTGCGGCAAGCCGGTTTTCTTTTTCCGCAACTACTTTTTAAATACTATCGTCAAATGGTTAACTTTAAAGAAAAAGAATGACCACTTCCGGAAAGGTAGCAGGGCTTTTTACCAGCCTTTTTTTTACCTGTTGCTTACAGGCGCAGGATCCCCGTGACACATTAGTGATGTACCAAAAAGACAGTGCAGTAGTACCTGAAACAGAGAAGACTGTACTTTTCTTTCAGAATAATGAACGAATACCAGCACGTCAGCAAAGTAAAATACTGCTAATAACAAAAGCAAAAAAGACGATAAAGCTTTCCACTTACCTGAAAGCAACAGACCTGTGGAACGCCGATCATGTGCTGGCCGATATAGACAATGATGGTAAAAAGGAATTGCTTTTCAGCAACTATACCGGTGGCGCTCATTGCTGTGATGAGATCTATATCTATAAGAACATTGCTGTGAATAAGTACCAGTATGCGGCCAGGATGTTTGCCGGTCACACTGTTATCAGTGATTCGAATGAGTTCCTGTACGGACTTCATGAAAACTTCGGGTATTTTTTCACCTGCTACGCCTGCACCTATATTGATACCAGCGATGCAGCGCCTATAGATGTAAGTCAGCTGACACTGTGGTATAGTAAAGGAAAACTTACCGTCAGGCAAGGAGATGCAGAGTTGAAAAGTATCATCAATGATAATTTGAGCAAGCTGGGCGAACTTCCTTACCAAAAACCGGATGAAGACCTCCACCAGGATGAAGGGATTAGAAAGGAAATTGCCCTCAACCTGGCGGCCTATTATTTTTCTTTTGCAAAGAATATGGTGGAAACACAGAAGCTGTTCAATAAATATTACAAACACCCGGATGCCAAAACCATATGGACTGCATTTGCCAAAGAGCTGCAGCATATGCGTTCGCAAAATGATTTTTGATTTCTCCTGCTAAATTCCCGGGGCCGCTGGTGCAACGAACAGGGTTATCCTGTTGTCAGGTTTCCTGTATCTGCATATATGGATGAGCACCAATTGGTAAAAGACTGCCTGAAGGGAAAACCGGAAGCACAAAGACGGTTGTATGAGCATTTTGCACAAAATATGCTGGGGGTTTGCTATCGCTATACCAAATCAATCAAAGATGCGGAAGATGTGTTGCAGGATGGCTTTGTAAAGGTCTTCCTCAGCATCAGCCAGTTTAAGTTTGAAGGAGAATTGGGTGCCTGGATCCGGCGCATCATGGTAAATACGGCGCTGAATTTTCTGAAACGAAACCGCCGTTACCGGGAGGAAATGTATTTCGGGGAGCAGCCATTGCACCCGGTAACGGATGATAACCCAGTTATCGAACTGGAAGCCAAAGAACTGGCCAGTTTGATCCGGCAATTGCCGCCCGGTTATCAAACCATTTTCAACCTGCATGCAGTAGAGGGATACACCCATGTAGAGATCGGGGAGATGCTAGGCATATCAGACGGCACCTCCCGGTCGCAATATGCACGGGGAAGAGCATTATTAATTAGTTGGTTAGAAAATCATTCCGTAGCAATAAAAAGTAAGAACTATGCGGGAAAATGAATTTGAAAAACAGGTACAGCAAAAAATGGAGGAACTGAAGATCCGCCCATCTGATGAAGTATGGATGGATGTGGAGCGTCGCATCCGTAAAGAAAAGAAGAGAAGGTTTATTTTCTGGCTTCCATTATTATTCCTGTTGCTGGCAGGCGGAATAGGCACCGCCGTCTGGCTTGGGCAAAAGAAAGAAAAAGGTATTGCGGATATTGTTACAACTGGAAATAAGAATACCAAAACAGTTGAAACCGGAAATAAGAAAACAGGTGGCTTCACTACTTCAGGCACAGAAATAAAAGATACGGATACAAAGGGAGCAACAGGTGTTCCGGCTAGTACTGCTCCCGGCATTGATGCAAAAAACGAAACGGCAAAAATCAATTCAGAAAAAAAAGAAAATATCCTGCTTGCAGGTACTCAGCAAATTACCAGCAAAGCGCCAATAGTAAAAAAGAAAAAAGGGAAACAATCAGCAAAGCAATCAGTAACAACTGCGGTGGTTAAAAAGAATGGCGACAACCCGGAGCAAATAACTGTTGATGCAGGTGCGCCAAAAATTATTGCAAAACCGGGTGTTATAACTGATACGGATGCTGGTACCGTGCCGGCACAAGTCATTTCTAAAAATGATCAGCCAAAGAACGTAAAGCAACCGGAGCCGCCAGCAACGGATTCTGTTGTTTCAAAACCGGAAGACAAAAAATCGATAAAAGATAGCCGGAAATGGGAATGGAGTTTATCCCTTGGTGCCGGAAGTTCGGTTACCGGCAATGGTTTTTCTTTTGGTGGTCAGAAATCAATGTCTGCCGATGCTCTTGGTGGTGGAGCAGGAGCAGGGACTCAGCCTAACCCATTTGTAACTGCATCGCCGGTGTATCGTGGTTTCTCTATGACAACAGGCGTTTTTGGTAAAAAAGCAGTCTCCAAAAAACTACAAGTGATTTTTGGAGCTGCTTATTCTTATTTGTCCACCAGGATAAATGTGGGCAATGCAGTAGATAGCGTAAGAACGATCAATAACCTTTATTCCAATGGACTTGGGGTCAATAATTTTTACCGTCCTACGGATTCTGCTACAGCGAACAGGTACCATAATCAATATCATTTTGCAGTTTTATCTGCCGAATTGTCGTGGCAGATCATAAATGGAAAGAAAGTAAAAGTGTATTGGAAGAATGGTCTTCAGTACGGCCAGCTACTGGGGGCCAGTATGCTGCATTTCGATCGTGGGCTTTCAGGATATTATAAAGATAATGACCGGCTTAAAAAAGCAAACCTGTTTTTTACAACAGGCCTTTCAATACCTGTTAATAAGCGGATGGAGATAAACCCTTATCTGTCACATAGCCTGACACCGGTCTTGCAATCACCATCATCGGATGATCTTCACTATACCGACTTTGGTATCCGGGTTACTTTTTTATTGAAAAAAAAATAACAGCGCAACGGTTTTGGTGAAGCAGTTGTCAACTTTCAAAAATACAGTCATGAGAAAAATAATTTTCCTGCTGCCAATTGCTTTTTGCCTGTTACTGCAAGGCTGTTTAAAAGATAAGCTGACCAAAACCTATTCCATACTGACGCCGGTATATAAAGAAAAAGCGGAAGTGTATGCTAACATTAAAAGTAATGCACCGAAAGGTATAACTGCTCCCGGCAAGATATTCATTATCGGCAACTATATTTTTCTCAATGAGATTGATAAAGGAGTGCATGTGATCGATAACAGCAATCCTTCCAACCCGGTGGTAAAAACATTTATTGATATTCCCGGCAACCTGGATATTGCGGTACGGGGCAATACGCTGTATGCAGATTTGTATTCTGACCTGGTGGTGGTGGACATTACTAACCCCCTCCAGGCAAGATTTGTAAAATACCTGCCACATGTTTTTCCGGAAAGAATGTATGGAAATGGCTTTGTGGCAGACAGCAGCAAGGTTATCGTGGATTGGATAAAAAAAGATACAACCATTAATTTACGGACTGGCGCAAAAGCAAACCTGGATTACATGGTGCTGTCGCAAGGGCTTAACTCCGGTGCAGGTGGCGCTGCTGGTACAGGTGGCAGCCCGGTGGGTATTGCTGGTTCCATGGCCCGTTTCTCATTGGTGAATGATTACCTGTATGCAGTAAATAACAACCAGTTGCGGTCCTACAATGTCTCCGATGTTACTAACCCGGCACTGGCATCCACCCAGCAATTGGGATGGAATATTGAGACCATTTATCCTTTTAATGGAAAATTATTTATTGGAGCTGCGGCAAGTATGTTCATTTATGATATTTCAAATCCGGCCAGTCCGGTCCGGCTGAGCCAGGTGAATCACTTTCGTGCCTGCGACCCGGTGGTGGCAGATAACAATTATGCCTATGTAACATTAAGGGATGGCAATGCCTGTGGCAGCACCTTAAATGAATTGCATGTGATCAATATCTCCAATTTGCAGTCTCCAATGGTGGTGCGGTTGATTCCGATGACCAACCCACACGGACTGGCCAAAGACCATAACTTGTTATTTATTTGTGATGGAAGGGCCGGATTAAAAATGTATGACGCCGCCGATCCGTTGAATATGTCATTGATCAAAACCATCAGCGGAATAGAAACCTATGATGCCATTGCCTGGAATAACAACCTGCTGGTAGTGGCAAAAGACGGATTGTATCAGTATGATTATTCCAATCCGTCAACATTGGTGGCAAAAAGCAAACTGAGTGTACAACGATAAAAGTATAGCCATGAAAAATAAAATGATCACATTGCTTCTGGCGTTAGTGTGCTGCACGGGTATTGCTGCACAAAAGAAGCTAAACTTCTCTTCTCAAAATTATGTTGGCATTACCATCGGGGAAGTCAGTACAGAGCTGCAGGTGCAAACTATTAACGGGGTGAAGTGGAAACAATGGTTTGGGGGTATTGGTACGGGCATTGATTGGTATTATTACCGCAGCATCCCGGTCTTTGCATCGGTGAACAGGAGTTTTTTGCAAAAAGGAAAAAGGAGCCTGTTCTTTTCGGCAGATGCAGGGATTAATTTTCCATGGGAGCAAATGCGGTATTACTCCTACGATGAAGTGAGCACAACGCAGTATCCCGGTTTGTATTGGGCAGCCGGCTTTGGCTACAAACTGGGTGTAGGTAAATCGGACAACTCCATACTCCTGCATTTTGGATACAGCTATAAAAAACTGGAAGAGAAAGTAAGCAACTCGTTTCCGTGCTTCAATCCACCATGTACGGTCTTCACGGAATCATTTGATTACCGGCTAAAAAGACTTTCTATTCGATTGGGCTGGGGCTTTTGAATCATGGACCGGGCAACAATTACTTTTTAAGAAATTGCAGGTTGCGCTGTATTCCTTTGAATTTCGATCGCCGCAGCGGCGATTCTTTGAAAAGAGTTTTAAAACTATCTTCTGTCAGCAGTTCCCATTCTTTTGAAGAAAGGTTAAGGATCTCTGGCAGCGGAGTAAAGGCGGTTTCTGAATGCGGTTTACTGAAGCGGTTCCAGGGACACACATCCTGGCAGGTATCGCATCCAAACATCCAGTCATCAAACTTCCCTTTCATGTCGCCGGGTATCAGCATTTCTTTTAGTTCGATGGTGAAATAAGAGATACAGCGGCTGCCATCAATTTCTTTACCAGGAAGAATGGCTTCGGTAGGGCAGGCATCAATGCATCGGGTACAGGTGCCGCAGTAGTCTTTTGCAAAAGGATCGTCATATTCCAATGGAAGATCCGTGATAAGCGTGGCGATAAAATAAAAGGAACCGCTTTGTTTATTGATAAGATTTCCGTTTTTGCCCACCCATCCCAATCCGCTGCGTTGTGCCCAGGTACGTTCCAGTACCGGTGCAGCATCCACAAACCCTCTGCCGTTAATGGCGCCGATATTTTCCCGAAGCAATGCCAGCAGCTCGTTCAATTGCCCCTTTATCACTTCATGATAGTCTTTACCATATGCATATTTTGAAATTTTTGGGACACCAGGCTGTTGATGAACAGCCGGGTAATAATTTTTTAGAAAGGTGATCACAGAGACAGCACCGGGTACCAGTTTCGTGGGGTCAATTCGCAGGTCGAAATACTTTTCCATATACTGCATGCTTCCGTGCAGACCGTTTTTGAGCCACTTTTCCAGTCGCAATGCATCTGCCTCCAGTTTTTCAGCACGGGCAATGCCGCAGAAATCAAACCCGAGCTGTGCGGCGGCATTTTTAATAAAAGCGGTATTTTGTTGCAACATATTCATTAGCTGGTGTCGTCAATTGGCCAATTCCCCCTTAGGGCCGTATTTCATTTGATAAGTTTAGTTATTTTATGTAAAATTGAAGGTAGTCTTTCTAATATTTACCACCATTCATCAGTTGCTATGAAACTAAAGCTATTTTTTGTGTTGATTTCAGGGGCCATGCTGTCAACCAGCATATATGCCCAGGACAAGCTGAACATCAAGTTTGGTAATGTGTCTCCCAAAGATTTTGAAACCAAAGTGTATAGTATTGACAGCAATGCCAATGCCGTGGTTTTGGCAGATGTGGGCTCCAGCAGTATTCAGGGAAATTCGAAAGGCTGGTTTTCTTTGGTATTTAAAAAATTTAAGAGAATGCATATTCTCAATAAGAATGCCTATGAACTGGCCAATGTATCCGTATTTCTGTATTCTGATGGGGATGATGAAGAACAACTGGACAGGTTAAAGGCAGTAACCTATAACCTGGAGGATGGAAAAGTGGTGGAAACCAAACTGGATGTCAAATCAAATGTGTTTAAGGATAAAGTGGATAAAAACAGGGTTATCAAAAAATTCACTTTCCCGAATGTCAAGGAAGGCTCGATCATCGAGTTTGAATATACAATTAACTCAGATTTCCTTCAAAACCTGCAACCCTGGGAATTTCAGGGTGCCTATCCCAGGTTATGGAGTGAATATAATCTCACGCTACCAGAATTCTTTTCCTATGTGTTTCTTACACAAGGGTATAAAAAGTATGACATAAATGAACGCAAGGACAGAAACGAGTCATTTCATGTATCTGATATCCGTACCACTGGTCCCACTGAAAGGTTTCAGTTTTCTGCGAATGTAACGGATTACAGGTGGGTGATGAAAAACGTACCTGCCCTGAAAGAGGAAAGCTTTACCACCACTGTTGATAACCATATCGCTAAAATTGAATTTCAACGGTCCGAAAAAAAATACCCGCTCGAGTACAGGCGCTATATGGGAACGTGGCCAGGCCTTACGGACGAGCTGATGAAGGCAGAAATATTTGGGCAACAAGTAACCCGGGATAATGGCTGGCTGAAAGAGTTCATTACGCCACTAAAAAAGGAAGGGGGCAAGCAAATTGATCTGGTAAAAAATATTTATGAATGGGTTCGGGATAATTTTACCTGTACCGATCATAGTGACCTCCTTTTGGGTCAGACGCTAAAAAATCTTACAAAAACAAAAAATGGGACGGTTTCAGAAATAAACCTGCTCCTGACTGCCATGCTGGAGCATGAGAGTATTGACGCCAGCCCGGTAATATTAAGCACCCGGTCAAATGGTTTTTCTTACTCTTTGTACCCGCTGCTTAGCCAGTACAATTATGTAATAACGAAGGTGAATATTGATGGGAAATCAATTTACCTGGATGCCAGCGAACCCCGTCTTGGTTTTGGGCGTCTGCCGCTGCGTTGTTATAACGGGCATGCCAGGGTTGTAAACAAAATGGCCGATATAGCAGAATTTAATGCGGATGAAATAACGGAAACCAAGCACACCAGTGTGTTTATTATCAATGATGATAAAGGCAACCTGATCGGCAGCATCAACCAGGTGCCCGGATACTATGAATCATTTAATCTGCGTGACCGGATCAAAGAGAAAGGAAAGGAAGACCTGGAAAAAGAAATCAGGAAAGATTTTGGACTGGAGGTTGTTGTAAGCAATTTTATTATCGACTCCCTGAATAAATATGAGGAACCTCTGGGTATCAAGTATGATTTTGACGTGAAGGGAGAGAAAGAAGATATTATGTACCTGAACCCGATCCTGGGTGAAGGATTAAAAGAGAATCCCTTTAAATCTGCTGAAAGAGCCTATCCCATTGAAATGCCCTTTGCAATAGATGAGACCTATATTTTACAAATGGAAATACCGCAGGGATATGTGGTGGACGAATTGCCCGCTTCAGTTATTGTGAAACTGAACGAAGCTGATGAAGGGGTGTTTGAATACAGGGTTTCGCAGTCCGGAGTCAATATCTCCTTCCGATCCCGTATTCGTATCAACAGAGCCTATTTTCTTCCGGAGGAGTACCCGATGCTCCGGGAATTTTTTAGCCTTATTGTAAAAAAGCATGCAGAGCAGATTGTATTTAAAAAGAAACCGTAACTGATGCGTAAGAAACCAGCAGCTTTATTTTTTTGTAGCCTTTTCTCCCTAATAGTATCGGCAGGAGACGGTGAATATTCCATATCCCGCATACCTGCAGCGCTGTTGCTGAAAGCGAATGTGGTAAAAAGAATGGAGCAGATAAGCTTCGAAGTAATAAACACAGGAGAAGCCATTTTGAAAAAAAAGTATGCCTTTACTATCCTTAATGAAAATGGTGACGGGCATGCCATATTTGCCGAATACTATGACAATCTGCATGAGATCAGGAATATTGAAGGATCTTTATATGATGCAGCCGGGAAGGAACTGAAACGGTTAAAAAATAAACAGATACTGGATCTCACCAGTGGGGGTGATAATAATCTTATTGATGATAACCGCCGGAAAGTTCACGGTTTTTTTCACAAAGTATATCCTTATACCGTGGAGTATGAAGTGGAGATCCGTTACAATGGCACACTTTTCTTTCCTGTTTGGTTGCCCCGAGAAGATGAAAATTTTTCAGTTCAACAGAGCAGCATAACCATAATTTACCCTGCTTCGTACACGGTACGGCACAGGGCTTTTAACTATAATGGTCAGCCAGTGATGACAGAAGGGGAGAAAGGAAGGAAGATCCTTGCCTGGGAGATCAAAGACCTTCCGGCTATAAAAAGTGAATACGCATCTCCTAACTGGTATGAATTGAATACCGTGGTATTATTCGGGCCTACCAACTTTGAGATTGAAAGGTATGAGGGTAATATGAGCTCCTGGCAGGAGTTTGGAAAATTTGTGTATTCTCTGAAGCAGGGTCGTGATCAATTACCGGAAAATGTCAGGCAAACTGTTCATCAGCTGACAGATCAGGTCAGTGATCCTAAGGAAAAAATTGCGAAGCTCTACGGATATCTGCAAAAAAACACCCGTTATATCAGCATACAATTAGGCATTGGTGGCTGGCAGCCTTTTGATGCAAAATATGTTGCCACAAAAGCATATGGTGATTGCAAAGCGCTTACCAATTATATGTACAGTTTATTGAAAGAGGCTGGAATAACCTCTTTGTATACATTAATCAAAGCGGGCAGGAGGGCCAGTAAAGTAATTACAGATTTTCCTTCGCAACAGTTTAATCATGTAATACTTTGCGTACCGCTGCCAAAAGATACTGTATGGCTGGAATGTACCAGTCAAACCATGCCTCCCGGGTACCTGGGTGATTTTACGGCGGATCGATATGCTTTATTGATAGATGAAAAAGGTGGAACCCTGGTTCGCACCCCAAAATACGGGATGAAAGAGAATCTGGAAATTAGAAGAATAAAAGCAACATTGGATGAAGAGGCCACCCTAATGGTAAAATCTGAAACAACTTATGGCGGACTGCAACAGGATCTGTACCACGATCTCATCAACAGCCTTTCAAAAGATAAAGTAAAAGAATTTTTACATGAGCAGCTAGATTTTGCCACTTATGATATCCAAAACTTTAGTTATAAAGAAACTCGTTCATCCCTGCCTGCAGTGGAGGAATCGCTGGATATTGAAGTAAAAAATTACGCTACTATTACCGGCAAACGACTTTTCATTGTTCCGAATATCATGACCAGGAGCCACCGTAAGCTGGCTGCTGATTCAGCCCGAAAGTTTGACCTCGAACTCGGTTTTGAATACCTGGATATTGATACGGTGGAGATCAACCTCCCCGCCGGTTACACCGGTGAATCCATTCCTAAGGATGTAACCATCAGCAGCAAATTTGGTAAATACTTCAGCAGTGTCAAATTGACCGGCTCCACCATTATTTATTACCGGCACATTGAACATTATGGTGGTAGGTTCCCCGCCAGTGATTACCCGGAGCTTGTCCGTTTTTACGAGGCCATCTATAAAGCCGACCGGAATAAAGTGGTGCTGGTAAAGAATGAAGCACCTAAAGGCTTTTAATCAATAAATTTTCTATTCGTTGTTTTCATCCACATGCAGCCGGTGAAAGATACGGTGAATGGCCGGTGCCAGTATCACTCCCACGTTCGTAATAAAAATAATACCACTGAACAAGGCATAGGCAGAAGAAAACCATTTGCCTCCCTCTGTCGTTATTACCACTACAGGCCCCATACCGCTTAATATCATAGAAGCATTATGTAAGGAATCCAGCCAGGGAATACCTGCTGTGTAGTGATAGCCAAGCACACCGATAAGCAAACATATCAGCATAATGAACAAGGCCACCAGGATATTCTTTAAAATGCGCTGGTAAAAAGTGGCTGCAGATGCCAGGGGCTGTTTGCGGTGTTCATACATAAAAAAGGATTGGTGACCTGAAGTTACCAATCCTTTTTGTGCTGTGTATTATAATTTGTAGCGTGTCCGTTGATTATTTTGCCGGAGATATTGTAATCGTTGTAACCGTTTTTCCTGTAGCGGGTATCGTCATACCACCTGCATCAATACTTATAGTTGATTCCACAACAGTGGCCTTTGCCAGAATCAATCCTGTTTTAGTATCAAGTTGCAGTTCCGTTTTTACTATATTGTTGCTGTTACTGGTCATTTCCATACCCATTTGTTCCATCACCATTGCAATTACCTGCGTACCGGTGTAAGAAATGCTGGCTATTCCATTCTCTATGGATGTTACTTTATATGTGCCGGAATCTGCTGAGCTGTATTTTTCTTTCTTTACTGTGCCTGCATCAGTAAAGCTGTCGCCGGTTTTTAATTCCTTTCCGATCAATGCAGGAATAAATAATTCAGTGGCGTTTTCATTACCATTGGTAACGGCACCCATCATGGCAGCCTGAGTACCAGCTTCAGAGGCATCCTGCTTGACGATGGTTCCATTATTGTCCAGTATTATCCCTTTCACCTTATTTACCATTGGGGAAAGAACCTCCGCTATCGCACCTTCATTATCTTTTTTGTCGCTGTCGTAGCTCATGCTCTGCCCCATCATGGTGGCATTCACCAGCATTTTTATTATAATTGATTGCAATGAGATACCGTCCTGGCCGGCGCCCAGTATTTCATATACGGTAGTGCTTTTTGTATCTGTACTATTTTCCATCGTCTGCCCCATTACTTCGGCAGAAGAGCTCAATTTGGTGGAGGTTTCCACCTGGTATTTTTGTCCTCTTTGAACGTCGATTTTTGTTTGCTGGGCAGTAACGGTAAGAGAGAATGCCACCAGCACTGCGAGAGAAGCTAACCTGATCTTTTGCATATGACTTGTTTATTTTAAATGTAAATATATAGCCTTGTTTTATATTCTGCCTGTTTAATGGCAAACCGGCGCCATTTGTTCGTCAACTACCTGTTTTAGCTGGCGATGCGCATCTGCCCGTTCATCTCCCAGCAGGTTTTTTACAAATACGATATAGGCATAGCCCCGGCAAAAATCAACCATCGGCCAGGTGCCAAACAGGCCCGGACTGGCAAGTGAGGTGGCCACTCCGTCCTTTTCCTCTATTACCCAGCTGCCAGACGCATAGGTATAGCCTTCCGCTGCTTTGGGGGCGTACTTTATTTGCTCCGGTTTGTTTTGCACTTTCAGCATTTCGGCTACCGCTTTTTCACTTAGCACCTGCACTCCATTGTGTTTCCCCTTATTCAGCAGCATTACCAAAAACTTCATATAATCATCTGCAGTGGATTTAGCGCCGCCGGATGGATTTACCGGTCCGCCATTCAGCTCCGCAAAAGTTGTTTTTGTCATGCCTAACGGGGTAAATAATTTTGTCTTTATCAGTACTTCAAATCTTTTCTTACTGATGTTCTCCAGCACCCGTCCGGCGATATTCAATCCGACACTGCCGTTCCAAAAATCAGTACCGCCATTAGCACGGATATCACTGC
>CAYUCU010000056.1:0-20082 GCA_964443345.1 uncultured Chitinophaga sp.
GGGTATTTCATTTTCTGAATGGCCAGGCTATATTAACCTGAAAAAACCTATGCCCGGCACATCTCATTTGTATTTAGAGATCGCCAAAACAAAACAGGTACGAAATAATCCAACCCAGAAAGGGGCACCTGCATTTAATATGTCGACCATAAATCTTTTTGATGAAGAGATAGCCTGGATCGTAAGCACGGGTGGTGTTATCGGTCTTTCACTTGACAGACGGATATTGGGATATGTGGGCCCGTTTGATGATCAGCCTGCCGGCATCAAGCCAGGTGCAGAACTTATCGTGGATAAGGAATTCTTTTCGAAGAAGGAGTGGAAATCGCTGGGTATTCCAGACAGTGAGATAGGAAAACTGATAAAGGAGGGTGATTGTGTTACAATAGATGAGATGGAGGAGATCAATGGTGGTGACCTTCCGGCAAGGAATAAATATTTTATGGATCATGTGTTGCTGCATTTAAAGCACTATTTCCAGGCCTGTGTAAGTGCAGGGATACCTGTGGAGGTGGCGCAAAAGCATATTACAGTAGGTTCGGATTTTGACGGACTTATTAATCCGTTCCTGAGTATTGAAATAGTAAATGCTATGGGTGACCTTAAAAAATTTATCAAAAAGAAATTTGGCCTTTTCCTGGCGTCATTAAAGGATTCAAAAAAATGGGCACATGAACTGGATGTGGATGTGTTTGCGGATGACTTCTTTTATAATAATGGCTATGAGTTTGTAAAATCGAGGATGTAGATATTGGGAAGCGGGAAGTGGCGAGCAGGAGGCTAAAAAATAAAGACCTGTAAGTTTTATCAGCTTACAGGCCTTTGCAGTTAGTTTTGGTATCGGTTGGTATCGTATTTATTTGCCCAGTTTCTTCTTCAAATTTTCATTTATCGCTTCCAAAAATTCTTCGGTATAGAGATAATGATCGCCGTGGCTTACTTTATTGCCATGGATACATACAGCGAGGTCTTTGGTCATCTTGCCTTCTTCTACTGTTTCTACACATACTTTTTCCAGCGCCAGGCAGAAATCGATGAGTGGCTGATTGCCATCTAATTTTCCCCTGAAGGCCAGGCCTCTTGTCCAGGCAAAGATGCTGGCAATAGGGTTGGTGCTGGTAGGTTTTCCCGCCTGGTGGTCGCGGTAGTGTCTTGTTACAGTGCCATGTGCTGCTTCTGCTTCCATGGTTTTGCCATCGGGTGTTATTAGCACAGAGGTCATTAAACCGAGTGAACCAAATCCCTGAGCCACTGTATCACTTTGCACATCTCCGTCATAGTTTTTACAAGCCCATACAAAGTTGCCATTCCATTTTAAAGCGCTGGCCACCATGTCATCGATCAGGCGGTGTTCATAAACGATGCCGGCTGCGTCGAAGGCAGTCTTAAATTCTTTCTGATAGATATCTTCAAAAATGTCTTTGAAGCGGCCATCATATTTCTTCAGGATAGTATTCTTTGTGGAGAGGTACAGGGGCCATTTTTTACTTAATGCCATATTGAAACAGCTTCTGGCAAAACCTATGATGCTTTCATCGGTATTGTACATACTCATAGCCACCCCATCTCCTTCAAAGTTGAATACTTCAAAAGTTTGGGGTTCGCCACCACCTTCTGGTGTGAAGGTCATGGTGAGTTTTCCTTTTCCTTTGATAACGGTGTCGGTGGCCCGGTACTGATCACCAAAAGCATGACGACCTACGATGATAGGGGCTGTCCAGTTGGTAACCAGGCGGGGTACATTGCTGATAACGATGGGCTCCCGGAATACGGTACCGTCAAGTATGTTTCGGATAGTGCCATTGGGGCTCTTCCACATTTGTTTCAGGTTGAATTCTTTTACCCGGGCTTCATCGGGGGTGATGGTGGCACATTTGATACCCACACCATATTGTTTGATGGCATTGGCGGCATCTACGGTCACCTGGTCGTCGGTTTGGTCCCTGTATTCAACACCAAGGTCATAATATTTTATATCCACATTTAAGTAGGGGAGAATAAGTTTGTCTTTGATAAATTTCCAGATGATACGGGTCATTTCGTCGCCATCGAGTTCCACTACGGGGTTTGCTACATTGATTTTTTCAGACATATGAGGGTTTTTTTTGACTGTATGCAAACGTACAGGAAATGAGGTAATTGGGCAAAGGGCTTTTTTTTGGGGGGTATGAATTGGTTTGCTTCGCAAAAGGGGAGTGAATGGGAGTACGGATGATGCTGATGGGGCGGATACGGAACGGATTTGTTTTGCTTCGCAAAAGGGGAGTGAATGGGAGTACGGATGATGCTGATGGGGCGGATACGGAACGGATTTGTTTTGCTTCGCAAAAGGGGAGCGAATGGGAACACGGATGACGCTGATGGGGCGGATACGGAACGGATTTGTTTTGCTTCGCAAAAGGGGAGTGAATGGAAACAGGGATGACGCTGGTTGGACGGATAGGGAGCGGATTTGTTTTGCTTCGCAAATGGATGGGCATTGGGCCGTGTCACTTTGTTCATTCTTTTTTCCCGGAAATAGATTAATTTGGGTAAACCATTTCCTTCATTACAAACCTTGTCATGTCACAGGCTGCTGCTTATAATGACCTGTCTGTTTTTGTGAACCGGTTCATGCCATTGACAGGTGATGATCTTTCCCTGCTGAAGCAAAAGACACAATTTAAACAGTTTCCTAAAAAGTATATACTAATAAAGGAAGGCGAAACGGAGCGCTGCCTTTATTTTATAACGAAGGGATTGGTACATCAATATTTTCACAAAGGCAAGGATACAATAACCACCGACCTGGTGAGTGAGGGAACCATCACTGGCTCTGTCGCCTCTTTTTTATCGGGCAAACCTTCTCATTATTTCCTGGAAACGATTGAACCCACAGCGGTGATTTCAATTACCCGGGACAACCTGGAAGTATTATATCAAACCGATAAAAAATGGCAACGGTTTGGCCGTATCCTGATCACTCATTTTTTACTGCAACAGGAATTACATATACTGGATAATATCCGGTATGATATCCGGGAGCGGATGGTGCATTTTGCAGAAGCTTTTCCTGAATTACTGAAAAGGGTTCCCCAACGGCGGCTGGCTTCTTATCTCAATATAAAGCCGGAAACCTTTACCCGGCTGAAACCACTTATTACTAACCGTAAAGCTGCCCGGCAGACGGGAAAATAAGTATGGGTGCTGCCAGGAGATATATAAGTGCTGCTTACTTTGATTACCTGTACCGGTATTTTCATAAGTTCATGCCCCTGACAAAGGAACAGCTGGAAGACCTGCTGCATTATTGCGAATTCCGGCAATTCGATAAAAAGGAAGTGATCGTTAAAGAAGGAGATACGGACAACTACCTGAATATGGTAGTAAGCGGCCTGGTAATGAAATATGTAAAGGTGAAGAAGAATGACCTGATACTGCAACTGGCCACGGAGGGCCATGTCATCACTTCAGAAATCTCTTTTTTGACCCGTACCCCATCACCGGTAGTGCTACAAACGATAGAAGTGAGTTCTCTTGTCTCTATCCGTTATGATAAGATGCAGGAGGCGTTGCAGCATTTTCCACAAGGAGAAATGCTAGGGCGCATGATACTGGAAGGTATGTACATAAAGAAGGACGAACGAAAATACATCTGGCAGGCAAAAAATGTCCGGCAACGGTTTCTTGATTATGTGGAGCATCACCGGCATATGCTGCAGCGGGTACCCCAAAAATACCTGGCTTCCTACCTCAACATTAAGCCAGAAACATTCAGCCGGCTGAAGCATCTTACCAAAAAACAGTAAGAGATTACCCCTAAATGGCAGTTACCGCAAAAAAAAGTTGCAAATTCTCTTGATTTGAATCAATTATTGGTCTACCTTTTAGTTAATCATTCGGGCATGTACACACTGCTTACCTTTTTGAGCTACCTGAGGAAATTCATTGATATTACGGACGATGAATTCAATGAATACCTGCGACCAGTAATACTGGAGCGGAAATTTGATAAAAAACAACTGCTTATCCGGACGGGAGAAATAGAGAACTACTTCAATTTTATTCTCAAGGGGCTTATCCGGAAGTATTATGTAAAAGGCAATGAAGAGATCAATACACAAATATCAGTTGAAGGCCATATCATACATAGCCAGGAGTCTTTTCACAGCAGGCTGCCATCAGAATATACAGTGGAAGCGATAGAACCTTCTGTAGTGGCCTCAATCGGCTATGCAGATATGGAATCGGTATTTGCAAGATCAAAAAAGATGGAGCACCTTGGCCGAATGGTGATCACACATACGATGGTGCTAAAAGACCGGTGGCAAATGCAAATGGTGAATATGACGCCCAGGGAACGGTTCCTTCAGTTTGTTACAAAAAACGCTGAGTTGTTGCAACGGGTGCCTCAAAAGTACCTGGCTTCTTACCTGAACATAAAGCCGGAAACCTTCAGCCGGTTCAAACATTTGCTTAAGGACCATTCGAGAGGAATGGTGGCTTAAGTTCAGTTACCAACTTACACATGCACCACGAGTACCGGGATTTTTAATTCATGCCGTACCGCATCCACTGTTTGTCCATAGATCAGGTCTTTAATACCGGTGTGTCCATGCGCACCTATTACCAGCATTCCTGCCTTATTTTCTTTTACTAACCGTACTATCTCTTTTGCCCGGACACTAAAACCAAGGACCCCGGTTGATTCAATTCCTTTTTCTTTTAGTTGGGCTACATATGTATCTATATGCTGCTGGTCTTTCCGGGTTTCGAGATCATCTGCTTCTTTTCCAATAATTCGGGTGGCGGCGCTTTCCACTACATGTATGAGTATATACGTTGTTTTTTTATGTCCCTGCCCGATGGCATGTGCAATGAGTTTATGATCATTTTGGCTGAAGTCAAGGGCTACAGCTATACGATCATAAGCAGGCACCTCTATTTGCTGCATTGGTGTTGCTTCGGGATGTATCTCAACAGGAGTGCTGCTTTTCTTTTTATATAATAGCGGGTAAAAAATAGCTATCACCAGTAAGGATACATAGAACAGCCCGGCAAGAATGATAACTGCTTTCCAGAAAATACTATCGGAATTGCTGAAGAAAGAAGAAGCCTGGTCCATCACCATACGGATATTCAAATACACCAGCACGACTGTAATAAGAGATGCAAGTACTATAACGAATGGTTTGATAACAAATTTGCCCATTGTTTTTTTATCACTGGTAAAATGTATCAGCGGTATGATGGCAAAACCTAATTGCAAACTTAGTATGACCTGGCTTAGGATCAGCAGGCTGTCGATATTATCTTCTCCATTTATCAGGATCACAATTACCGCCGGAATGATGGCCACTAACCTCGTCATCAGGCGGCGGATCCACGGGGCAATGCGTAATTTCAAATAACCTTCCATTACGATCTGGCCGGCCAATGTGCCGGTGATAGTGGAACTCTGACCGGATGCGATCAATGCTACAGCAAAGAGTATCGGGGCCAGGCTGGTACCTAACATGGGAGCCAGTAATTCATGGGCCTGTTTTATTTCTCCAACGTCAGTTCTTCCCGTTTTAAAGAAAACGGTGGCGGCAAGTACCAATATGGCTGCATTTACAAAGAAGGCGAGGTTGAGGGCAATGGCACTGTCGATAAAATTCAATTTCAATGCTCTTTTTATACCAGCGTCATCCCGTTTTATTTTTCTTGTCTGCACCAATGCAGAGTGGAGGTAGAGGTTATGCGGCATCACCGTGGCACCAATGATACCGATCGCAATGTATAAAGCGGTATTATTGGGAATATGCGGGATAAATCCTTTAGATACTTCTGCAAGATTGGGTTTGGCTAAAATGATCTCTATGAGGAATGATGCGCCGATAATGACAACCAGGGCGATAATAAAGGCTTCCATTTTCCGCATGCCCAGGCGTTGCAGTAATAGGAAAAGAAAAGTGTCGAGAACGGTAATCAAAACACCCCAAATAAGCGGCAGCCCTGTGAGAAGCTGTATACCGATGGCCATACCTAAGATCTCGGCAAGGTCGGTAGCAGCAATAGCGATTTCGGCAAGGCCATATAATGCATAGTTGATATACTTTGGATAGGTCTCCCTGTTGGCCTGTGCCAGGTCGCGGCCTCTTACAATTCCCAACCTCGCTGATAAGCTTTGTAACAGCAGCGCCATCAGGTTGCTCATTAAGAGTACCCAGATAAGCGTGTAGCCAAACTGGCTGCCTCCGGCAAGGTCGGTGGCCCAGTTGCCCGGGTCCATATAGCCTACACTTACGAGATAGGCCGGGCCAAAGAAAGCCAGTATTTTTCTAAAACCTGTTCTTTTCAGGCTGGTGGTATCCACACTCTGATGTACTTCGCTAAGGGATGTGTCTGTATCTAATTTGCGATTCATTAATAAGTTGTTTACCTGTTTATTTTCCCGCTTTTATCATTCTGGGGTGCAAGCGGGGTGGTTACAAAAATGTTTTCCGCTAATTGCCTGCTGATGGTGAAGGCGGGCTGTCTGCCGATTCGTATTTCCATGGAGTCATCAAAATCAAATTTTCTTTTTACTTCCAACCGGGTACCAATGGAGATGTTTTTATGTTCCAGCAGCTCAAGTATCTTGCTGGACTGATCGCTTACACTGTTTACGATGGCGGGTTTGTTCAGCGGCAATTCGGTGAGTCCTATTTTGTTGCTGATCTCAATTTTTCCATTGGCATCGGGGATAGGATCTCCGTGTGGGTCCACCCGTGGAAAGCCAAGAAATTCATCCAGTTTATCGATGAGTTTTTTATTAGTAACATGCTCCAGATCTTCGGCCACTTCATGTACTTCATCCCAGCTGAATTTTAATTTTTCGGCTAGGAAGAATTCCCAGAGACGGTGCCGCCGGATAATGTTCAAGGCTACTTTATTGCCGTCATTGGTAAGGTGAAAGCCTTGGTAGGGTTCATAGTTCAGGAGTTTTTTGGCCTTTAACTTTTTCATCATATCAGTCACCGATGCAGGCCGGGTCTTTAATTCGGCAGCCAGTTCATTGGTGGACACCATATCATCCTGTTGCTGCAAATGGTAAATGGCCTTGATATAATTTTCTTCGCTGGTAGAGTAATTCAGCATGACTAAAAATAATTTTAGACAAATCTAAAAAAAATCCTTTGAAATGCAAATACAATTTTGGCTAAGAGATTAAATGAGAAAAAAGAGGAAAAGAGGCTTTGAATCTCTCCGTATTTACTCTTTTTTCTCATTTAATCTCTTAGCTTATGTATTCTCCTCTCTTGCAGCTTTTGCCGGAAACGCTTACATTCGGGAAACCAATCACTCACCATGGCAGTTTTAAGGAAATATGTACTTGTAGTTTTGGCCCTGGCCCTTTTTGCCGGTTGCAAAAGCAAAAAAAAGCCTTCCCTTTCTGGTGAGGAACCAGTAGATGTGTCAGACTTCATCGCCTTTTTTGAGCCTGTAAAATTGCCCTTTCAATTTGCAGATACTTCTTTAGCCAAAAAAATGAAGGATACATTACTGATCAGTTATAAAGTGTTTACCCAGTTTGTACCAGATTCCATTCTTGGTAAAGTGTATGGCAAAGGGGTAAAGCCAAAGATATATTCATTAGGTAAAACGGAAGTGCCGAAAGGAGAAAGCTATTTGTTCATCAAAACCGTGACCAATGATAAAAGGGCTGTATTCATTTTAGCTTTTGATAAAGGGAACGATTTTATTGGCGCCATTACAGCACTACGGCCCGACCAGAGTGCTGCCACGGCCCAGTCGGTTGTACTGGATAAAAGATATACTATTACCAAAGTGATCCAGCGGAAAAACCCGGACGGCAGTATAAGCGAAGGGAAAGATGTGTATGTGCTGAATGCAGATGCCAAAACGTTTACGTTGATCATGACCGATGCGCTGGACGAAAAAGTAACCGATCTTATCAACCCGATCGACACATTGCCCCGCAAGCATAAATTTTCTGCTGATTATGGTACGGGCAAGCTAAACCTGGTCTCTGTCCGGGATGGCAGAAAACCTGACCGTCTCAGTTTCTTCGTTCATTTTGATAAAAACAATGGCGCTTGTACCGGAGAGCTAAAAGGAGAGGCCATGTTCAGATCATCCAACACTGCTGAATACCGGGAGGACGGCGACCCCTGCATTCTTGTTTTTACCTTTTCATCCGGCTCCGTTTCCTTAAAAGAGGAGAATTGTGGCTCACGCCGCGGCTTGAACTGTAGTTTCAATGGCAGTTTTGGCAGAAGAAAATGGGTAAAACCGGCGATGCCTAAAGCTGATAAACCAGCGGCTGCGAAAAAGCCTGTTAGGAAATAAATTTTTTCATGTTATCCTTTCCTTTTAACCTTGCCACTTCATTTCGATATTGTATTGCTCAGCCATAGTGAAATTCAATGACTTAGGTCAAATGGGGATTAAATAATATATTGCACCCTCGTGTAAAAAGAACACAGTATGAATTTTACTAATTATTCAGTTCCGTATCCTGCGGAAAGCCGTTATTCAAAAAAAGTAGCTTACTTCTCAATGGAGTTCGCCACGCATCAGCCGCTCAAGATATATAGCGGTGGTCTGGGCTTTCTTGCCGGTTCACACCTTCGCAGTGCCTACGAATTAAAACAAAACCTGATCGGGATCGGCATACTCTGGAAGTATGGCTATTACGACCAGGAGCGTAACCAGGACCAAACCCTTGATGTGGCCTGGAATGAAAAACAATACAGTTTTTTAGAAGATACCGGTATCAAGTTTCAGATAACGATACATGAACACCCGGTTTGGGTAAAGGTGTTATACCTGAACCCGGAGACCTTTAAAACTGCCCCGTTATTTCTGCTCTCCACCGATGTGCCGGAAAATGATTATGTATCTCAAACGATCACTCACCGGTTGTACGATGCCAATGTGGCTACCAAAGTGGCACAGTTTATATTGCTGGGTGTGGGTGGCGCTAAACTAGTGGACCTGCTGGGTTTTAATCCGGAGTTGTATCACCTGAATGAAGCACATGGGTTGTCAGCAGCATTTTATCTCTATAAAAAATTTGGTAATAATATCCAGGACGTAAGAAAGCGGCTGGTCTTTACCACACACACACCGGAAGAAGCAGGTAATGAGAAGCATGATATTTATCTCTGTCATAAAATGAGTTATTTCTGCGGCCTCACGGTGGAGCAGGTAAAGAAGTTATATGATAACGACAGCGACCAGTTCAATCATTCTTTGGCCGCCTTGCGTTTTGCCAGGCTGGCTAATGGTGTTTCACAACTGCACGGACATGTGTCACGGGCCATGTGGGGCAAGTACAGTAACATCTGCCCGATCATCTCTATCACCAATGCACAGAACTGGCGGTACTGGGCGGATAAGCAATTATATAAATTCATGGAGGCGGGAGATGATTATGGTATTGATGACCGCAAAAAATATTTGAAGAAAAGAGCCTTTGAAATTGTTGCCGACCAAACAGGAAAAATATTCAACCCCGATGTTTTTACGATCGTTTGGGCAAGGCGTTTTGCCGGGTACAAAAGAGCGGGGCTTATAACAACTGCTGAAGAGCGGTTTGCCAAATTACTGGCTGATACTAATTTCCCGGTACAGATCATCTGGGCGGGAAAGCCTTACCCGGTTGACCATCCTGCTATCAGCGAATTCAATCAGCTGGTGCATTTAAGTAAAGGATACAAAAATGTGGCGGTAATGATCGGTTACGAGCTGGGCTTATCAAAAAGAATGAAGCAGGCTGCAGATTGCTGGCTCAACAATCCAAGGGTGCCCAGGGAAGCTTCCGGTACCAGCGGTATGACAGCGGCAATGAATGGCGCTGTTAACTTTTCCACAGATGACGGTTGGATTCCAGAGTTCATCAATCATGGTCACAACGGGTTTGTAGTGCCAAAAGTAGATTATGAAAAAATGGCAACTCATGAACAGGATGAATACGACCTGAATAAGCTGTATGAAATATTGCTTAACGAGATCCTGCCCTTATACTATACCAATTATAATACCTGGAGACAGGTGATGAAGAATGGCATGCAGGATGTTCGCATCCAGTTTGACAGCAACAGGATGGCACATGAATATTATGATCTGCTGTACAAGTAAAAAAGGATTTTAGATAGAGGTTCAGTTTGAAATAAATTGAACCACAGAGGCACATAGGAACACAATAGAAACACACATAGTCATTTACTTCCTATATTTCTATCTTTCTATCCCGGATAGCATGGAATACTACAGTTGAATCGGTAGAGAAATTTGGGGAAAGGGTGAGATAATTCGTGGCTGACAATAATATCCGTTGCAACAAGGAAGCAGATATGAAGAGGCTGGTGGTTTATTTCAACTCACTTTGATGTCTTGTTATTTAAACTGCCCGATCAGGTCTTCTGTGATCAAAGCGTCTTTATAGAATCCAGCCAGTTTCCGGATGACTCCCTCCACCAGCGCATCAGGACAAGAAGCACCGCTCGTAATTAAGATCCTGACCGGTTCTTTCGCCGGTAAAAAATCAGCCGACAGCAATTCTTCTTTTGTATGAAAATCATGATGCAGTATTTCTCTGGCAGAAAGTATTTTTTCTGAACTGTTGATAAAATAGGTGGGTAACTTTTCTTCGCAAAGCTCTACCAGGTGAGAAGTGTTGGATGAATTATATCCGCCTACTACTATTGCCAGGTCGGCCACTGTCTCCAGCATAGCACTTACAGCTGCCTGGTTATCATTGGTGGCATAGCAAAGCGTATCTCTGGTATCGGCAAACTTTTCTTCGGATTTAAAAGTATCAACGATCGTCTTTTTCAGATGATCAGCAATGGGCTGTGTATCGCTGGCCAGCATGGTGGTTTGATTGACCACACCAATACGTTGCAGGTCCTTACTTATATCAAAGCCGGCAGAATACTGGTTTTTAAATTCAGTATAAAAATCAGCAGCGGGTTTCTCGCCAGTGATATATTTTGCCAGTTCCACCGTTTCCTTCATATCCTTTACCACTACTGATGGTGCATTGTATGCAGCATGAGAAAAAGTAGCTCTTGTTTCTTCATGTGTTGGTTTGCCATGAATGATGATGGTGTAATTTTTTTTAGCAATGGCTTCGCTGCGATTCCATACTTTTTCCACAAAGGGGCAGGTAGTGTCGTATTGCTCCGTTTGAATGCCGGTATCCTTTAATTGTTGTGCTATTTCCAGTGTTGTTCCAAATGCGGGGATGAGTACAATATCATCTTTGTTTATTTCAGAAAAAGGTATCAGTGTTTTACCATAGGTATCTTGCAAAAAAGTGATGCCATGTGCCTGCAGATCGGCATTTACCTGCGGGTTATGAATCATCTCACTCAACAGGTATATTTTTTTACCCGGGTTTTCTTCTACTGTTCTGAAAGCTATTTCAATCGCATTTTCCACACCGTAGCAAAAGCCGAAGTGCCGGGCCAGGTATATTTGAAGTGGGCCAAAATCCAGCAATGTTGGAGAAAAGTCCTTCTTCATTTTGTCTGTTTCTTTCCGTTTCTTTTTGATAGCGGAAATTAACGGGCTGCGGTAAATGATTGGGACTTCGAAACTTTTCATTGGGCAAAGATAAGACAGGAAAGTCGGGAAGACGGAAAGATGGAAAGTCAGGAAGACGGAAAGTCGGGAAGACGGAAAGTCGGAAAGTCGGGAAGATGGAAAGTCGTAAAACCTGTGGTGTAGAATATCGTACGGACTTCTGGTGTAAACCTGCAACAGTTATCGTTCAAAGACAATTGTCTTACAGTCTTCCCGACTTTCCGTCTTTTTTCGTACTTCGTACTTCTGACTTCGTACTTATTCTTACCTTCCGCAAAAGTTCTAACGATGCGTTATTTATTGTTTGCCCTTTCTTTTTCAACACTGCTGGTTTCCTGCAAGCTGATGAAAAAGAAGAACGAAACGGAGACCAATAAACAAACAAAAAGCATGATAAACAGATTTAAGCCGGTGGACTGGTCGCATACCACCACTATTTATGAAGTAAATGTTCGTCAGTACACCCCAGCGGGTACATTCAATGCCTTTGCGCAGGAATTGCCAAGGTTAAAAGAATTGGGTGTGAAAACACTTTGGTTCATGCCTGTTACCCCTATCGCCCAAAAGAATAAGAAAGGTTCATTGGGAAGTTATTATGCCTGTTCTGATTATACGGCCATCAACCCGGAGTTTGGTACGATGGAGGATTTTAAAAACCTGGTGAAACAGGCCCATCAAATGGGATTTAAAGTGATCATTGACTGGGTAGCCAACCATACCGGCTGGGACCATAAATGGACAACGGAACATCCGGATTATTACCAGAAAGATACAGCCACCAATGATTTTAAAATTGCCAGCGGCATGGATGATATCATTGAACTGAATTTTAAAAATCCGGCCTTACGCAAAGCCATGATCGATGCAATGAAATTTTGGGTGACCGAATGTGATATTGATGGTTTTCGTTGCGACCTGGCATTTTGGGTGGAGCTTGATTTCTGGAAAGAAGCAAGGCCACAACTGGATGCAGTAAAACCCTTGTTCTGGCTGGGAGAATTTGATGAGCTGGAAAAGCCTGAGTATGGTGAAGCTTTTGATGCAAGCTATAGCTGGACCTGGATGCACCGCACTGAAGATTTTTACAAAAAGCAACAGCCGCTGGATTCTTTATATCAAGTGCTGAACAAGTATGATGATCTTGGCGATAGTACGATGCGGGCCTGGTTTACCACCAATCATGATGAGAACAGCTGGAATGGTACGGAATATGAAAAGTATGGCGATATGGCTAAAGCACTGGCCGTATTCAGTGTTACGTGGAATGGTGTACCATTGCTTTATTCCGGCCAGGAACTGGGCAATACAAAACGGATAGATTTTTTTGAAAAGGATACGATACAAGCAGGAGGAAATGCCGGTGAACTAACGGCTTTTTATAAAACATTACTGGAATTAAAAAGCAGCAACCTGGCATTGCGGGCAGGAGACCCCTCTGTTCAAACATTCCGGATAAAAACATCGGAAGCTAAGAATGTGATCGCTTACCTGCGCAAGCAAGGCAGCAATGAAGTGCTGGTGGTCTTGAATATGTCAGCACAAAAAGACTTGCATTTTGACATCACTGACGAAAAGATAACAGGCCTTTTCAAGAATATATTTTCCGGCGCAACTAAGGACTTTACCAAAGAGAAAAGTTTTGAAATGCAGGGCTGGGAATATTTGGTGTACCAGAAATAAAAGCTGTTTAAATAAAAAAGAGGTGTGTCATCTAAGTATGGCACACCTCTTTTAAGATCATATTGATCTTAGTTCTTTTATTCTTCCAGGTTCAACGGATACCTGTAGATACCGTCATAGCCGGGATACATACCTTCCAGTTGAAGGCTTTCGCCTTTAAGGCTGGTAATAGCTTTGTTCAGTTCTTCAATACTGGTGATCTCAATCCCATTTACACTGGTGATGATAAATCCATCCTGCATTCTTGTTTTACTGAACGCTCCCCCGGTCTTTATTTTCTTAACCAGCACACCACCTTCAATCTCATATTGCAAAGCGGTTTTCTTATCGAGTGTTTCCAGGTCGGCCCCCAATTTTTGACTGGAGCCTGTAGCTGCCAGTTGCTCGTAGGTACCTGTTTTGCCGGAAAGGGTGGCAGACGTAGTGTTTTCCTTACCATCCCGTTTGTAGGTGATATTAATTTTTTCGCCGGTATTGTAAGAGGAAATAGTAGCCTGAAGTTCTGTCCAGGAGTTTATAGGGGCATCATTTATTTTGGTAATGATATCTCCGGGTTTAAGACCGATGCCGGATGCAGCACCATCTTTGGCCACAGAACCGATATGTGCGCCATCACCTGCATCAAATTTATCTTCTGCTACCTGGATACCGAGATAAGGTCTCTTTACATCGCCATATTTGATCAGGTCGTTCACTATTTTCTTCACCAGGTTTACCGGTATGGCAAATGAATAACCGGCATAAGTGCCAGTGGGAGCATAAATGGCAGAGTTGATACCCACCAACTGACCATCGGTGCTGATCAAAGCGCCACCGCTGTTGCCCTGGTTCACTGCTGCATCAGTTTGTATAAAGGATTCTATTGGTGTCTGGCTCTGCCGGCCGTTGATACCGATATTTCTGCCTTTGGCGCTAACGATACCTGCTGTAACGGTGGTTTCCAGCGTAAGCGGGTAACCGATCGCTAATACCCATTGACCCAGTTTTACATTGTCAGAATTGCCATACAGTAAAAAGGGAAAGCCATTGCCTTCAATTTTTAAAACTGCAATATCACTGCTCGGGTCTTTGCCAATTACTTTCGCCTTGTACACTTTTTTATTATGCATGGTAACGGTGATCTCATCTGCTATGCCATCGCCACCGTCAGAAACCACATGGCTGTTGGTAATGATATAACCGTCCTCACTGATTATTACACCACTTCCTGAAGCTCTTTGCTCGGGACGAACCTGGGGGCCAAAGAAGCCATCGCCAAAGAACTGTTCGATCAGGTCATCCATTCCGCCATTGCGGTTGCGGGGAAGCTGGTTACTTACTTTTTTGGCGGGAATTTTTGTTTTGATGTGCACTACTGCAGGTACTGCAGCGTTGGCGGCTTTTGTAAAATCGATCGGTTCTCCGGCACCGGTGGGATTGTCAAAAAAGCCAGCATAGTTTGCTGGTACTTTGCCATCCGCTGTTTGAATGAAATTGGAAGACTGTTTACTGGTGGTTTTGCTGTAAATCCAGACACTTCCAATGGCGGATATTGCGCTTACGGCAACAACGAGTAAAAGCTGTTTGAGTTTCATCATGATCTTATTTATGGGTTACTTATTTTTTGTTCCGGGCAATTCCATTCTCAAATTTTATGCCCTTGCCTGCAAAGTAACAAACTGTCAGTTCACCGGTTCTTACCACCAGTTTAGTTTAACAAATCTTTACTAAGAGCTTCGTACTTCCCGGCAGATGTAAATTTATTAAGAAATACGGGCATTTTAAAGGGGGAGTTTTGGACGGTATAAGGAAATACAGGTCCCCGCCAGAAAAAGGGAGGAAACAAGGAAATACTGAGCTGGCCAAGGGCGAAATGTATTGCTTACAAGGATTTTAGGAACTGCATCGTATCCACCCCATCGGCATAGTCGCTGATGGAGGGGGTCTGTGCCTGACCAAAGGGAAGAAACCCTTTTCCTGCCACACATTGAAGCTCTTCATTGTTTCTCAACTGCTCTGCCAGCAGGTCTGCATTGTCATAAAAAGCATAGTTCAACTGGCTGATGGGTGAAAAAATGGCAGATTCTTCCACCAATAACTGGGTTCCGGATGACATATAATACTTCTTATTCAGCAACTGGATGGCCAGGTTGTAATCATAGTTGTTTTTATATTTATGAAGATCACCCAGGTAATTGTATTTTTTCAGCGCTTCTATCAGCGGGATAAAATCATAACCATTGGGAACAAAGATCTTGCTGACATTGCGGCAGCCCAATCCAAAATAGAGGCAAATATCATCTGCCAGCTGTTCCAGTTCCGTAGCTGTTTCATCACCAGTCAGAACGGCAACCGAGGTCCGGTTCTTCCGGATGATATGAGGGTATTTTCCGAAATAATATTCAAAATAGCGGGATGAGTTATTGCTGCCTGTAGCAATATAGGCATCACATCCTTTCAGCATTTCAGCAAAGCTGTTGTATTGAACCATTTCCGGTTCCCAGGCTGCCATTATTTCAATCAAATGTTTGATGAGCACCTGGTCTTTAGAAGAGGGCTTTATGACCGCCCGGTGGCCGGTGATAAAAACGCTGAGCCAGTCATGAAACCCCACCAGGGGGATATTACCTGCCATTACGATCCCGACTGACCTTGGTTGAGGGTTATTGCCGGGAAGCTGGTACTGGCGGGTCCAGCTTTCCAACACCTGTTTTTGCAAGAAGCTATGGGCAATAGCTGAAACCGCCAGTTCAATAAATTCCGGAATGAACCATCCGTTTTCCCAGTTGGCCTTGTTCTTTGCTTCCTGCCAGCCTTCAGCATCTGATAAAATATATTCACCGAGCCTGTTTAATAAATCAATCCGATATGGTAAATTCATCCCTGACCATTAATTTTGTGACACAAAAGTAACACTGAACCCATTAATTAAATTTAGTTATGGCTATTAAGATTACAGAAGAATGTATCAATTGCGGAGCTTGCGAGCCCGAATGTCCCAACAATGCTATTTATGAAGGTGGAGTGGAATGGGCAGTTTCTGACGGCACGTCAGTAAAAGGTTCTTTTACCCTGCTGGATGGAACAGTAGTGGATGCGGATCAGAAAAATGCACCTGTTGCTGTTGACATCTACTACATTACTCCCAACAAATGCACCGAATGCCAGGGCTTTCATGAAGAGCCGCAATGCGCCGCGGTTTGCCCGGTAGATTGCTGTGTTCCGGATGAAATGTACCAGGAAACAGTAGATCAGCTCATTGCAAAGAAAGACAAGCTGCATATTTGAGTCCTGGTTCCCGGGTATCATGAATGGAGTGATGTATGTCGTTTTTTAAATGGCAATGTGCATAATTTTTGATAAAAATCCATTGGATGGGTGACAGATAGGTTTAACTTACAGGTATATCTCAATATATAGCAGTGAAAACTGCTTAAAGAGTGGCGGGTGATATGTCCCGTCGTAAAAAGGTGAAGGAGAAACGGCCTTCACCTTTATTATTTCCCACCGATCGCAGAATAACGCACCCGGAATACTAATTTTTGTTAATCCCTTATGATAATTACGCAGGGCGGTTGGGCGTCTTAAAAATTTCTGCAATATTTGCATCTGTTATCCCGTTTCAGCGGGGAACCAAACTCACTACACAACCACGATGAAGAAAAATATAGCTCTTGTAACCGGCGGTTTTTCAGGAGAAGCTGTTATATCCTATAAAAGTGCCGTGACAATCGATACGAATCTTGACAGGAATCTCTTTAATGTATATAAGATCGATATTAACCCGCAGGGCTGGTTTTTTGAATTGCCGGACGGCAGAAGAATAGAAATAGATAAGAACGATTTTTCCCTTCAGATAGATAACCAAAAGATTGATTTTGATGCCGTATTTATTGGTATGCACGGCACACCCGGTGAGGATGGAAAATTGCAGGGCTATTTTGATACGTTGAAAATTCCTTATACCGGTTGTGATGCAGCAAGTTCAGCCATCACTTTTAATAAAAGATATGCTACTGCCGTCGCCGGCATGTCGGGCATAGCAGTGGCAAAATCGGTAGTGCTGATCAAAAATAATTTTACCAGTCCGGATGAAGTGGCGGCTAATTTAAAATTTCCTGTTTTTGTAAAACCGAATAACGGGGGCTCCAGTATCGGTATGTCGAAAGTGGACCAATCGTCTGATGAACTGGGAGTAGCCATAGAAAAAGCATTTAAAGAAGATGACCAGGTGCTGGTGGAAGAAATGATCGAGGGCAGGGAGATCACTGTGGGCGTATTTAAGTCAAATGGGAAAATAATAGTGCTGCCTCTAACCGAAGTAAAAGCACATGGTGATAAATCCTTTTTTGATTTTGAGGCAAAGTACCAGGGAAAGTCAACAGAAACAACCCCGGCCGAAGTAGATGATGTGGTGGCGGATAAAATAAGGGATGCTGCCAGAAGGGTGTATGAAATATTTAATTGCAGGGGTGTGGTACGGATCGATTTTATATATAATGAAAAAGAAGCCAGGCCTTATATGCTTGAAGTGAATACGGTTCCCGGGCAAAGTGAGGCCAGTATCGTACCGCAGCAAGTAAAGGTGATGGGATGGAGCCTGAAGGAGTTTTATACTAAATTGGTGATGGAGTGCCTTAGCGGAGTATAAGAAAGACAGAAAATCATTTTATCAAGAAACCAGGTTTATTAAATGTTTAAATTCATCACACATCGTCCGTTATGGGTCAATATCCTGATTGGCGCTATACTGGCCGTTGGTATTTTTTCATTGTTTCTGCTTTCACTCGACTGGATAACCGGGCATGGAAAATCGGCCACGGTGCCATCTGTATCCGGAAAAAAATATGACGAAGCAGTAAAGATCCTGAAGAAGGCCGGCTTTGATGTGGAAATCCAGGATTCTATTTATGTGGATACGGCCAAACCCCGGACGGTCATCCGGCAGTTTCCTGATGCCGATGAAATTGTAAAATCAAACCGCACGGTATTGCTGATCATCAGCAGGACCATACCACCGGAAATGGAAATGCCCAACCTGCTCGGTTATAGTTTGCGCAACGCCGAAATGGTATTGAAGAATATGGACCTGCGGATCGGAGACACTACCTTTAAACCGGACTTCGCTAAGAATGCCGTACTGGAACAATGGTATAACGGGAAAATGATCGCTCCCGGAACCAAGATAAAAAAAGGCAGTGTGGTATCGCTGGTACTGGGAGACGGAGTAGGGGAAAAAGAGTTTGCTGTGCCCGATATTACCGGAATGCTTTTCAGTGATGCAAAGGAAATGCTGGAAGACCATGGAATAATCATTGGGGCAATAATGGCAGATGAAAATGTAACGGACACGGCCAATGCCTGGATAAGCCGGCAAAATCCCGAACGCTTTGACGATGAAAAAAGGCTGTTGCGCATCCGCTCCGGACAAACAATGGATGTGTGGCTGCAGAATGAACGACCAGCAGATAGTATCCGGAAGAAATTGAACCGCCCTTTGCTCAAAGACCCTGAGGAAAAGGAAGAACCTAAAGAAGGTAACAAGGAAAGTGATTATTAATTTTCAGAATACATATCATGCAAAACATTACTGTAGAAGAATTAAAAGCCCGGATGGATTCCGGCGAAAAATTAAACCTGTTTGACTGCCGGGAACCACATGAGTATGCCGAATTCAATATCGGTGGTACACTGGTTCCACTGGGAAGATTTCAAACTATGCAAATTGATGAGCTGGAGCCGCTCAAAGAAGAAGAAGTGATCATCTATTGCCGCAGTGGCAACCGCAGCGGGCAGGCTTGTTTGTTGCTCGATACTATGGGTTTTAAGAACACTAAGAATGTAGTGGGCGGCATGCTGGACTGGCAGGCTAAATTTACAACTACAAAGTAAGAAGCAAGAAGTACGAAATTCCCGGCATCATTTCGTACTTCTTACGTCCCGCCTATAACTTTAGATTTACTCCGATCATAAAATTCCTTCCGGCCATTGGAAAATAAAAATTTTCAGTGGTAGTGACGCCACCGGCAAAATAGCTGTAGGTATAACCATTTGGCTCGTATTTCGTTCCCCAGAGATTATTTACCTGTGCAATGACCGCCAGTTCTTTTAGCCATTTCTTTTTAATGGAATAGCTGGCTCTCAGGTCTTGTGTAAAAAAGGCATTTAAGACACGGATGTCATTTGAGGTATTGTCTAAGTATTGTTTACTTACATATTTGTTAAGTAAACTCAGCGCTCCATTCTTCACAGGTATAAAATTAATACTGCCCCCGCCAACAACAGAAGGGGAGTAGGCAATATCAGACTTTTGAAAAGCTGTTATTTTTTGCCCGCCGTTATCATAGTCATCAATATATTCTGTAAAGTTCAGCACTTTGTTCTGGCTCAATGCCAGGTTTGCAGACGCAGTCAGCCAGGAATAAACTTTTATTGTTCCCTGCAGTTCTATTCCTGCACGGTAGCTTTTTGGGATGTTTGTCCGGGTGTAGGCACCCACATCATTTATCTTCCCCGTCAGTACCAACTGGTCTTTATAGTTCATATGATAAAGTGTTGCTGACCAGGAATACCGGTCTGCATTTTTTTCAACACCCAATTCTATATCATGTAACCGTTCTGGTTTTGGTTGTTGTGTAATGCCGGCTTCAAAATCATCCCGGTTCGGTTCTTTATTGGCTATACTATAAGACAGGTATGTTTTCCAGGTATTCTTTTTATAGCTGATACCTGCCTTTGGGTTAAAGAAATTAAAGAGGTTACTTACATAGAGTGTTGGGTTTTCACGAAAGCCATCCATTGTATAATTTACACGGCGCAATTGCAGGTCGTAAAAAGGTTCCAGTTGCCGGCCAGCTGTGTTTGTTG
>CAYUCU010000057.1:0-20081 GCA_964443345.1 uncultured Chitinophaga sp.
TGGGCAGGTTGGGTGAGGGCTTTACTGGTAGCACATATTTTGTTTTATGGTCATAGCCTTTGCATTTGATCACCTGGAAATGAAAAGGTGTATCGGGTGAATTCTCAGCTGTTTTATAATAAGCATATTTGATATTGGCTTTTTCGCTGAGCCAATTTTCACCAGCGATCATAAAGGCGTATTCGGCTATCGTCATCCCATACACGACCGGAATGGGCTGACGGCCAACAAAGGAGTGGTATTTCGTATCCAGCACCGGGCCATCCACATAGTGACCGTTAGGATTAGGCCGGTCGAGGATCATCAGGGGTTTACCCAATTCAAAGGCTGCTTCCATAAATTCTTCGAGTGATGAAATGAAGGTGTAGAAGCGAACCCCCACATCCTGTATATCAAATATCAGCACATCCACCTCTTTTACATCCTCCGCAGATGGCCTTCTTTTGGCACCATATAAGGAAACAACAGGGATGCCCGTTTTGCTGTCAATGTTATTGCCTACTTTTTCCCCTGCATCAGCAGTTCCACGGAAGCCATGTTCGGGGCCGAATATTACTTTTATATCAATGCCGAGCTTTAGCAAGGTATCCACCAGGTGGGTATTGCCCACCATCGAGGTCTGGTTGGCGAATATGCCTACTTTTCTTCCTTTAATAAGCGGGAGGTACACATTTATACGGTCTGCACCTGCCAGTACTTTCACCTCTTTAGCGGCGGGTTGACCGTTATCTTTTTGGGCGGCACAGCTTATCAATAACAAGAAGAAGGGCACTGTTAGTAATTGTCTCATCAGCTTAATTTTAATCATTTGAAAATACAGAAAATATTTACGGAGACCGGCCCAAATATTTAAACGGTTGCATTACTGGATTTGCCCTACCTTGCAGCCCAGTTTTTTCTTAAAAATCAAACAAAAAACAACAACAATGGCACAGGTAAAAAGTGGTGATACAATAAAAGTTCACTATCATGGAAAATTAACTTCTGGTGAAACATTTGATTCTTCTGCTGGACGTGAGCCGCTGGAGTTTGAAGTAGGCAGCGGAATGGTAATAAAAGGATTTGATGATGGCGTGACCGGTATGACAGTGGGCGAAAAGAAAACGATCAACATCCCTTTTAATGAAGCATATGGTCCTAAAAACCCTGAAATGGTGATTGAAATGCCTAAAGATCGTTTTCCAAAAGATATGGAAATTGAAGTAGGTATGCCGCTGGGAATGAGCGATCAAAGCGGACAACAATTCCAGGTTACCATTGTGGAAATAAAAGAAGATGTAGTAATGCTGGATGCCAACCATCCCTTGGCCGGACAAGACCTGGTATTTGACCTGGAGCTGGTGGAAATAGTTGGGGGAAGCCCTCTGATCATTATGCCGTAATTAGTTGAATCGTTAATTGGTTAATTTATGGATATGGTTTAGGGTAAATACCCTGAACCCTGCCTGCCGGAAGGCGGGCATTTTCTTTTGCTGTATATTCGATGCCCCAAAAAGAGAGAGTATGTTTAAAGAGTACAAGTTCACCGCTTCAGAAAGATTCCTCAGATATGTGCAGGTAGATACACAAAGCGACCCGCAGTCAGATACCTATCCTACAACAGAGAAACAGAAAGATCTTGGAAAGATACTCGCTGCTGAATTGAATGCCATGGGAATTGCTGATGCCCACATGGATGAATGGGGATATGTGTATGCCACGATCCCTGCTACCACAGATAAAAAAGTACCGGTGATCTGCTTTTGCGCTCATGTGGACACTGCACCCGATTGCAGCGGCACAGGTATCAAACCAATAGTGCATAAAAATTACCAGGGCCAGGATATTGTATTACCGGACGACACTTCGCAAGTGCTTCGGGTAAGTGAATATCCTTACCTGCAAACGCAGATCGGCAATGATATCATTACGGCATCGGGAACTACCTTACTGGGTTCTGATGATAAAGCCGGTGTGGCAGAGATAATGGACCTGGCTAATTTTTTAATGACACATAAAGAGATAAAGCACGGCGAAATAAAAATACTCTTCACACCGGATGAAGAAGTGGGTAAAGGCACCGCTAAAGTGGATATGAAAAAACTGGCGGCTGATTTTGGTTATACGCTGGATAGTGGTGATGCAGGCGCACTGGAAGATGAAACATTCAGTGCGGATGGAGTAAAAGTGGTTATACATGGAGTGATCTCACATCCGGGATATGCAAAAGGCAAAATGATCAATGCGATGAAAATTGCCGGAGAGATATTGGCGGCTTTACCAAAAGACCGGCTTTCACCTGAATCAACAGATGGTAAAAGAGGTTTTATTCACCCCGTGAGGGTGGAAGGTATTGCGGAGAAATGTACCATTGAATTTATCATCCGTGATTTTGAAACTGCCGGACTGGCCAAAAAGGAAGATTACCTGCGGACGCAAATTGAAGAACGGATGAGAACCTATCCGAAAGCCACGTTTGAGTTTACAGTGACGGAGCAATATCGCAATATGAAGGAAGTGCTGGACCTGCATCCGCATGTGGTGGAATATGCTAAAGAAGCGATCACAAGGGTGGGACTGACTCCAAAAATGGAAAGTATACGTGGCGGTACGGATGGCAGCCGCTTGTCCTTCATGGGATTACCCTGCCCTAATTTGTTTGCAGGTGAGCAGGGCATCCATTCCAAGCTGGAACATATAAGTGTGCAGGACATGAATAAGGCCGTGGAAATGATGGTGCATTTGGTACAGGTGTGGGAGGAGAAGGCTTAATCCCCCGAGGAACGAAGGGGCCTCCCTGAGATATGAGGTATGATGAGTAATGGGACGATGAAAAGTGCCCACTGGGCCACTGGGTCCTGCGCCTTGCAAGGAGATTGCTTCGGCTGCGCCTCGCAAAGACAAAATAATCATAACTTACATAAAAACTAAAAACCATGGATATTGGAAATTGGCTTTCGCACAACTGGTGGATCATTGTAGCTGTAATTATCTTCTTTGGCTCCTTGTTCACCATCAACCAGGGATATATCGGTGTTATTACCATGTTTGGCAAATACCGCCGGGTGGCCCGGCCGGGATTGAATATGAAAATTCCTATTTTGGAATCTGTGGCCCGTAAAGTGTCTATTCAGAACCGTTCGGTGGAACTGGAGTTCCAGGCGGTTACTTCTGACCAGGCCAATGTGTATTTCAAAAGCATGCTGTTGTACTCTGTTCAGAATTCGGATGAAGAAACGATAAAGAAAGTAGCATTTAAATTCTTTGCGGATAAAGACCTGATGCAGGCATTGATCAGAACGATCGAGGGTAATATCCGTTCTTTCGTGGCTACCAAGAAGCAGGCAGAGATATTAGGCTTGCGCAAAGAGATAGTTGAATATGTAAAAGCAGAGATCGATCATACGCTGGAAACATGGGGATATCACCTGCAGGATCTGCAGATCAATGATATTACTTTTGATAAAGTGATCCTCGACTCCATGAGTAAAGTGGTGGCATCTAATAACCTGAAAGCTGCTGCGGAGAATGAAGGCCAGGCGTTACTGATCACTAAAACAAAATCTGCTGAAGCGGATGGTAATGCAACTAAAATTGCGGCTGAAGCTGAAAAAGAAGCTGCCCGTCTTCGTGGACAGGGTGTGGCTCTTTTCCGTAAGGAAGTAGCAGCCGGTATGTCTGAAGCTGCAGAACAAATGAAACAAGCCAACCTTGATACCAATGTAATTCTGTTCAGTATGTGGACAGAAGCTATTAAGAACTTTGCCGAATATGGCAAAGGCAATGTGATATTCCTTGATGGAAGCTCCGAAGGAATGCAATCAACGATGAAGCAAATACAAGCCTTAATGGTGAGACAAGCAGGTAAGGATAGTTGATCTTCTTGTTAAATAACTCTAAAATTCCAATGCCACGTACAACGTGGCATTGTTTTTCTCGTTCAAGGAGACGTTATCAAGATTTGTTGAAAACGTACAAAAAGGATTTGGGAGGCAACGCCTACTTTTACACCTAAAGAACCATACAATTATGATTGACCTTTTACAGATTGCAGACACTTTACAGAAAGCAACCCAATTCGCCGCCGGCGACAGTAATCATGACGGACATTTAAGTTTTTTTGAATTGCTCAAAATGGGCGGGTGGATCATGGTTCCGCTGGCCATTATGTTGTTATTGGCAGTGTACATTTTTGCAGAACGGACCATTGCTATCCGTAATGCTGCCAAGATCGACGATAATTTCATGAATATCATCCGGGATAATATTATGACTGGCAATGTGTCAGCCGCCAGAAATTTTGCCAAGAACAACAATACGCCGGTGGCCCGCATCATTGATAAAGGTATCCAGCGGATCGGCAAACCGCTTGACAGTATTGAAAAAAGTATGGATAATGTCGGTCAGCTGGAAATGTATAAACTGGAAAAAAATCTCGGAGTACTTTCAGTGGTGTCAAAAGCGGCCCCTATTTTCGGATTTGTGGGAACACTGGTTGGGCTGATGCAATTGTTTTCAAAGATCACTTCCACCAACGAATTTGAAGTGGGTACGATAGCAGGTGGTATTTATACGAAGCTGATTACCTCTATCACGGGTCTTGTAATAGGGCTGGGTGCTTACCTTGCATACAGCTACCTGAATACACAGATCGATAAAACGTCTAACAAGATGGAGGCTGCTTCTGCCGACTTCCTGGACATTTTGCAAGAACCAACCCGCTAAACTACAAGCATGAAATTCAGAAAAAAACATAAAGGAGAATCGGGGGAGGTTTTCACGGACTCGCTGAATGATATCCTGTTCATCCTGCTGATGTTCTTTCTCATCGTTGCTACGCTGGCTAATCCCAACGTGGTGAAAGTGGGATTGCCCCGGGGATCAAAGGATACAAAGGCAAAGCAGAATATCATGGTGTCTATTGATAAGAACCAGCAGTATTTTATTGGCACTACAAAAGTGGAGAATTCGATGTTTGATTCCTTATTGAGAAATGAGATCAGGAAGTACAAAGCTTTTGTAGATACCCCTACCGTTGTTATCAATGCGGATACCGCTGCCTACTATGGCGAAGTGTTCCGAATCATGCGGGTGGCTAAAAGAGATACTGCTAAAGTAGTGGCAAGAATAGACTAACCTCTTTGACGTATATATTATTTTGACAGACCGGATCTTATCATCCGGTCTTTTTCTTGCATATCCTTTTTCAACTCAGTGGTAAAACCTTCTGCCTGCAGCAGATCTAATGTGGCTTTGCCAAGATCTTCATGTATCTCAAAATAGAGGAAGCCGTCATCAGCCAGATGTTGTTTGGCAAAGCGGGTAATGGTTTTATAAAATAACAGGGGATCATCATCTGGCACAAACAGGGCAGTGCCAGGTTCATATTGCAGGACATTCGGATGCATTTGATCTTTATCTTTTCCCGGAACGTAGGGTGGGTTGCTGACGATAATGTCAAAATGTGGTAAGTGGTTCCATTGTGTTTCATCTAAAATATCAAGGTGCAGAAAATTAACTGCTGTGCCAAGAACAGCAGCATTTTTGGTAGCTACTTCCAACGCTGCTTCGCTGATATCAACTGCCCACACCTCTGCTTTACGGATCCTTCTTTTTAAACTGATGGGGATACAACCGCTGCCCGTACCGATGTCGAGTATTTTTAATTCATCAACAGGGAATTTACAATTGGTAATTATCCATTCCACGAGTTCTTCCGTTTCAGGCCGTGGGATCAGCACATTTTTATCAACATATAGTTTCAGGTTGCAAAACCAGGATTGGTTCAGTACATATTGCACTGGTTCCTGTTGCATCAGCCGTTTCGTAAGTTTCTCCACTTGTTTTTCTTCGGCCGGGGTAATAGCCGTGTTCTTATAGATCATTCGTTCTGCCTTGCCTGATCCGGTTATAAATTCCATGACGAGATCAGTAATGGAACTGGCCTCACTATCAGTGTAAATGCTGCGGAGTTTGTTTAATATATAATATGTGGCTTCCTGTATCGTCACGGCAACAAACTTACAAAGTGAATGGTGAAATACCGGCAGCGAATTCGGGAAGCCTGCTACGGCTGGGGAATAAGTTATATTTGCATCACTTTTATTATGGTAGTAGCCGATCAGCAGAAATATATTTATCGTTGCCTTGAGCTGGCCCGTTTGGGAGCCGGATATGTGGCACCCAACCCGATGGTAGGGGCGGTGCTGGTATATAATGATACGATCATTGGTGAAGGCTGGCACCAGCGGTATGGCCAGGCCCATGCCGAGGTGAATTGCATCAACCAGGCAATTGACAGCGGCCATGCGGATAAGTTTTCTGCATCAACATTATATGTTTCACTGGAACCCTGTGCACATTTTGGTAAAACACCACCCTGCTCTGATCTTATTATTAAATATAAGTTGCCTCAGGTAGTGATCGGTTGCCGTGACCCGTTTGATGAGGTAAATGGAAAAGGGATTGAAAAATTACAGGCAGCAGGAGTGAAGGTATGTCTTGCTTCCGGCGAATTGAAAAAGGAGTGTGAAGAATTGAATAAGCGATTCTTTACATTTCATACAAAGCAACGTCCTTATGTGATATTGAAATGGGCGCAGACGGGGGATGGGTTTGTAGCCCCCCTAAATCTCCCACAAGGGGGGACTTACGGAGACCCTAAAATTGCAAGGTTACTTATCAGTAATGAATACTCAAACCGCTTGGTTCATAAATGGCGGAGTGAAGAAGCGGCTATCCTGGTTGGAACAAACACCGCTTTGCTTGATGATCCTTCGCTGACAACAAGATCATGGCCCGGGCCATCGCCAACCCGGTTGGTGCTGGATATGAATTTAAGATTACCGGCTACGTTGCAACTCTTCAACCGGGAAGTGAGGACCATTGTTTTCAATGGGATAAATGAAGAAACAGACGGAAACTTGTCTTATTTTAAAATAAAAAAGGACAAAAGTATTGTCCGGCAGCTGTTGCAAAAATTGCATGTGCTTAATATACAAAGTGTGCTGGTGGAAGGTGGAAGCATCTTACTGCAATCTTTTATTGACGAAGCCTTATGGGATGAAGCGAGAATAATTAGTAATTCAGAATTAATAATTAGTAATGGTCTCAGAGCACCTGTACTTTTCAACGCAGAGAAGGCAGACGAAGAGAAAGTATTGACAGACACTATTGAAATATTTAAACCGGCAAACAGCGTTCCTGGCTAACGACTCCTTATCAATGACTCCCGATTATTATACTACAATTCAAAATGCTTCTGTTGCTGAATTTAAAGACCGTGGCAGCAAGTTCATTGCCTATGCCTTCCCTGTCGCAGAGATAAGTGCCTTTAAAGAACGACTGGCGGAAATAAAAAAAGAGCATCCAAAAGCCACCCATCATTGTTTTGCCTACCGGCTGGGACTGGATGGAACAAACTACAGGGTAAGCGATGATGGCGAACCATCCGGCACTGCAGGGCGGCCTATACTGGGACAGATAGACAGTAAGCAGGTAACTAATGTACTCATCATCGTGGTCCGGTATTTCGGCGGTACACAGCTTGGTGTGCCGGGCCTGATCGCTGCTTATAAAACAGCAGCAGCTTTTGCCCTGCAAACTACTGGTATTGTACAAAGACCTGTTTTGCTTAACTATCGCCTGCAATATGATTACACACAAATGAATGATGTGATGAAAGTGGTAAAGCAGTTTGACTGCACAGTGTTTAAACAGGAAACGCAATTGTTCTGCTCACTGGAGATTGGCATTCCAAAGAACAGGCTGGAGGAGGTACTATTCCGGCTAAATGATCTTAGAAAGGTGGAAGTGAAAGCAATGCAGGGCCTTTCAAGTTATTAATCGTAGTAATACAGCGTTTCATAAAAGATCGCTGAGCCCATTTCAATTGTCTTGCGGTACAAAGGTTTATTGTTAGTTGTGTACAGGTAGTCGTAAGTATAACTGGGATAATCGGTCTTTACGTTGACGGCCTGCTTTAAATTATTAGAAGGCTTGTAATCATCATAAAAAAGGGGTGCCCAGTAAAATACCAACCGGTCTACCGGCAAGGCATTTACCTTATTATCATATTGAAAATTTGCAGTATCGGGCCCGGGGTGTGTTGTCCACTGGAAAATGGTTTGGGTAAGATTTCCTGATGCATCAAACTGGTATGCAGCGTCTCTAAGCAGGTTATAAGCGACACCGCCAAAGCTTCTGTAATCTTTTCGTTGTTGTAAAGTGTTACCCGCATAGGTATAAACTGAACTGTCCTTATAAGGTTGAGAAACAAGCGTTACATTTTGGTAAGTAAGGATCAATTTGCCGGAAATATCATATGTGTAATAGGTTTGGGTTCTGTAATCAACGATGCCGTTAGTGCTGTTTACAAAGCTGCTGCTATCCAGCCGGCCAGCCGAATTCCTAAAGAATGTTTCTGTTTGAAAGGTATTATTTCCGGATGGGTCTGAATCAGTTGTTTTTGTCTCAACCAGCTGCCGGTTGGCATTATAAGTATAATTGACAGTCGTTTTACGGGCAGAATAGCTATAGGTGGTTACAGTCTTTTGCAGCAGGTCAAAATTAGTACCACGGCTTTGGTTCTCATCGCCTTTCGCTTCTTTTTGACAGGAGGGGAATATAAACAAGATCGCCGTAACGATACAAGCAACCAATACTATGTTTTTTTTGTGCTTCATGAGAGAAAAGGCCACGTAGTAAGATACTGATTCTCCGGCATATTTTCAAGCCAGGTGCTGTTTACTTCCCTGCATCAGCTTTTGAACCGTTCACTTACCACCAGCTCTTTGTTTCCGGGTATATACACATAAAAACCAGCCCCTGTCTTTATTCCAAGAGTGCCCGCATTTACCATATTCACCAGCAAGGGGCAGGGAGTGTATTTGTCATTGCCAAAACCTTCATGCAAGACTTTAAGGATAGAAAGACAAACATCCAGCCCTATCAGGTCAGCAAGTTGCAGTGGCCCCATCGGGTGCGCCATACCCAGTTTCATGATGGTGTCTATTTCTTCCACCCCGGCTACCCCTTCGTGCAGGCTGTATATCGCTTCATTGATCATCGGCATCAGGATGCGGTTGGCAATAAAGCCAGGATAATCATTTACGACGCATGGCACTTTGCCCAAACTTGTGCTCAGGGCTACTATTTTCTCCGTTACTTCTTTGCTGGTTAGCTGGCTGTTGATCACTTCCACCAGTTTCATCACCGGTACCGGGTTCATAAAGTGCATGCCAATTACTTTTTCGGGCCGTTGGGTTACCGCACCTATTTTAGTGATGGAGATAGAGGACGTATTCGTACTCAGTATGCAATCAGGCGGTGCTGCCTTATCAATTTGCTGAAAAATGCTCAGCTTCAGCTCTTCATTTTCCGTAGCCGCCTCCACTACCAGTGCCGCATTTTTTACACCTTCGGCAATGGAATTGCTGGTAGTGATATTTTTCAGTGTTTCGTCTTTCAGTTCTTTGCGGATGATCTCTTTGGCCACCATGCGGTCCAGGTTATTACCGATCGTGGCAATGGCTTTGTCCAGTTGTGGCTGCGATACATCAATAAGTGTTACTTTAAAACCACGTTGGGCAAATACATGAGCAATGCCATTTCCCATAGTGCCGGCGCCGATGACGGAGATATTTCCCCCATTAAAATTCATGATAGTTGAAGTTTTCCTTTGCCCTAAAGCGGAGTTTTGAAAACTCACTTTCGGGAAGATTGATTAATTGGTTGACAGGCAAATGTAAGCTGTTCAGCAGAATTACGGAACGATACCATGTGCACTGTGGCGTGCAAGAAAAACTGAAGCGGGTCAAATAACCATCCTCATAATCCGCATTAATCCTGAAATCGGCGTTTAATTCTTATTCTTAAAATCTCCCCGTTTCCACGCCTGTATAAAATCCGCCCAGGCAGCAGGGTTAAAGATATTTTGGGGAGGCGCTTGCCGGTAGTACACCGCTTTATTAGCAATATTATTGAACTGTATTTTGGTAGCCTCTCCGCCATCAGCAGGAACAGTTCGCATTAAGATCCTTCGTTTGGCGGCGCTGGTGTTTTTTCGGGCGATCTCGTAGTTGTCATCCTGTACTTTGTTGTTCACAAAATCCCTGGCAAACTGTGCGGCAGTTGGTCTCGGTTTGATGATCGTTGCCGGCAGGTAAACAGTATCCACCACCATCAGTTGCACCACACTATATTGATTCCCTTCCAGGTTACGGGGTATGGTGATCGTTTTCGGTTTATAGGTAACGTGGGTAAACTCCACCTGGTCGCCTTTCAGCACCACAATAGAAAAAACACCCTGAGCATTAGAAATGGTACCCCGGTTTTGCCCTTTTACGGTCACACTCACAGCCGGTACGCCTACCAGGCTATCGGCGGTCATGATCACACCGTACAATTGCACCACAGAATCACGGGAGGTTTCAAACTGGCCCCTGGCAGTTTGGGGAAGGATAAAAAGCAGTATGGCTGTATAAAATAGAAATTTCTTCACTGCGTCAAAAATAAAGACAAGTTGCTGATTTCGTAAAACAATTTGCCCCTTGTATTGGTTAACTTTGCCCGTAATTAAGTTTTTTAACAAGGATTTTAGTGATTGTCAATTGGAAGGTTCTCTTTGTCACGCTAATCCTGTCAAATCTTATAAATCTCAGGTTTAATGACAAAAGAAAAAATACTCGAAGCCCTCAGTAATGTGCAGGAACCCGACCTGGGCAAAGACCTGGTAACGCTGAACATGGTAAAAGATATTGAGATCAATGGCAACGACGTGTCGTTTACTATTGTACTTACCACACCAGCCTGTCCAATGAAGGATATGATGGCCACGGCCAGTACCAATGCGGTAAAACTGCTGGTGAATAAAGAGGCGAATGTGAAGGTGAACTTTACATCCAATACGACAACGAAGCGAACCGATTCCGGAACAGTGTTACCCAAAGTGAAGAATATTATTGCCGTGGTAAGCGGAAAAGGCGGTGTAGGTAAATCTACGGTGGCGGCTAATTTGGCGCTGGCCTTGTCGCAAAGCGGTGCCAAAGTAGGATTGATGGATGCGGATATATATGGACCGAGTGTGCCTATCATGTTTGGAGTGCGGGGAGAGCGGCCGATGATGATGGACATTGAAGGCAAAGGAATGATCATTCCGCTGGAACGGTATGGCATCAAACTCATCAGCATCGGCTTGCTGGTGGATGAAAAGAATGCAGTGGTATGGAGAGGGCCAATGGCCAGCAGTGCTATCCGTCAGTTTGTAACGGATGTCTTTTGGGAAGACCTGGATTACCTGGTGGTGGATATGCCACCTGGAACAGGGGACATTCATCTGACGTTGATGCAAACAGTGCCGGTCACGGGTGCAGTTATCGTTACCACACCACAGGATGTGGCATTGGCTGATGCCAAGAAAGGTATTGCCATGTTCGGGCAGGCACAAATGAATGTTCCGATCATCGGCCTGGTAGAGAACATGAGTTATTTTACCCCGGCTGAACTCCCGGATAATAAGTATTACATTTTTGGAAAAGATGGCGGTAAGCGTTTGGCCGATGAATATGATATTCCTTTCCTTGGACAGATACCGTTGGTACAAAGCATACGGGAAGGTGGTGACCAGGGTGTGCCCATCATGATGAGTGATGATATGGTTACGAGAAAATCTTTTGAAGGGTTTGCTTCGCAAGTGGTACGAAGTATTGCAATGCGGAATGCGAATATCAGTTCGGAAAAGATTGCGGAGACAGTTTAAGCGGCAAAAAAAATAACATGTACAACCTTCCTTATTTTAAAGAGGATGATAAAGAAGAAGTGCTCCGATTTATGCGGGAGCACCCGTTTGTTTTTTTGACCGGATCTGATACGAATAATAAGCCAGTTGCTACACAGGTTCCGGTGTTTATTGATGAAAGAGAGGGTAAACTTTTTCTTACCGGCCATATGATGCGGCAAACAGATCATCATAAAGCATTTGAGCAAAATACTAATGTGCTGGCTGTATTTACAGGTCCCCATACTTATGTAAGCGCCACCTGGTACACCAACCCTTTCCAGGGCAGCACCTGGAACTACATGAGTGTGCATGCAGCAGGCACCATCCGGTTTGGAAATGAAGCTGACCTGGTAGCCATACTTAAACGGCTTACACTTCATTATGAAAATAACAATGCCGCATCAGAAACCATATTTGATAACCTTCCGGCTGAATACACTGAAAAGATGATGAAAGCGATTATGGCTTTTGAAATTGAAGTAACGGGAATGCAGCATGTCTTTAAACTAAGCCAGAACCGGGATGAGAAAAGTTATGATAATATCATACGGGAGCTTAAGCTGCAGGATGGTGATGCAAAAAAGATTGCTACAATAATGGAAGAGCGAAAGGCTAAAGTATTCCCATCATGAGGAGATATATCTTATACGGTCTGCTGGTATTTATTTTTTCCTGCTCAAATACAAAGAAGATGAAGAAGGCTTCATCAAATACAGGTAAAGAAAAGTATATGCAAGGGGAATTTGATAAGCAAGGCCACCGCGGCTGCCGCGGCCTGATGCCGGAGAATACCATTCCTGCCATGCTGAAGGCGATAGATCTCGGTGTTACTACGCTGGAAATGGATGTCGTTATCACAAAAGATAAAAAAGTGATCCTGTCGCATGAGCAATGGTTTGGACAGGAGATCACCACTAAGCCTGACGGAACTTATATGGGTGAACGGGAGGAACGGAAGTTCAATATTTACTGGATGACCTATGAGCAAACAAAAACCTTTGACGTAGGGATGAAACCGCATCCCCGCTTCCCCCGGCAGCAAAAGATGAAGGTGACAAAACCATTGCTGGCGGATGTGATAGACAGTGTGAAGAAGGATATGATGACAAGAAGGCGACCTTTTCCGTATTATAATATTGAAACAAAGACCAACCCGGAGTTTGACGGTGTATTCAACCCAAAGCCGGAAGAGATCGTGGAGTTGCTGATGGCCGTCATCAAAGAAAAGCAGATCGAAGAGTATGTGATCATCCAGTCATTCGATTTCCGCACCCTGCAATACCTGCATGAAAAATATCCGGCGATCAAAACCGCTATGCTGATAGAAGACTTCGACAAGCGAACCCTGGAGGAGCAATTAAAAGCATTGGGCTTTACACCTACCATATACAGCCCCGCTTTTTCATTGGTCAATGAAAAGTTGCTGAAGAAATGCCATCAGCTAAACATGAAAGTCATTCCCTGGACAGTGAATGATAAAGTAAAGATCAATGAATTAAAGGCGATGGGAGTGGATGGAATTATTACAGACTATCCGAACCTGTTTAATGAGTAACGGCTCAAAACTCCGGCAACCTTTTTCCATCCAGTCCCAGCCATTCCTCCGCATTTTTATGGAATAGTTTTCGGGTGGTCTTTTTACCCAAGCCCATTTTCTCTATCAGGCGACCGGGTTTATGCTCACCCAACGGAAAGGGATAATCACTGCCAAGACAAATAGCATCTTCTCCCATAACTTCCAGCAGGTATGTAAATGCTTTTCTATCATGGACCAAACTGTCTACCCAGAATTTTCCGATATAATCTCTTGGGTTAATAGGATTGTCAACAGCGGTAAGGTCCGGTCGTACTTTAAACCCATGCTCAATCCTTCCCAATGTAAAAGGAAATGAACCGCCACCATGTGCAAAGGCTACTCTTAGTTTAGGAAATTTTTCAAACACGCCGCCGAATATCATAGAGCAGATAGCACGGGAAGTTTCTGCCGGCATACCCACCAGCCAGGGCAGCCAGTATTGCTGCATCTGGTCTTCGCCCATCATCTCCCACGGATGAATGAATAAAGCACAACCCATTTTTTCTGCTGCTTCATAAAACGGAAAGAAATCTTTATCTGATAAATTCTTGCCATTGATATTCGAACCGATCTCCAGCCCAGACATTTTCAATTCCTTCATGCAGCGTTCCATTTCTTTAATAGAAAGATTGATATCCTGTAGCGGTACGGTTCCCAACCCGATAAAATGGTTAGGTTCTTTGCTCACCGTTTCAGCAATATGATCATTAAAGAAGCGGGAAGTTTCCAACCCATCAGCCGGTTTGGCCCAGTAGTTAAACAATACCGGAATGGTGGACAATACTTGTATATCCACACTGGTTTCTTCCATTTCTTTACGACGCACCTCTTCCTTAAAACAATTTTCTCCCACCACCCGAAAAACACTGTCACCTTTCATCATACAGGCTTCACAGTTGCGGTGTTCCAGGTGAATGAATTCTCCGTAACCAAACTTTTGCGCCCAGTTCGGTATTACGGAGGGCATGATGTGAGTATGAATATCGATCCTCATGAAATAGTAAGTATTAAATTCCAAATACTAAATACCAAATCCCATCGTAACGATTCTTACAGTTAGTCAGCTGTGTGATACAGCGTGGTGGAATTTGTAATTTGTTTATTGTGATTTATCTTTTTATAGGTGGCTCCATCACAGCTCCGCATTTATCACAGGTTCGGTGCATCATATCTTCCCAGAAGCGGTTCATCACGGGTGGCAATTGTTTTACAATATCATCCACATGCAATGTTTCTTCATATAGCTTATTGCCGCATTTTTCGCAGAACCAGAGAAAGCCATCGTCTTCGGATTCTCTTTTCTTTTCAATCACCAGGCCAACGGTGCCGGGGCCACGTTGCGGAGAGTGCGGCGTTTTAGGAGGCAGCAGAAATATCTCACCTTCTTTGATGGGGATGTCTTTGAACTCTCCGTTGTCAATGATCTTAACTACAATATCACCCTCTACCTGGTAATACAATTCTTCGGTTTCATTGAAATGGTAGTCCTTACGGGCATTAGGTCCGCCTACTACCATCACTATAAAGTTCTCCGCATCTTTATACACACATTGATTACCAACCGGTGGTTTCAGCAGGTCACGGTTTTCGTCGATCCATTTTTTGAGATTAAAAGGGGCAATAACGGCCATATAGAAGGTTTTAATTGTAAAGAAATTTTGCCACAAAGGCACCAGGACACGAAGAAAATACACATTGTGTCTTAGTGTCTTCGTGGCTATAATATTAAACGAAAAATTACAACATTTTTCTTTAGGTTTGACTTCATGAATCTCTCTTTAGAAGGAAAAATGGCCATTGTTTGCGGCAGTACCCAAGGTATTGGTCTGGCCATAGCCGAAGAACTGGCTTTGCTCGGTGCCAGTTGCACTTTAGTGGCAAGAAATGAAGAGGCATTAAAGGAAGCGGTCCGCAAACTGGATACCCAATTACGGCAGCAACACAACTATCTCGTAGCCGATTTCAGCCAGCCTGATGAACTGAAGAAAGCGATCGAAGCCCATGTGGCTAAAAGCCCGGTTCATATTCTTATCAATAACACCGGAGGCCCGGCTGCGGGTCCTATCACCGAGGCCACGGAAGAAGCTTTTCTGAATACCTTCAGCCAGCACCTGATCTGTAATCATATTCTTGCCAAAGCGGTCATCCCATCCATGAAGAAAGAAGGCTATGGCCGCATTATTAATATTATTTCCACTTCAGTAAAGATACCGTTGAAGAACCTGGGCGTTTCCAACACCATCCGTGGCGCTGTTGCCAGCTGGTCGAAGACGATGGCAAATGAGTTGGGACAGTTTAATATTACTGTCAACAATGTATTACCCGGTTTTACTTCCACGAAACGGCTATCCACCTTAATTGAGAATATTGCGAAGCGGGGAAACACAGTAGTAGATATTGTAGAAAAGAACATGGTGGAAGAAGTACCCATGAAACGTTTTGCTGATGCATCAGAGATCGCTTCGGTTGCTGCATTCCTTGCATCACCGGCGGCATCATATGTAAATGGTGTCAGCATTCCTGTTGATGGTGGGCGAACAGGAAGTATATAACCTATGTACAAATGAAACTTGAAATCCCATATCACTTAGAGAATTACATCGGTGGCAATCTCATCGGTCCGTTAAGTGGTAACTTCATTGATAACATGGATCCTGCAACAGGGAAAGTATGTGGCCAGATTCCCGACTCGCACAAAAAAGATATCGATGCTGCCGTGAATGCAGCAAGGAAAGCATTTACATCCTGGAGCACTTCACCTGTTGAAGAAAGATTTAAAATACTCAACCGCATTGCCGAACTGATAGATGAAAACCTGGAAGAACTTGCATTGGCTGAAACAAATGATAACGGCAAACCACTTTGGCTAAGTAAGCAGGTGGATATTCCAAGAGCTTCTGCCAACTTCCGGTTCTTTGCTACCGGCATCATGCACTTTGCAACCGAAAGCCACAACATGGAAGACAAGGCGGTGAACTATACGCTTCGTCAACCGATTGGCATAGTAGGTTGCATCTCTCCCTGGAACCTGCCGCTATATTTATTTACCTGGAAGATCGCCCCTGCGCTGGCTGCCGGTAATTGTGTGATCGCTAAACCTTCGGAGGTAACACCGGTAACGGCTTTCTTACTTTCAAAAATTTGTAAAGAAGCTGGTTTGCCTGCTGGTGTGCTGAATATCGTTCATGGTACCGGACATGGCGCTGGCGAAGCGATTGTTTCTCATCCCGACATCAAAGCCATTTCTTTTACCGGAAGCACAAAGGCAGGAGAAAGAATTGCCAGCATTGCTGCTCCAAAGTTTAAAAAACTGTCGCTGGAATTGGGCGGTAAAAATCCGGCTATCATTTTTGCCGATTGTGATTGGGATAAAATGATGGCCGATACGATTCGTTCTTCATTTTCTAACCAGGGGGAGATCTGTTTATGCGGTAGCCGCATACTTATCGAAGAAACAGTGTATGAAAAATTCAAAACAGATTTTATTGCTCGAACAAAGGCATTGACGGTCGGCGACCCGCTGGAAGCTTCTTCAAAACAAGGCGCAATAGTTAGCAAAGTGCATTATGAAAAGATCTTACGTTGCATTGATACAGCCAAACAGGAAGGGGGAAAGATATTGTGCGGCGGTCACCCTGTAAAACTGGAAGGACGATGTGCGGATGGTTATTTTATTGAACCAACAGTGATCGAAGGATTAGGGCCAAATTGCCAAACCAACCAGGAAGAAATATTTGGCCCTGTGGTTACATTGCAGTCATTTAAAACAGAAGAAGAAGCTTTGCACCTGGCCAATGCCACACATTACGGCCTTGCTGCCACCATCTGGACGCAGGATATTTCAAAAGCCAATCGTATGGCAGCAAAAGTGGAAAGCGGTATCATCTGGATCAATTGCTGGCTGCTCCGTGACCTTAGAACTCCATTTGGAGGATTGAAGAACAGCGGTGTGGGCAGGGAAGGTGGTTGGGAGGCATTGCGGTTTTTTACAGAAGCAAAGAATGTTTGTATTCAATTGTAGTATCGATACTATTGCCACGGGTTTGAACCCGTGGCAACAGAAAAATTCTGAAAGGGCTTTAGCCAAAAAAGTATGAGCGAAATCATAAATACCGACAATGCATCTACACCACTCGGTGCATACCCGCATGCCAGGAAAGTCGGCAACCTGCTTTTCTTATCCGGTATCGGCTCAAGAAATCCCAAAGACAATTCTATTCCCGGATTGGAACTAGATGCAGATGGTAATATTGTGAAGTATGATATTGAAGCGGAATGCCATTCTGTTTTTGCTAATATCAAAGCCGTACTGGAAGCCAGCGGCAGCAGTTGGGATAAGATAATTGATGTAACAGTTTTTCTCACCAATATGAAAAAGGATTTCCCGGTGTATAATAAAATATATTCAGAATACTTTACGTCAGTACAGGCTTGCAGGACGACAGTGGAAGTAAAAAGCCTGCCAACTCCGATCGCCATTGAATTGAAAGTGATCGCAACATTAGATTAAGTTTAGGGCCAAGCCCAAAATGCCTGACAATGAATTATCAAAATACATTAGAATTTGCAAAAGGTCTGGATGAAAAAGATCCGCTGAGAAAATTCCGTACTAAGTTTTTTATTCCCCAGCATGGTGGAAAAGACAGCATCTATCTTACCGGCAACTCTCTCGGCCTGCAGGCAAGGTCAACTTCAAAATATGTACAACAGGAATTAGATGATTGGGCTTCACTCGGCGTAGAAGGCCATTTTCAGGCAAAAAATCCCTGGATGCCTTACCATGAAATTTTTCCTAAGCAATTATCAAAGATCGTTGGATGCAAGGAAGACGAAGTGGTGGTAATGAATCAGCTAACGGTTAACCTGCATTTGCTGATGGTGACCTTTTACCGGCCAACAAAAGAACGATACAAGATCATTTGCGAAGCAAAAGCATTTCCTTCAGACCAGTATGCGTTTGAAACACAGGCAAGATATCACGGCTTTGATCCGGCAGAAGCGGTGATCGAAGTATCCCCAGGAGAAGGGGAGCATACCTTACGGACAGAAGATATTCTTTCCACTATCAAAAAACATGGAGATAGCGTGGCTGTTGTTTTGTTTGGCGGGGTCAACTATTACACCGGTCAGCTATTTGATATGAAAGCGATAACCGAAGCAGCACACGCAGTTGGCGCATATGCCGGTTTCGATCTGGCCCATGCAGCCGGCAATGTAGAATTACATCTGCATGATTGGGATGCTGACTTTGCCTGCTGGTGTTCTTACAAATACCTGAACAGCGGCCCGGGTGGAGTGGCCGGTATCTATATTCATGAAAAACATATCGCCAATAAGGAACTGCCCCGTTTTGCCGGATGGTGGGGTTATCAAAAAGACACCCGTTTTAAAATGGAGAAGGGGTTTGACCCGATTCCTACGGCGGAAGGCTGGCAACTGAGCAATGCGCCAATTCTGTCCATGGCAGCACACAAAGCATCTTTGGATATTTTTGAAGAGGCAGGTATTGACCAACTTCATAAAAAAAGAGAATTATTGTCCGGTTATTTGCATTATGTATTGAATGATATTAACAGCAGGCAGGCAGAAAAAGTGATTGAGGTCATTACACCGGCAAATGAAAGTGAAAGGGGTTGCCAGGTTTCCATGCTGATGCTGAAAAGAGGAAGGGAAATATTTGATGAATTGACAAAACAGGGAGTGATCGCCGATTGGAGGGAGCCAAATGTAATAAGGGTGGCACCAGTGCCATTGTATAATTCGTTTGAAGATGTTTACAGGTTCGGTTTATTAGTTGGACAATTGATTGGTTAAATAGTTCATCAGTTCATTAGTTAATTGGGTTATTAGGAAATACAGGTGCCTGCAAACTGTGAAGTCATTTCGATTAGCGGGGTCTCACCCAATTAACTGATCAACTAATTAACCGATTAACAATAAGAGAATAAATGAAAAAAGAAATCACCATAGTCGGCGCCGGTCTTGTTGGCTCTTTGCTTTCCATTTACCTGGCCAGGCGGGGACATAAGGTCCGCATCTTCGAACGCCGAGGCGACATGAGAAAGGAGCAAATGAGTGCCGGCCGTTCTATCAATCTTGCGTTAAGCGACAGGGGCTTGATGGCATTGGAAAAAGTGGGATTAGCGGATGAGATCAGGCAAATTTCCATTCCTATGCATGGCCGCTACATACATAACCTGGATGGGAGCACCGCTTTTCAACCTTATGGTAAGGAAGGACAGTTTATCAACTCTGTTTCAAGAGGTACATTGAATATGAAACTGATGGACCTTGCAGAACAGCATGGAGTAGAAATTGAATTTAACAGGAAATGCGCTGCTATTGACTGGAAAAAACAAACAGCAGATTTTGAGATTTCTAATATAGAATTTCAAACTATCAACTTTCAATTACTTTTTGGCGCCGATGGCGCTTTCTCCGCTGCACGGCTGCACCACCAGATGCAGCATGAAAAATTTAATTACCAGCAATATTATATCGACTGCGGGTATAAAGAATTGACGATCCCTCCAACCGCTTCCGGCGATTTTGCCATGGAGGTAAATGCACTGCATATATGGCCCCGTAAGGATTATATGCTGATCGCTTTACCCAACCTGGATAAAACATTTACCTGCACCTTATTTTTCCCGTTTGAAGGAGAAGCGTCTTTTTCTAATCTTACCACGAAAGAAAAAGTGAAAGATTTTTTTGGGTGCGAAATTGCTTGAGTTTTAGCCCAAAAAT
>CAYUCU010000058.1:0-19646 GCA_964443345.1 uncultured Chitinophaga sp.
AATGAAATTTCTCATTTTGAAATGTGGTTTTTAATAATGACGGGGTTTTTTCAATGCTTCCAAAGCTAAGATAAATAGGGCAGCGGGTAAAAAGAATGCAGCAGACCGGGTATAGAAATTACACCAGCGGTTGGGCGGGCTGCTAAAATTAAAAAAGCCACCTGCTTGTGTGCAGGTGGCTTTCTATCCCGGCTTTCAATATTCGGAGTTTGAAGTCTCCCGGATCCCGGTCTTTAAAATCCTTTCTTTTCTTTAGCTTTCTGCATCGGGTTGATACCGGGTGCTGGTGTCACATTTTGTTTTTGTTTGAATACTTTGAACTTACTTGTCTCTTTGATATCGCCATAGGTATTGTTCGTTTCATCCACATCAGCTGTTTCCCGGTACGGGTCCAATTTTACAGAAGCCACCTCTTTGTCTTTCATAAATGTTTTACTCACTTTCTTTTCATTCTGCCTCCATACCTGGGCAGGTATCCGGTCAATCTCTTTGGTGCCGTCTTTGTAGGTCCATTCTACAATGATAGGCATTACCAGCCCGCCTTTATTGCTGAACGTAACTTCATACAAATGTTTACCGCCATATTTATTCCGGCCCGCTTCATCCAATGGCTCTGTTTGAGCTCTTTGTACCACCGGGTATTTGGTGGAATCCCATTTCTCTATCTCCCGGTCATATTTCCAGTAAAAATCACGGAGCGCTGTGTCTTTATCAGTTTCGAAAACGATGCTTTTATCTTCTTTGTTCCTGATCTTGGAAATATCTTCAAACGGATTTACGGCAGGTTTAGGCAGGGCCCTCATTACTGTGGTATCATTTACCTGGGCCGGTATGGCTGTTACATCTGGTATGGCATGTTTTACCGTATCAATAGAAATATCACAGGCATCTGTGCCGTAAAACCATCCTCTCCAGAACCAGTCCAGATCTTCACCAGTGGCATCTTCCAGTGTGCGGAACAGGTCGGCCGGCGTTGGTGATTTAAATGCCCAGCGTTTGGAATATTCACGAAAGGCATTATCAAATGCTTCACGGCCTACAATTGTTTCCCGCAGGATGTTCAATCCTGTAGCTACTTTGGAATAAGCATTGGCACCAAAATTCTGTATGTTCTCGGAATTGGTCATGATAGGTTCCAGCTGGTCCTTTGGCAATTTCATATAGTTGGTAATGGTCCAGGCCGGCCCGCCATTAGAAGGGAATTTATTGTCCCATAACTCCTGGCTGAGGTATTGCATATAAGAGTTGAGGCCTTCGTCCATCCATGTCCACTGGCGTTCATCGCTGTTGATGATCATAGGAAAAAAGGTATGGCCTACTTCATGTATGATCACAAATATGGCTGCATTTTTAGCGCCTTCTGTATAAGTGCCATCTTTTTCTGCACGGCCGGGGTTGAAAGAGATCATCGGGTATTCCATTCCCTGGTTGCCTTCCACGCTGATAGCAACAGGGTAGGGGTAAGGCACCGAAAATTTAGAATAGGTTCTTAACGTATGTGCTACTGCTTTAGTAGAATATTTACTGTAAATAGGATAGGCTTCTTTAGCATAATAGCTCATGGCCATTGCTTTTTTCCCTTCTATGTAGGCAGGCATGGCATCCCACACAAAACGGCGGGAAGAGGTCCAGGCAAAGTCACGTACATTATCCGCTTTATAGATCCATGTTTTGCGAGCCGCAGGCGAAGCAATCCCTTTTTTTTCTTTAGAAGCAGTCAGCGCTTCATCCAGTGTTACGATCTGTAACGGTTCTTTTGCTGTTTGTGCTTTTTGCCAACGTGCCATTTGAGTAGCAGATAAGGTTTGTGCATAGTTCTGGCATTCACCGGTGGCCCCTACGATATGATCTGCGGGCACTGTCATTTGCACTTTAAAGTTGCCAAAGCAAAGGGTGAACTCACCGGTACCTGTAAACTGGTGGTTTTGCCAGCCCTGGTCATCGCTGTAGCGGCAGAGACGGGGATACCATTGCGTCATGGTATAGTTATTATTGCCATCTTCAGGAAAATGCTCATATCCGCCTCTTGCTCCGCCAAACCGGATGAAATCACCCCGGTTGGCAATCTTATAATTCCAGTCCACTTTAAAAACAAATCTTTGCCCGGGTTTCAGTGGTACCGGCAGGTCCACCTTCATCATTGTTTTATTAATGGTGTATTTGAGGGGCTTACCGGCTGCATCAACCAGTTTCAAAATATTTACCCCATAGCCGTTGTCAGATTTTTTTTCTTCAAAGCGGTCCAGCACTTTGTCGGTGTATTGTTGCCCCAGGGTGTTTTGATTCTGGTAGTTGGCATTGTTCACGGTGCTGTGCTGGTTCTCATCCAGTTGCATCCAGAAATAACTGAGTACATCAGGAGAATTATTGAAATAGGTAATGGTCTCACTGCCGCTAAGCTTATTATTTGCCTCGTCCAGTTCGCATTTGATATCATAATCCACCCGTTGCTGCCAGTATTTGGTACCGGGTGCACCGCTGGCGGTACGCTGTTCATTGGGTGTGGGCAAAATAGTTCCTAACTGCTCAAATTTATTAGCATGGTTGGAACCGGCATTGTTCTGCGTGTTTTGTGCCTGTATGATGGAGACGATCAGCAGCAGGCAACTCAGCAGTAATAGTTGTTTCTTCATGACTTTTCTTTTTTATTGGTAAACGTTCTATGGCCATTTTAAGTGATAAACTGAATACAGCAGCAGATAAAAAGATGACCCATTCCCTTCTGTTTATCTGAAATATATTGACAACAGTATGTGTAATTAAAAGTAATGCCAGTACCACCACGATCTGTCCTGCTTCTAATCCCACATTGAATCCAAACAGTGAACCTGCCAGGTTTTGATCAGCAGCCAGGGTCCAGCGCAGGGTATTGGCAAAGCCCATTCCATGTATCAACCCGAATAATAAGGCCAGCAGGTAGTTGATACGGACGGACCGGGCAGTGAACTTCTTTTGAAACAAGTTGGTGATGCTGGTAATGATAATGGTGCAGGGTATCAGGAATTCCACCCACCTCGTGTTGAACCGGATAATGTCCAATACACTCAAAGCCAAGGTAAGTGAATGCCCGATCGTAAATGCAGTGATCAGCACCAGCACCTGTTTCCAGTCCTTTATTAAATAAATAGCAGCAAGGGCGGCTATGAAAAGCAAATGGTCCAATGCCTCCCAGCTCATGATATGATCCCAGCCCCAACCGAAATAAAAACCAAAATCCTGCATCTTATTGAAAACTTAAGCCGTCTTTTGTGCTGAAAAGAATTACACTGCCGGTATTAAGCGGTTCAAAATAAACCAGACTTTTGTAATCATGAAAATTATTGTGTCAATGGCAGCATCTGTCTATAAATGGTTAGTTATCCCTGTTATTACTGTGTTTTTAACGGGCGCCCGGCCCCCGGCCCCTCATCCCTTTCATGTAAGTGTGGTGGAAGTGAACCATAATGCAGCCGATAAAACCCTGGAGATAAGCTGCAAGATATTTACAGATGATTTTGAAAAAGTACTGGCAAAAAATTATCCGCAGGATGCTACGCATAAAGTTAAAATCGACCTTATCAATCCTCCCAATAAAGCAGCGATGGACAGCCTGGTAAAAAAATACCTGTTCAGTCATTTGTCCATAAAAGCAAACGGTAAGCCTGTTGTTTTTTCCTACCTGGGATTTGAAAATGAAAACGAAGCGGCATTCGGCTATATTGAAGTGGAGAATGTTCCTTCCGTAAGCAAGCTTGAAGTCTCTTCCAATATCATGTACGACATGTTCGACGACCAGATGAACATCTTCCATATTACTGTTGGAGGGAACCGTAAAAGCACTAAGCTGAATTATCCGGAGAAAGAAGCTGTATTTAGTTTTTAGACACCTTGTTTTAGCAAAGATGATAACTGATAGATGAAAGATGATAATGCTTTTATATCGTGTAGTTATTATAGCTCCTTAAGACGCTAAAACTATCAGTTATCATCTATCCACTATCATCTACCCTCTATTCCTCAATTTCTCCTTTCAACTCATCACTCAGCACCACCAGCACTTTATCTATCCGGTGGCCATCCATATCAAGGATCTCTATTTTAAAATCTTTCCATTCCAGTTTGTCGCCGGGTTTTGGGATCCGTTCCAGTTCATGCAGGATGAAACCGGCAATGGTATCAAAATCATGCTCGCCTTCATTCATCCATTCTGTTTTTTCGAAGCGGGTCAGAAAATCATAAAAAGGTATCTGGCCATCCACCAGGTAGCTGCCATCTTCTCTTTTCAGTATTTCATAATCAGCCACATTGGGCTGGGGAATGTCGCCAACAATGGCTTCCAGTATGTCATTCAATGTAAGCAAACCCAGGATGCTTCCGTATTCATCCACGATAAAAGCAGAATGGATCGTTGATTCTTTGAACTTCTCCATTACCTGGTACGGAGAATTGTTTTCCGGAATAAACAGTGCCGGCCGCATAATGTCTTTGAACAGTGTGCTGTCCGGACTTACATACAGGTCTTTTATTGATACCACGCCTTTTATATTGTCGATCGTTCCATCACAGATAGGATAGGCAGAATGCGGCTCTTTTAATATCTTTTCTTTGATCTTATCTTCATTATCATCCAGGTTGAACCACAGGATATCGCTCCGGTGGGTCATCAGCGAAGTGATGTTCCGGTCGCCGAGATGAAACACCCGTTCGATGATCTCCTGCTCCGCCTCATCAATAGTGCCGGCCTGGGTTCCTTCGCCAATCAGTGTTTTGATCTCTTCTTCTGTTACAGCATCATCTTTAGACCGTTTGATATTAAAGATGCGGAAGAAGAGTATGCTGATCTTATTCAATAACCAAACAATAGGGTGGGTGAAGGTGGCAAATGCATTCATTGGCCCGGCTATGATCTTTGCGATCCGCTCCGCCCTTAATAAACCGATCTGTTTGGGTATCAGTTCTCCAAAGATGATGGAGAGAAAAGTAACGATCACTACAACAATGGTGGTGGAGATCGTGCCTGCATATTCTTTCAGGAAACTGATTTGTGAAATGGAAGGCTCCAGATACCGGGCAAACCGGTCGCCAGAGTACACACCCGTAAGAATTGCGATAAGGGTAATGCCAATTTGTGCGGCTGAGAGGAATTTTTCAGGTGTATTGGAAAGGTCCAGGGCCCTCCTGGCCTTCAGGTCGCCTTTTTCGGCCTGGCTTTCTAACCTTGATTTGCGGGCTGATACAAGGGCAATTTCAGACATTACAAACAAGCCGTTTACAAAGATCAGCGCCAGCAGAATAAATATCTCCATTTATAAATCAGATTGGTAATCGAAGATAGCGAAACGCAAGGGGAATGGAAAACCGGACGTTGGGATAAGCAGGGAAAATGAATGTGAAGACAGGATAAGGTCTTTGTGTATCAAATTCTGGTTGAAACATACTGTCCATATGGGCCATTGCCGGGTACAGGCATATCTTTTCCAGATTTTCATTCATATCACGGTAAATGAATTGCAAAATCAATACATTAGCTTTTTTCCATTCTGTCCATGGCAAAAATCATTCAATCACGGCTTATCCGGTGGCTGCTATTATCCGGCGTTTTTTTTCTGGCGATCATGTCATTATTGCGATGGGTCTTTCACCTGGTGTTCAAACCGGTTGGTGAACAAGGCTCTTTAGCATCTTTCTGGATGGGATTTCGGTATGATGCCCGGGTAGTTTGCATCTTTTTACTCCTTGTCCTGGTGGGTGGGATAGCCGGCCTGTTCCGGCCTTTTACCAGCAAACGATCAAAACGGGTATTGCTTATCTTCTCCCGCTTCTTTGGTATCCTGATCATCCTGTTCTATACGTTCGACTTTGGCAATTTTGCCTACCTGCGCCAGCGCATGAATGCCAGCCTGCTTAGTTATGCAGAAGATGGGGCCATTTCTGCCCGGATGCTTTGGCAAACCTATCCTGTCATTAAGATCATGATTGCCTGGTCGGCAGCCTTCGTGTTTATTTTTTATGCTACCCGTTACATCTATATATGGGCAAACCGGTCGGCCGAAACCGCTACCCGGAGGAACCGGGTCATTACCTATCTCGCTGCTTTTCTCGTGTTTGCTGTGGCCATCTTTGGAAGGCTAAGCAGGTTTCCCCTTCGCTGGAGTGATGCGTACCGCCTGAACAGTGATTACAAAGCCAGCCTTGCATTGAACCCGTTCCAGAGTTTTGTCAGCAGCCTCAAATTCCGCCACTCCGGTTTTGATGAGGCCCAGGCAAAGAAGTACTACGGATTAATGGCAAAAGAACTGGGTGTGCAGCAACCTGATCCTGCCACACTAAATTACCTGCGGGTAAATACAGTGAATGATTCTCTGCCTGCAGGGAAGCCCAATATTGTGCTGGTGGTATGCGAAAGTTTTTCAGCTTACAAAAGCTCCATGTGGGGCAACCCGCTGAATACAACACCGTATTTTAATGAGCTGTGCAAGCAAGGTGTATTTTATAAAAATTGTTTCTCCCCGGCCTATGGTACTGCCCGGGGTGTGTGGGCCCTTATTACCGGCATTCCCGATGTAACCAGTTTTAAGACTGCCAGCCGCAATCCCAGCCTGGTAGATCAGCATACGATACTGAATGACATTAAAGGATATGAGAAATTTTATTTTATTGGCGGCAGCGCCAGTTGGGCCAATATCAGGGGCTTGCTGGCCGGTAATATAAAAGACCTGCATCTCTATGAACAGGAAGATTATCATTCACCCCCGGTGGATGTGTGGGGCATCAGTGATAAAGACCTTTTCCTGGAAGCCAATGATGTCATCAAAAAACAAACATCCCCTTTCTTTGCCATTATTCAAACGGCCGATAATCACCGGCCTTATACCATACCGGAAGAAGACAGGCCCTATGTTACACTCAGAAATTTTCCAAAAGATACCCTTGGTAAATATGGCTTCTGGACCAATGAGGAATTGAATGCCTATTCTTACATGGACTATACCTATAAAGTGCTTATAGAGGCTGCCCGGAAAGAGAAATATTTTGATAATACCATTTTCATATTTGTCGGCGATCATGGCATCCGCGGTATTGCCGGTGATATGTTTCCCAAAGTGTGGACCGATCAAAGCCTGACGCTCTGGCATGTGCCACTGCTCTTTTATTGCCCCTCACGCCTGCGGCCTGCAGTGGTGGAAACAAAAGCTTCGCAAGTGGATATCATGCCCAGTATTGCATCACTGGCCCATTTACCGGTGAACAATACTACCCTGGGAAGAAATTTATTTGCCGTTCCATCCGTTACCGACAGCAACAAGCATGACCATGCCTTTGTATTTGATTTTGACAGAAGCCTGATTGGCCTGGTGGATAAGAAGTATTATTATGAGTATGACCTGACCACAAAAAGAGAAGGAGTCTATTCGCTGATCAATAATAATCCTGCTGCAAAGGAAGAAGCCGGTGAGCCCCTGGTGAGTGAACTGCGCAACCTGGCTTTTGGTTATTACGAAACATCGCGGTACCTGTTATTTCATAATAAAAAGAAGAAATAGATCAATGGGCTGGTAAGGAAGAGGGGAGGTCAAGCCCGAAGTATTTGTTGAACTGCGTTCCGGTAAATAGCCCAACAATAAAACCCAGTAAAGCGCCTCCCGCAATATCACCGGGATAATGCACACCTACATATACTTGTGCAAACGCAATGGTACCCGCCCACAAAAAAGCCAGCAAGGCCCAGCGGCCTATGAATTTTCTGAAACTGATAAAGATGAAAGTGGCCATGCCAAAATGATTGGCGGCATGGTTGGAAGTAAAACCCCAGCCGGAGGGACAGTTTACCAGCAGCCGTAAATGCCCGATAAGGTCCGGGTTATTACAGGGACGGGTCCGTTCGAATGTATATTTTAATCCCCTGGTGCCGATCATATCACATAAGGCTATGGTGATCAAAAAGAAGACCACCCACCAAACACCCTTTACTTTAAAATTGAGAAAAACGAAGACAAGAAGAAACATATACAGGGGCAACCAATGATTGGCATTTCGCATAAAAGGCATCACGGCATCAAACAACGGGTTGCTCAGATCATTGTTAATAAACCGGAACAGGGAATGGTCCCATTTAAGTAAAGTGTTTAAAAAACCGGCGGCCAGGATGATCATGAAGCAAAAGTAATGCTTGCCTTCTAATTGGCCGGTTCCTGTTAAAAAGGGCGGGGGTGTTGTTATACTGGTTTAAATTACATTGTTTTGTACTCCTTTCGCCAGTGGCGGATACCAACCTGATGCTGGTAAGATATAAAATACCAAAGACCTTATTGTGGGTGGCCAATCTCCTGGTCATCTTCCTGCTTATATTCACCCTGTTCCGGCTGGCTACTTTCCTGGCCTTCCGGCCGCGGAGCATTTCGTTCGGGGAAGTGATACCCTCTTTCTTAATGGGCATCCGCTACGATCTGAGGTGGATCGCCATTATACTGATACCCGTAGTGATCGCCAGTGCCTTTCCCCGGCTATCCCCATTCTATTCTTCCCGCAATAAAAAATGGTGGAGCTGGTACCTGGCCATTGTCACCTTTATTGTGTTTTTCTTTTTTGCTGCAGGCTTTGGCAATTTTTCTTACAACAAAACACCACTGGATGCCGGGGCCATGAATTTTGTGGAAGACTTTGCCATCTCCATGAAAATGATGTGGCAAACCTACCCGCTCGTCTGGATGATCATCGGGCTGATAGTGGCCGTGTTATTTTTCCGGTGGATGTATCACCGCAGCCACTGGCAGGTGATCAACCGCACCGATGGCAAAGGCATTCCGCACCGTAAAAAATATTTTATCATTTCCGCACTGCTGCTTGCTTTTTTTATTTATGGAAGTGTCAGCACTTCACCATTGAGCCGCAGCGATTGTTTCCGCTTCAACAACAGTTTTAAATCCTACCTCGCCATCAACCCGCTGCAGAATTTCTTTTCCACCCTAAAAGGACGAAAGCCGGAATTTAATGAACAAAAGACCCGGAAGGCTTTTCCAGTAATGGCCGAATGGATGCAGCTAACGGATAAAGAGAACTTTTCTTTTCAGCGGCAGGTGGGCCCCCGGAGCAATTCCCTCGAAAGCAAGCCCAATATTGTGCTGGTACAATGCGAATCGTTCAGCATGTACAAAAGCAGCATGAGCGGCAACCCCATGAATGCCACACCTTATTTTGATTCCATCAGTAAGAACGGGATCTTCTTTGAACGGTGCTTCACCCCACACTTCTCAACTGCAAGAGCCTTATTTGCCATCATAACAGGGATACCTGATGCGCAACTGTTTAAATTCTCCACACAAAATAAAGGAGCGCTGAAACAACATACCATTATCAACGACCTGGCGGAGTACGACAAGCATTATTTCCTGGGAGGTGATCCGGACTTTGGAAATTTTGATGGCATACTGGGTAATATTGAGGGTTTGCAAATGCATGCAGGAAAAAGAACGGCTGTGCCCGATATCAATGTGTGGGGCATCAGTGATAAAGACCTTTTCCTCGAAGCAAACGGGGTGTTTCGTGAAAACACTAAACCTTTCTTTGCTTATATCCAGACCTCCGGTAATCACCGACCATATAATAAGACCATACCGGAATCGGATACCGATTTTGTAAAGGTATTTGTACAGGATGAGGTACTTCAAAAGTATGGCTTTGAATCGCTGGAGGAATTCAATTGCTTCCGCTATTCCGATTATTGTATCCGGAAATTTTTAGAAGCTGCTCAAAAGGAAACCTATTTTCAAAACACCATTTTTGTTTTTGTCGGCGATCATGGACTGGCAGGAAATGCAGCAGCCGTGTATCCCCAGGTGTGGACAGACCAGCGCCTTACAGATGAGCATGTGCCACTTCTTTTTTATGCTCCGGGGCTGCTAACGCCGCAATGGAGATCAGAAGTGGTATCACAAATAGATATCATGCCCACCATTGCCGGTATGCTGCACCAGCCGTACCTGAACACCACCCTCGGCAGGGACCTGCTGGACCCGGACAAGAAGAACAACTATGCCTTTATCACTAATAACTCAGATGCGATCGGCATAGTTACAGATGACTTTTATTTTAAACGGAATATCGATTCCCGGGAAGAGCAACTGAACCCCATCCGCCCCGGTACCTCCCGGTACAATAACCAGCAAACAGATTCTGCCCGGAGAAAACTATCCGAATTTACCCTAGCGTTTTATGAAACCGCCAAGTATATGCTGATGAATAATAATAAGGATTAGAGCGGTTTCTTTGCGATCAGTATCAGCCGCGGCGTGTTTCTTACTTCATAACTGTTGAACTGGTAATCACCAAATACTTCCTGCACCTGCAGGCCCTGGAAGCTGAGCATGTCGGTAAAATCGCCCAGCGAAAACTTTGCCACCCGTTCGGTATATTCAAGCGGCGTTGATAAAGAAGGATCTGGGACGGTTATTTTTTTGTAGAAATGGCTGTCATCAGCAAAGCGGTGAATGTCAGACACTGTTTGGCACAGTGGGTTGGATTCATTGTGTACCAGGTGTTCTTCTGCATAATGCACATTCAGGTAATCAATGGTAAAACAGCCACCGGGCTTCAGGCTGTTGGCAATGGTGCGGATGGAATCATCATGCTCCCTTCTTGTTTTAAAATAGCCAAAGCTGGTAAAGAAGTTGAACGCATGATCAAAATAGTTGGCATAGAAAGGCAGCCGCATATCATGTACAAAGAAATCCAGGTTATCGCATTCGAATTGTTTGGCCCAGGCAATGCTGTCGGCGGAGATGTCAATACCTGTGACCTGGAATCCTAAGGCAGCGAGTGTTTTGCTGTGCCGTCCTTTGCCACAGGCCACATCCAGCATACGGCTGTGTGGCAGCGGTTGTAAATGGCTGATCAGTTTTTTTATGAACGCTTCTGCTTCTTTTTCATCCCTTTCAAAATATAATTTGTGATAGAACGAAGAATTGAACCATTCTTTATACCATGCATTTTCAGCCATAGGGCAAATGTAAGGCAGCAGGCACAAATAAATGCAGGTGGCCACGAATGGCAGGAATGAAATGCAGGTAGCCACGAACCTGCCTGCCGGCAGGCAGGTGGCACGATTGCCACGAATGAAATACAGGTAGCCACGAATGGCACGAATGGCACTAATAAAATACATGATTGCTGCGCAATCAGGAAAAAGGGTAGCCACAGATTACACAGATTAACACAGATTAATACAAATAGCTCTCGCAGAGTCGCTAAGCCGTAACAGAGGCTTTTGCGTCGTAGCGGCTTAGCGAGATATTAATATGGCGTAGCCATCTAATCTGTGTTAATCTGTGTAATCTGTGGCTACCTGCATTTCATTCGTGGCCAAACCCTCATTGAAATTGAAAACCGTATTTTTGCCAACTTAAAAGATCAATAGTGGCGTTAATCAAAAGCATATCTGGTATTCGTGGTACGATCGGTGGTAAACCCGGTAACAACCTGACCCCGGTGGACATAGTGAAATTTGCAGCAGCATTTGGCAGCATCGTTGCCAAAGGAAAACAGGCCACCAAAATAGTGATAGGCCGTGATGGCCGTATCAGCGGCGCTATGGTGCAAAACCTCGTGGTGAATACACTTACCGGTCTCGGTATTGATGTAGTGGACCTCGGCCTTTCCACCACGCCTACGGTGGAGGTGGCAGTAAAAATGGAAAATGCCGATGGCGGCATCATCCTGACCGCCAGCCATAATCCTAAAGAATGGAATGCGCTGAAACTGCTGAATGAAGAAGGAGAATTTATTTCTGCCGAAGTGGGCGCACAGGTACTGGAACTGGCGGCAAACGAAGATTTTACTTTCGTGGCCGTGGACAAACTGGGCACTGTGACCGAAGACAACAGTTATCTTCAAAAACATATAGATGCGATACTGAAATACCCGCTGGTAAATGCCAAAGCGATCGCCAAAAAGAATTATAAAATAGTGGTGGATGCCATTAACTCCACCGGGGCCATTTATGTGCCCGCCTTATTAAGGGCACTGGGAGTGAATGATGTGGTGGTGCTGAATGGCGAAGTAAATGGAAAATTTGCACACAACCCCGAGCCGCTGCCGGAGCATTTATCCCAGCTCTGCAGTGAAGTGGTGCAGCAAAAAGCCGACCTGGGCATTGCCGTGGACCCGGATGTGGACCGCCTTTGCTTTGTAAATGAGGATGGAAGTTTGTTTGGAGAAGAATATACGCTGGTGGCGATAGCCGATTATGTGCTGGGTAAACGGAAAGGGAATACCGTAAGCAATATGAGCAGCACCAAATCCCTGAAAGAAATTACAATAAAGAATGGCGGCGACTATTTTCCTTCCGCGGTAGGAGAGGTGAATGTGGTAAAAAAGATGAAGGAAGTAAAAGCGGTGATCGGTGGCGAAGGAAACGGCGGCATCATTGTACCCGATTTTCATTATGGCCGTGATGCACTGATCGGTATCGGGTTGTTCTTAAGTCACCTGGCCGGGCATAAGAAGGGCATTAAATCACTGAGAAGCACCTACCCGGATTATTTTATCTCAAAAAATAAGATAGAGCTGAGTAATGGGGTGGATGTAAAAGCCATCTTTGAAAAGATACAAACGAAATACAAAAAGAACCCCATCAATACAGAGGACGGGTTAAAGATCGAATTTGATAATGACTGGGTGCATCTGCGAACGTCCAATACAGAGCCGATCATCCGCATTTATGCGGAAAGCGATTTTGAGACCACCGCTAATAATATCGCCATGCAACTGATGCGGGATATCAAAGAGTTTAGTTAGAAGGGGCTGTTCGCAGGAAATAGCTTCTTTGTTCTTTTTTCATCTGAAATTGTCCACCAAGGCCGTAAAAGAGATCAAACTATTGTTGGTTTTTACACCGTTCCTTTTAGTGGTTAGGGCTTTTCGTTGATTTTTTTATGTAAGATGGTCACCTAAGTTGTCAAATAGTAACATACTAATTCAGGATTTGTCTCATCAGGTACATTTGAGTTTTTAAACGATAATTTCTCCAGCAGGCTTATAGAACGCTGGTTATCTCTATGAAGGCATGCTTCAATTTTTTGTACCCTTATCGTATTGAATGCATGGTCAATAACTTTTTCTACCGCTTCTTTCATTATTCCCTGTCCCTGGAAATTGGTCAAAAGTTCATAACCGATCTCACAATTTTTGGTTTCATCTGAAAAACTAAAAAGACAAATTGTCCCAACCAGTTTGTTGCTGTTACCCAAAGTTATGGCCCAATACAGCGAAACGTTTTTACTAACGTTCTCATTAACCTTATTTATGAAATTCCTTGCATCCTCAACAGTATTGCTTGGGGGTCTGTCAAGATATTTATTTATTTCACTGTCTGAGCGCAGTGTAAATATTTCCTGGTCATCGTCAATTACTAATTGCCGGAGTGTAAGTCTTTCCGTTGCTAAAACTGGAAAAGGCGTAAAATTTCTGTTTAACATTTCTGTCGTATTTGGCTTGTTAGAATTTGCGGACATCAGGCCCGTAACTGTCCGCAGGACCCCGCGGGTCCGAAGGATCCTTTGGACTGCTGAATGAAATTACAAAAGAGGATGATAGGAACTACAGAGGGTATTATCTGTCTGGGATTCGTCGCCCCACCGTATAACAGAAAAGACCCCATATCAGGGGCATGGGGTTTGTCGCCAAATTGGCTGTAAGTTGAATTATGCCAGTGCCTTTTTTCTGCTGGTACTTGTCAAACGGGTTTTTGTCGTTGATTTTTGCAGTGGCATTTTTTTTGCCTGTTGCTTTGTAATAAGCAATTATCTCACTAATTTTTTTTCTGTCGGCCGCTGTCAAGGGGGTTGGGTCAACTACGAAGTCAATGCCTGCTGGTTCTTTTATGTATCCCATTGTCTTATAATTTAAGCTGGAAAATATTTTTTGATTAGTTTAAGTGCCTCTTATGCGTAGTTAAATGCCCGCTATTAATTAGCTGATTTCGCAAGTTCCAGATATTTTCTACTCTCTTCAAGGTAATGTTCTGCTTTATAATTATTTCTACCTGGATCTGAATCATCAATAATTCTGGAGTTAAAAAAGTATATGTTTCTAAAAATTTCAGTACGTTTTTTTGTAATGACATCAAGGGTGTCTGTGAATTCAGCGGCAAAGATCAAACTGTCGCGGCAATAGAAATACACGGTAGTTATTGAGTCCGGTATGATCGTCTCCACCCATAAAAGCTCCTTTTTATTATTGCGCCATATATTCTGCCTCCATTTGAAATTTGTGCCGTTCGCAAATGCAGGAAAGATGGAGCTTTGTATTACTTGTCTATCGTTGCTCTCTCCAATGGAGTCAATAAAGTTTTGAATTGTTTCTTTTGTTGAAGGAATTTGTGCAGTCCCCTTTAAATACAATGTCAATAAAAGAACCAAAAATAATACTCTTGTCATAAGTCATTATTAAGAATAAACGTTCGAATAGGAAGGGCGTTAATGATAGCATACAACGGGCAGGGCTTGGCGATCCGGGATAAGCCGGGATAAGTAGTGGCGGTATTTGAAAATCGTCAGCTCTGACGGAGTCTGATACTCGTCAGAGTCATCAGACCCGTAACTGCTGCTCAATAAAGTTACTAAAGATGATGATAAGAACTACAGTTTGCATCAACCTGGCTATTGTTCAGTAAAACCGTAAAAAGATCAGAATTTGGTTGGTTTTTTGCACAGTTCATGTTGGCTGAAGCGGCTACTCTATTGATTTTAATATATAACCAACTTTTTCTTTAAGTTCTGGAATATCATTTTTAATAATCTCCCAAACTAAACTTGAGTCAATACCAAAATATTCGTGGGTAAATACATTTCGCATTCCAACAATTTGAGCCCATTCTATATCTGAAAATTTGGATTTTAATTCCGTAGATAAATGATTACTGGCTTCGCCAATTATTTCCATTTGCTTTATACATGCAAATCGCATCATTGAATTTTCGAGAAATACAGGAAGGTCTGCCCCAATTAAATATTTATGAATTTCGTCAATTGCATCAAGAATATGCTGCAATCTTATTTTGTCTCCTAATTCACTTCTCATATATCAAACGCTTTTCTACATCAACAAGTGGTTTAATATATTTAGACATACCATTCGACGAAACCAAATCCACTTCACTATTCAATAGCTTTTCGAGATCAAGTTTCATTTGAATAAACTGCAATCCTATTTTCTGACTGTAATCTAAATCGACTAAAATATCAATATCGCTCTTGTTGTCTGCCACTCCTCGAACATATGATCCAAACAAGTATGCTTTCAAAACAGGACGTGTCTTGAAGTAGTTTTTAATTGATTCTATTTTGCTCTTATCTAAAGTCATGAAACAAATATACAAAATCTACAAAGAAGTGAACTGCTCAATGCCATTTCAGCCAACGGTTAGGGCTTTCTGCTCCCGGATAAGCCGGGACAAGTTGTGCTGATATTCCGTGATTCGTCAGCTCTGACGGAGTCTGATACTCGTCAGAGTCATCAGACCCCGACTGATGCTGAGTAAAGATATGAAGATGAAAATATATTCTAAAGTTGGGCTTACCTGTCCCGGTCTATCCGGGATTCGTCAGTTGGATATGTTGCCGAGCAACGATATGTCGATGAAGATATATTCGTCGCCCCGCCATATTGCCAATGCATTGTTAGCGGCAGACATTAACGTCCATTTTGTGCTAGGATTTCCTTTATGTGCGAAGAACTAAAAGCTAAAATAATTCCTGAGTTTTCGTTGTAGTCAAAGGTTCCAATTGGTGTTATCATTTGATTCTTCTGATTAACATATGCAGAGACTATTGCAACTAGATAGAGTCTACGGTCATTTGCGTCCAATCTATTCATATAGAAAACGGGGCCTCCCGAAAATCCGGGATTGTTATTCCCGTCAAAAAACAGCATTTGAATTCCTTTTTCTGTATAGTTACCAGAAAAAACACACTTTTTAATCAAAGCGAATGGAAATCCCTTATTGATTTTACTATTGTCCCTAGTTTTCATGCCAAAAGGGAAACCTAGAAAGTAACCTTCATCTCCTAATATCATTTGGACTTGGTTCAAGTTGATTGCATTTGTTGTCGAAGTGTCGTCTGGAACGACTACTGCTATGTCAATAAGCGGATTTGTATGTAAGAGAGCAGTTCCGGTAGCAACTAGCCAATTAGTGTCCTGTAAAATATGAAAGCTGATTTTTTGGTTGTTTGACACTTTCCCTAAAACATGTTTCGCAGTAACCCAGTAGTTTTTTTGTTTTTCTTGAATCAAGAAGCATGTTGCTGTGGAACTGTCTTTTCGGATATTAAAGGTTCGTTCGAATTCAAATGACGAAATAAAGTCCTGCGAGAACGAATTAAGTCCAATGAGGGATAACAGAAATAAAAAAAAGATATTTTTCATAAATATTTTATAGACAGATGCATTCTAAGTTATAATTACATAAAGGGCTCAAAATATTTGAAGGTCGAACTGTTTGCCACTAACGAGCAGAGCTTTATGCAGGTTGGGAATTAGAAATCCGTCTGCCCATAACCACTGCTGTCTGAAGATATAAAGTTGAAATTAAGAACTAAAGTTGAAAGTTGTTTGTTTAGCCCAAACCACAGCTTGTATCAGCCGAACTAATGTTCAGCAAGGCCGTTAAAAAAGATCAAAATTTGGTTGGTTTTTTACACAGTTCATGTTAGCTGACGTTTTATTTACGTAGTTGTAATAATCTACTTAGCCTTTTGCTTTGTATAAATTGTAAAACCCTAATATTTTCCCATAAAATTACTTTACCCTCGACATTGGTTATAGCTCTAATGTCACCATCTTGTGAAATTACAAATCCAATTGCACCTTCATGAGCTAAACAATATGCAAACATTGATCTATGCCTTGTTCCAAACGAATCTGAACTCACTTTAACCAATTTAGAATTATTAATAGCTGCCGTTTTTGATATATAAACAAACTCAGGTATTTCCTTAATCTTTATAATTGCTCCAAATCCCAATATCTTAAAGTTGTTGCCAATTGCGATTAAGCCATCTACACAGCTAAGGGATGCGACAAATCTTATTGCGCCTTTGAGCTCTTCTCTTGTCTCACGTTCTTGAATTTTTGCAATAGAATCATTTAAATAATCTAAAGTTGAAACTTGTTCTATCCCCTTTTCTACATACTTGTCAACTTGATAGTCAAATTTATCGATTTGTATAGATAATAGTAATAAGTTTTCGATTGATTCAATTAACCGATTATACTCTATCTTATATTTAATATCTATATCACCCCCTCTTAAATTGCGAATGAACAGAATTGTTCCTCCATGTTGATAATTTTGGATTCTAAGAAGAATCCTTCGTAAAACTTGCTTAAAAACTTCATCACAGTGATTTGACCAATATTCTACCTCGTCTGAAAGTTCTTTTGTCGCATATTTGACTATGCTGTTTCGAAGAGTTTCATTTTTGTCATCTAAAAGATGTTTTATTTCTCCGAAGTTAAATACGTTTAAATAATTTCTTATCAGATTATTTTGCTTTAGATTAGCAATTAATTCATAATCGATAAGCACATTAATATTGCCGATACCAATAATTGTTGCTTGAAATAACCCTGGTTGTTCTGGTTCTGCTTCTGTTTCAAAATTCAAAAAACTATGGTAATGTATCGCTTGGTCTATCATCCCCCATATTACTAGATTATTGCTTTCATCATAATGTACCGCAAGGGAAGAGCTCCAAACATCTGCAGCTTTTGAAAGTTTTACCAAATTCTTTACTGAAAACTCAATTTCGTCTGGAAACCTGACGAACTTCCATCGGTTGGCATCGATATATTCGGGAGGAGATGGATCTGGGTTTTTAGAATCAATAAATGTAATAGTAACTTTAATAAATTGTGCCTCCTCTGTTTTAAGACTTGTGTAAAAAAGAGTCTCAAATAATTCATCGAGAATTTCTTCATTAGGCATTTCATAGCTGGCCTTGTACTTGCCTTTTACATTTCTAAGCTTTCTCTGTACTAACTTGGAAAGGTCTTTTATTGAAGAATTGTACTGTTGCATAGAAAATGGCAGCTAACACATAAATTTATGACATTATACGGTGCTCCTCCAAAATCAGCACTCCTAGGTTTCAGCAATTTAGCGTTATACTTTTTGTATCTGCCTCTCGGCATACAAGTTGTTGTTATCACAATCCGATTTCTGAATACCCGATTGTAAACGCTTAGAAACGTTTCTAAACGTTTCTTCCCGCCTCTTCCCACCACCCAACTTACACCACCTCCACCATTGCACAATACCAAAAACAAGGTATTTCATACTACCCATCAACGACAAAAGATGAATGAAAATGCAAACAGAAGAATACGGATCGATGCGGAACTCGGAGGATGGGATGGGCGATCTGGCAGGGTGAACTGCCCTTTTTTAAAAAAGCCATAAGAGAAAACACCTACTGCAGGGGGTTATTGCGTCATTTTAAGCTGGTGAAAATTTTGTCGGCGGTGGCCAAAAATGCGGGTTTCTGCGGCTTTTTAGTGTGTTAGTTTACGTTTTGATTACCAGTTATTTATTTCGAAAAAAAATTTCCGCAAACTCAAAACATAGAGATTTCTCTATGCCAACATAGAGAAATCTCTATGCCAATATAGAGAAATCTCTATGCCAATATAGAGAAATCTCTATGCCCTCTTTTATATCTCCATTCTATTTTGCTGCCGACAAAAATTTTTTTAACGCCAAAAATTTAAAACTATGGCTAATCAAATCGAGACAGGCAACGCAAAGAATGTTGCCAATTTTGAACAAATGATCATCATTTGTACCGGTTACGGAGCGGATTACAATCCCTCTCAAGACCCTTTGCGGATCGCCACCTTAACGGGGCAGTACAATGCAGCTTTTAATCAACTGGATGTGGTAAAAGCGGCTGAACGGGCTTTTGAAACTGCGGTTAACTCCCGCAGGAGCATTTTCAAACCGTCGAAACCGCTGCTTACCCGGGTGGTGAATGCGCTACAGGCTTCTAATGTTACTGCTGAAACAATGGATGATGCTAAAGGCATCAACCGGAAGGTGCGGGGTATCCGTGCGGTGCCCAAACAGAAAAAATTGGATACAGAGAAGGGCCTTACCGAAGCGGATGATACTTACATCTCTGTCTCGCAACAAAGTTATGATCTGCAGGCGGACCACTGGGGCAAAATGATCCAGTTGCTTGCTTCCCAGGCTAATTACAAACCGAATGAAGCTGATCTTACCGTGGTTGCTCTTCGTACGCTCCGTACCTCGATGAAAGCGGCCAATACCAATGTGGGCACAGCATACAATGCTTTTAAAAATGCCCTGATAGAAAGGGACAGATTAGTGTATGCAGAACGTACCGGCCTGGTGGATACTGCAAAAGCAGTGAAGAATTATGTGAAATCAATTTTCGGCGCTTCTCATGAAAAGTTCAGGCAGGCAGACAGTCTTCACTTTAAGGCCCGGCCAAAAGTGTAATACCTTTAAGTGAATTATGAAGGGAGTAATGGGAACAATCAATTGTTCCCTTTTTTTATTGGTTGATGTTATGGGGTGGACGACGCCTGAACCATCGTGGACGATGCCTGAACCATCATGGACGACGCCTTAACCATCGTGGACGATGCCT
>CAYUCU010000059.1:0-19626 GCA_964443345.1 uncultured Chitinophaga sp.
TTCATATTTCTTTCCTTATTCTTCCTTTGTGTCTCCGTGCCATAGTGTCTTTGTGGTTCAAAATAAAAAGGTTTGAAACACAGAGGCACCAAGACACAAAGGCACTGAGTAAAATTATTTTTTCAGCCAATTTCTTAGAATGTCCTCTCCCATTGGTGTCAGCACACTTTCCGGATGAAACTGCACACCTTGAACATCATACTTTTTATGCTGCAATGCCATGATATAATTGTTATCATCCCTTGCTGTTACTTCCAGTTCTGCAGGAAAATTTTCATCACTTACGATCCATGAATGATAACGGCCCACTTCAATTCTGTCAGGCAATCCCTTAAATAGCGGACTCCCTGCTTCTGATTGCTTACTTCGTACTTGTATTTCAGTTGCCACTCCATGATAAACAGTTGAAAGATTTGTCAACGTTCCTCCAAATGCTTCACCAATTGCCTGGTGTCCCAAACAAACACCGAGGATAGACTTAGTGGCGGCATACTCCTTTATCAATGGCAATAATAAACCCGCCTCTACCGGAATACCCGGGCCGGGTGATAAAATGATCTTATCATAGTCCTTCACTTGTTCCAATGCAATCTGGTCGTTGCGATACACGTCCACTTTAACATGTGTTATCTTCTCCACCAGGTGCACCAGGTTGTAGGTAAATGAATCGTAATTATCAAAAACTAAAATCTTCATATCTTTTGTTTTTGAACCACATAGTCAGATATAGAGCATAGAAATACACACATAGAAAAACCTATGTGAAAGACTATGTATCTATGCTCCTATGTGGTTCATACTTAAATTTCTTTTGCTAAGTCAATTGCCTTCTTTAATGCTCCTAACTTATTATTCACTTCCTGCAATTCACTTTCCGGATTACTTGCGGCAACCACACCTGCACCGGCCTGGTACGTCAATGTATTATGCTGACTTAAAAATGTTCTTATCATGATCGCATGGTTGCAACTGCCATCAAATCCTATAAAACCGATAGCACCTCCATAATAGCTTCTTGATGTGGGCTCAAACGAGTCGATCAGTTCCATAGCTTTAAATTTTGGGGCGCCGCTCAATGTGCCCGCCGGAAATGTTTTTGCCACCAGCTCAAACGGATTACTGCCTTCTTTTACTTTGCCAGAAACCTCACTTACCAAATGAATGACATGAGAGAAAAACTGCACTTGCCTGTAATGCACCACCGCCACCTCGTCACACAAACGGCTGAGGTCATTTCTTGCCAGGTCCACCAGCATCACATGCTCGGCATTTTCTTTCGCATCCTTCAGTAATCGTTCCGCTGCTGCTTTATCTGCATCATCATCACCGGTTCTTTTGAAAGTGCCGGCAATAGGATGAACAACCGCTTTCCCATTTTGAATGATTAACTGTGCCTCCGGGGAAGAACCCATCAATTTATAATCACCATAATCAAAGAAAAATAAATACGGAGAGGGGTTTACACTGCGCAAAGCCCTGTACACATTAAATTCGTCACCGGTAAATTTTTGCTGAAACCTTCTGCTTAATACGATCTGGAATACATCGCCGCGGTGGCAACTGGCAATTCCTTTTTGCACCATTTCTTTATATTCCTCACCGCTCATGTTGGAGCTTTCGTCTCCTTTGGTACTAAAAGGATAAACCGGTACATCTTTATTTTGTATCAGTGATTCCACTACAGCAATGTCACTTTCAATTCCTGTCATTTTATTCTCACAAATGAACAGTTCATCTTTAAAATGATTGATGGCAATTACGTACTGGTATAACCTGTATCGCATCAGGGGGATGGGAGGCGGGGATTGAGAGGCTGCCTGTCGGCCTTGCTCCGCTGAAGCTATGCGAAGCCGAGCAGACAGGTGGTGAGTCGTAAGCTTTACAGTATCGAAGAACTGTACCGCATCATACGTTGTGTAACCAAATAAACCCTGGGCAAACTTCGCTTCTTTGGATTCGCTTTTCGCTATTTCAAATTTTTGCATGAAATCCCAGAGGAGTTGCGGCACTTCATTCTTATCTTTCAAAACGATCTTTTCCGGGTTTCTTCCGGGCAGTTTGAACTCCACACTTTCTTTGGATGTTATTTCCATTCCTGCTATCGCATTGATACAAATAAATGAATAGCTGTTCTCAGACGAATGGTGATCCGTACTTTCCAGCAGTATGGTATCCCGGAACCGGTCCCGGAGGCGCAGATAGATGCCCACCGGGGTAAACACATCGGCCAGCATCCTTTTACAAGTTGTATTTATTTCTATTTTCCGCATAAATTCTTTACTAATTAATCAGCAATCCCTCCTTCGCTAATGCTACGGCGGGCAAGAAAAAGCCCCGAACACTGTCGGGGCCTGAATATTGTAAAACAAATACAGTGTTGACATTACAGACCCCTTAGAGTTGTATGCCACCACCATGTATTGTTAAATTGCTTTTTCATTCTGTCACAAATATAGAAGCAAATCAGACAATTGCAAATTTCTTTTTTCCGGGTAATAAATCAAAGATTTTCCGGGGGCGGTTTTGCCATCCACTATTACTACCCTAACTTGTAAACAGAAAAACTTCCTAAAATGCTTCCTAAAATTTTAATAACCCTCCTTTCAGTATGTACTCTTCTCCACCCACTTGCTGCACAAGATGATGGCTCGTATAAAATGCCGCCGAAAGATATTGCAGATATGCTGCTGGTTAAAAAATCACCCAGTGTAAGTGTGGATGACAAAGCGGAATGGATGCTCTTCCTGGAAAGCAGCAGTTATCCATCAGTGGAAGAACTGGCAAGACCTGAATTGAAGATCGCCGGGCTGCGGATCAATCCTTCCAACTACGCACCAAGTCGTCAAACATTTATCAATGGCCTGGTACTTCGCCAAATTGCCTCGGGCAAAGACCTTAAAATAACCGGTCTGCCGGCCCCTCTTTTTGCCAATAATATCCGGTGGAGCCCTTCTAACAAAAAGATCGCTTTTACACATACCACTCCCGGCCGGGTCGACCTTTATGTGATAGATGTAGCTACACAAAAGGCGGTAAAAGTTAATAAGACCGCATTGAACATCCTTACAGGAAATTATAACTGGTTTGATGATAACACCCTTTTATATCGTGCTGCATTAAAACCGGCCTCTGCAGCACCACCCAAACCGGCAGTGCCCAAAGGCCCCACGATACAGGAAAATTATGGTAAAGCCACTCCCCGGCCCACTTTCCAGGACCTGATCAAAAGCCCTTATGATGAACAGTTGTTTGAGTTTTATGCAACTACTCAATTGATAAAAAATGTAAATGGTACGGAATCTAAGATCGGGCAGCCGGCATTGTACAACAGTATTGATATTTCTCCTGACAAAAAATTTCTGCTGATACGAACGCTTAAGAAACCATTCTCTTACACGGTACCTGCGGGGGGATTTCCCTCCACTTATATCATCACAGACATGAATGGTAAACCGGTAAAGCAACTGGCCGATATACCTTCCAGTGAAACTGCACCAGGCGGCAATGATAATGTGCTCTTTGCTCCCCGTGCATTTGAATGGAAAGATGATGAACCGGCTACGGCTGTGTGGTGCCTGCCGTTAGACAGCGGGTTAATAAAAAAGAATGTGGAATATCATGATGCTGTATATGCATTACCGGCACCATTTACCGGTGTTGCGAAACTATTGTTTAAAACAAAAATGCGGTACCGCGGCACTATTTGGGGTGATGCAAATGTAGCGATCGTTTCTGAAGGATTGACAGGCAAACAGCTCACACAATATGACCGGTTCAATTCCATAACCGAAGACCTGGAAAAACTCATCAGCCGAAATACAACAGATGCTTATGGCAATCCCGGTTTCCCTGTAACAACAACCAACCAGTACGGAAGGGCCGTATTGCAACTGATTGACAATGGCAATAAGATATTATTAAATAATCCCGCCGGTAGTTCTCCCAAAGGCGATCTTCCTTTTTTACTATCATATGATATTCATACAAAAAAAGCAGACACTCTCTGGCGCTGTGCCGAAGGATGGTTTGAAACCGTTACTGCTGTATTAGATGCGGGCAAACTGCAATTGCTTACGGAAAGACAAAGTGAAAAAGAAGTTCCCAATTTTTGGATAAAAAACCTGAAGCTTCGTATTGCCGACAGGCAGCTCACTTATTTTACGAATCCATACCAACAATTGGATGGTGTGGTAAAAGAAAAAATAAAATATAAAAGGGCTGATGGCGTTGATCTAACCGGCGATCTGTATTTACCCAAAGGATATGATGCCAAAAGAGATGGTAAACTTCCGGTATTCATCTGGGCGTATCCTGCAGAATATAACTCTGCCGCCGATGCCGCACAGATACGGGGTAGTGAGCATAAATTCACCTTACTCAATTGGGGGTCACCGGTATATTATGTAACGCAGGGATATGCTGTACTGAATAATGCGGAGATGCCGATCGTGGCTACAAATAAAGACCGCAAACCGAATGACAACTTCATCGAGCAGCTGACCATGAATGCAGAAGCAGCTATTAACGTACTGGATTCAATGGGCGTAGGAGATAAGAACCGGGTAGCTGTGGGCGGCCATAGTTATGGTGCCTTTATGACAGCCAACCTGCTGGCCCATACCAAACTTTTCAAAGCCGGTATTGCAAGAAGCGGTGCTTATAACCGTTCACTTACCCCTTTCGGTTTTCAAAACGAGGACCGAAACTACTGGGAGGCCACTCAACTCTATAATGAAATGAGTCCGTTTAACTATGCACACCAGATCAAAACGCCTATACTGCTGGTACATGGTGATATGGATAATAACACGGGTACCTTCCCCATTCAAAGTGAACGTATGTTCAATGCGATAAAAGGAAATGGTGGTACTGCTAAATTTGTCAGCCTGCCATATGAAAGTCATGGTTACCAGGGCCGGGAAAACATCCTGCATATGCTGGCAGAGCAATTCAACTGGCTGGAAAAATATGTAAAGAATCCCGTAGCGAATGAAAAACCGGATGTAAAAAAAGGGTTTTAAAAAATGATCAAAGGACTGTACGAAACACATATTTCTGTGGCATCACTAGAAAGGTCTGTTGATTTCTATAAAAATGTATTGGGTTTACAATTGGCACACCTGGAAGAAGGAAGACGGATCGCCTTCTTCTGGATCGGAAAACCCAAAGAATACATGTTGGGTGTGTGGGAAAAACCAAAAGACGAATTGCAAGCCCGGCATTTCGCTTTTCGCTGTGATGCCGATTTTATTTTGAATGATGCTGTCGCTTATTTAAAGGAAGGGAATCTAAAGCCCTATAATTTTCTGAAAGATGGCAAGGAAGAGCCGATGGTATTTGCCTGGATGCCGGCCATTGCCATCTACTTTAATGACCCTGACGGCAATGTACTCGAATTCATTGCGGTGCTGGACGGTGACGCCCGTCCCGAATTGGGTGTCATCACTTATAAAGAATGGATAAAGACAAAAAAGAATATTCACTGATCATACACACAAACCTGCATCAACGTATTGCTCATATCACCCTTGTAGTTCACGATTATGATGAAGCCATTGCATTTTATACGCAAAAGCTGAATTTCAGATTAGTAGAAGATACACCTCTTTCAGAAACCAAAAGATGGGTATTGGTGGCACCACCCGGTTCAGATGGTTGCCAGTTATTGCTTGCCAAAGCTGCCACCGAAGAACAACGATCAAGAATGGGCAATCAGACCGGGGGCAGAGTGGCCTTTTTTCTTCATACAGATGATTTCCAGCGGGATTATCAGCAATTGCTGAATAATAATATCCGGATCATCCGTGAACCTGTTACAGAACCATACGGTACAGTAGCTGTATTTGCCGACCTGTATGGAAATTACTGGGACCTTGTGGAATCCTCTTCAAAATAGAGGTTTACAAGTTTTGCTTTATTATATAACGCCAACCTTTTATCTTTATCCCTCGTCAAAACAACCACCAGGAACGGTAATAAACCAGGTGCCTGATAAAACCCTAAAGTATGCGGACAATTGTTTTTTCCACCCTATTCACCTTTTGTATTTTTTTTGCGGCAGCCCAGCCTCCTATGGCACCCTTATACGGCATCAATAATGTGGCCTTGCCGGAAAGTATGAATAACCAGGTCTGCATATCGGGCATGAAATTCCTTGACGGGAAATTATATTTTGCTTCTGAACGCTGTCCTGCCATTTTTGCTTTCGACCCGGCTTCAAAGACTATCACCAACACTATAGATATCCAGGTTCCCCAGGATTTTGAAATGGAGGGCCTCACTTCATACAAAGGAAAATTATACCTGGTGTCGGAAAATATTGCTGCCGTTTATGAGGTAAATCCGGCTACCAGCGAATTGAAGCAGGTGCAAACCACGGTACCACTTCCACCCAAATCAAAAAGCGGTGACGGTGCAGAAGGAATTGCTGCTAATGAAAAGAATAATAAGTTCTATATTCTCCGGGAAAGGAATGAGGACATGAGCCGCTCCCAAATATTTACTTACAGTATTGAACCCGGGAATGAAGATAGTCCGATCATACTTAAATATGAGTCCACTATTGAATTACCGCTCGAAAATCCGCAGTGGCGTTATTCTGATATTTGTGTGGATGCAGAGAACAACCGCCTGATCTGCCTGAAGTCCTATTCAAAAGGGAAATTGAGACAACAGTTTCTTGAATCGATTGATATTGATTCAAACGGTACTATTGCTGCTGAAACCCTCAGAAACGTTCCGGTGGAAAATTTTACAGAGGTTTCCAATATGTATAAAAATGATGATTACAGTATGAACCTTGAAGGTATTACAGTAGATGCTACAGGCATTATTTATATCATCAGCGATAATACTTCCGGGAAAGCGATATGCAATGAGATAGCCAGGGAGAAGACCATTCTTCTTGAACTGAAAAAGAAATAAACTTATCATCCTTTATTCCTGCGATTCCTGGTAAACTGGTAAGCCCATAATATCAGTACTATTTGCAACGGCAATCTGAGAACTGCCATCCACAAGTAAGAGTTTTGTTCCCGCTGATAATTCAGCATCATCTGTACATTGGCCGGAAATACCGCCACTAACAAAGCAATGATACCCCATGCAGCCATCCGGCGGGTTTGCTTAGCTAATAATAGCAACCCTAACGCTATTTCAAAAATTCCGCTGATATGTATAAGAGACAAATGCCAGGGCAACAAGGGCGGCATTATTTTTTTATAAAATTCCGGGGTCATAAAATGATTAACCCCTGCTATGACATAAAAAGCCGCCATGATATACAGCGATATTTTTTCCCGTTTATTCGTCATCCTTGTAATTTACGGCAACTTTTGTGTAAATTAGGAGCAACAATTTATGATACTAAGAAACAGCAAAACAGGTTATTGCTGATAAAGTTGTTAATAAAACCGAATCATCCGATATATTCAAACTATGAAAAGCAGTTCTTCACCTGGCGGCAAAATTATAATGGGCGTACTTGCCGGCATCACCTGGTTCGCCCTTGTATTACAACTAAAGCTGTCATTAGGCACTACCCCAACTACGGGATTCACTGCCCTGAAGACAGTTATCAATTTTTTTAGCTATTTCACTATTCTTTCCAACTTACTCGTAGCGGTCAGTCTTACCAGTTCGCTGGTATTACCAGGTTCCGCTTTAGGATCTTTCTTTTCGGCACCCATTGTAACTTCAGCCATTGCAGTATACATTTTTATTGTGGGGCTGGTGTACAACCTGGTACTTCGAAATATCTGGGAACCCACCGGATGGCAATTAGTGGCAGACAACTTATTGCATGTCATCATTCCCCTGCTGTATGTTCTTTACTGGATCTTCTTTATCCCAAAACAAACATTGCACTGGAAAAACATTCTACCCTGGCTTATTTTTCCGGCTTTGTACCTGGGATATTCATTGATAAGAGGAACTATTGACAACTGGTATCCCTACCCTTTTGTGGATGCGGGCAAACTGGGGTATGCAAAGGTGGGGGTTAACTCTTTATTCGTATTGGCCGCTATCATATCGGTTGGGGCCGGAATTGTTGCCATTAACCGGCGGGGGAAAATATCCTGAATGCCCCAGAACGTTAAAAGAATGGGAAAGCCCAGGGATGCACAACCCTTTCCGGGGAATTTGCGACTTTTGTTTATCATTATGAAAAAATATTTACTCCTCTTCGTTTTACTTGCCTTGTTTTCCGGCCTGCGGGCCCAGAAAGTGGACAGTATTTATTTCCACCTCTATACAGACAGCCTGAAGAAAGGACAACATAATTATATTAATGTAGATGGTAAACTCTCGAATGGCCGCTGGATGCCGCTGACAGCCAAAGAAATTCAGTTTACCTGCAATGAAGCAGCCTTCCAGGGAAATGAACTGATCATTCCGGCAGATTTTAAAGAAGAAAAAGTGACCATCAGGGCTTCGCTAAAATCAAATCCCTTTGTAGTAATAGAAAAAACGATCTGGATCAAAACAAAACCCGATGGCGATCTGCCCACAAGGGACCAAATAATGAACAACCCCACACCCAAAAAATCAAAAACGAAAGGATAACAAAAAACCCCTCACCGAACCGAGGGGTTTCCTTTTTTATTTCAAACAGTTTATACAGTTTTTTTAGCATCCTCCAGGAATTTGGCCAGGCCAATATCTGTAAGCGGATGCTTCAGCAAACCAAGAATGGAATCCAGCGGACAGGTACAAACATCAGCACCCGCTTCAGCACAACGAACAATATGCAGGGCATTACGGATAGAAGCTGCCAGTATCTCGGTTTTAAAACCCTGTACAGAATAAATATGGGAAATTTGTGCGATCAGTTCAATACCATCCCAGTTACTATCATCAATACGGCCGATAAAAGGAGATAAGTAGGTAGCGCCTGCTTTTGCAGCCAGTATGGCCTGCCCGGCAGAGAATACCAGTGTACAGTTGGTCCTGATACCATTATCCGTAAACCATTTGATGGCTTTGATACCATCTTTGATCATCGGAACTTTCACCACAATATTTGGGTGAATCGCTGCCAGTTTTTTTCCTTCTTCCACAATGCCGGCAAAGTCGGTTGCGATCACTTCAGCACTAATGTCACCATCCACCATTTCACAAATGGTTTTGTAATGGTTCATAATAGCCGCTTCACCTTTAATACCTTCTTTAGCCATCAATGAAGGGTTGGTAGTAACACCGTCTAATATTCCCAGTTCGTTGGCTTCTTTGATTTGGGCCAAATTAGCCGTGTCTACGAAAAATTTCATAACTATTTTAGATTTAAGATTGAATATTTAAGATTGAATATTGGGTTTCCCCAGTTTTGTCTGGGTCGTCTTCCTGGATGCTGCCAGTATCCTTGTTAATTCGTCAGCCTCTTTTATTATTAAGGCAAGCTTGCTTTCCTTCAGCAACTTCATATCCTGGATGACCTCCAGCCAAAACAACGACTCATCTATTTCTTCAAAGGCGATACTCAGTTTGGAAGAGAATGCCTTCTTTGATTGTCCCTTACAAGCTGCCCGGTAGTTGGCGGCCGCAGAAAAAGCCGATCGTAACAACTGCCCTTCTACTACTTTAGAAACTTTTTTGGCAGGCAAAGACTCACAAAGAGGCACTATCCGGTAAGCAAAGTCTTTTAATCGTTTTTGTAGCAAAAGCGGATTCATAGAGGAGTATTTAAAACGGAAGTGGTTACAATATTCAATAATCCTTCTTCAATCTTAAATAAAAAAAATGGCAGGCTTATTACATCGCACCGCTCAACCACCTACTCTTGCTGCCTTCCGGCCCTGGGAGGGTTCAGCAGGAGCTGGTCGTGTAAGACCTGCCGGCGCAAAGATAAGGGTGTGAAGGCATATTGAAGGTTTGAAATTTGTTGCCAGAGCGGCTGTTGCAAAGTGGAAAGCCTTCAAGCCATACAGGTAGTACTTACACTTACCTGGTAAAAAATAATCAGCGCTGAAACGCAGAATTCACCCTTGCAAATCCTACCAGTTCATCTGCCCTGGCACCAAACGGACGGAAATACACCATCACCATATACCCGTTTTCTGTTCCCCAGTAGTTGCCTTCTGTGTTTTCTAATGAAGGCTGTACGCCTGCCTGCTTTTTATCGGTAAGGGTCACATAAGAATAATTATAGAAACCCTGCTTCAGGTATAATTCCTTTTCATAAATTCCTTTCTCCACATTAAAGATCATCCGGGACTCATCATTTTGTTCGTAATTCGTCAATTCACCAAACACATATACACTCTTACCTTCATAAGCCCTGTTGCCCGGTGGTATATAAGTAAAATGGGTCCAGGCATAATCGCTTTGCCAGTAGGGATTAGAATTGTCCCTGTTCTCGACGGTATAAATGCCATTCAAATCCCTGTAATAGACATATACCTGCTGCCGGCGTTCGCCATCGGGCTTCACATACACATCAATACGGTCGCTGGAATCACTGTCCTCCAGTTTTACCATCCGGTCACTCATCAGCCGCAGGCTTCGAAGATCGATCCAGCGCCACTCTTTACCAGCAGCAAAGGTGGTGTACTCTTCATCGCTGTACTCATAATAATTGCCGCGGAATATGGTAGGCCGGTCAATGACAGAAGCGCCGTTCCAGATATTATTCTGAACCACGACTACTTTGAGATCCTGTGGAGAAAAGGTAGATATCTGGCCTGCTGCAGTGCTTACCGACACCTGCACCCGCTGATGTGTTTGAAAGAAATTCCCATTGAACGGCTGCATCACCTGTGCAGATACCACCGTTTTGGGATTGACAACGAGAAAACGTTTAGTGAAGACCAATTTCGAAGTGTCATCGTTTAAAAAGACTTTAAGCAGGTAATTACCGCCTTTTACAGGTGCTGAGTTCCGTTCGGGTAAAAATGCCTGGTAGTGGGTGTACCGGATCTGCGCTACAGACGAACTGCGGTAATTGGAAATACGATTGCTCTGAAAGCCACGGATATAATCAAATGTTTGCAAATTAGCGGGGGTCCAGTCGGCATTACAAAGCTGAAAACTGTAATAGTAGTACTTGACATCGGCATCCATATCATCAAAGTGAAGTTCCAGTTGCTCATTGCCACTCAATGTTAAAACCGGGTAGCTGTACACATCGCCGGACCGGTGAAGCTTGACCGAATGAATATTGGGTTTATAAATATGATCGGCTACCTGGGCGTTTGCCGCCAGTACCAGTAATAAGAAAAAGGATGTCAGATTTTTTTTCATTTGAAAGGTCAGGTAATATTAGTATTCGTAATGACTCACCGTTTCGTTAAAACTACGCAGGACAAAGTAAAATAAATTAAAAAAGCGGATAAATCTTATAAGCAGCTTAATTTTGACCAAAGACAAACAAACTAATTTGAAGGTTGCAGGCTTTATAGCAAACCGCATTGCATTTAATCCATCTGGCCGCAGAAAGCTGCGGGGTGGAGCCGGCCCGCAACACCCTTCCGGTAGCCCGGAAAAACAAAAATCGTTCTCCCGTTTTATTATCCGGCTGAGTACTGTAGCCACTATTATCAGTGTGGCAGTAATGATCATTACTTTATCTTTTGCAAATGGTTTCCAGGAAACCGTAAGTCAGAAGATATTCAATTTCTGGGGCCATATAAGGGTGCAGGAAAAGCAACCGGATAAAGCCATCATTTCAGAAGAAACGCCGATCATTACTAATGATTCGCTGGTACAAAGCATTCGCCAGCATCCCGAAGTGATAAGCATCCACTCTTTTGCCACGAAATATGCCATACTAAAGTCGAAAGATGAAATAGAAGGAGTTCTGGTAAAAGGATTGGACAGTTCCTATGATATCAATCATCTGAAACGCTTTATTAAAGAAGGAAGACCCATAAAGTATTCCGACAGTACTTACAGTAAAGAGATACTGATCTCTGCTTATACTTCTTCCCGCATGGGCCTGCATGTAAACGACAGCATCATCATTTACTTTATACAGCAAGGTGAAGAACCAAGACCAAGAAAAATAGTAATTGCCGGTATCTACAAAACGGGCATTGAAGAATACGACAAGCTCTTTGCCATTGGTGATATAAAACTGATTCAACGGCTCAATAACTGGAATCAGAACGAAGTGGGAGGCTATGAGATCTTTTTGAGTGACTATACCAAAATCGAAGAAACAGCAAAAGAGCTCTATGAGCTGGATAATTTTCCGGACACCTGGGATACGATCAGTGCCAGGAATATTTCTCCCAATATATTTGACTGGCTGAAAATGCAGGACGTGACCCGAAATGTGCTCATCGGCTTTATGGTAATAGTAGCCCTGATCAACCTGATCACCTGCCTCATCATTTTAGTGCTGGAAAGGATCCGGATGATAGGCGTTTTAAAAGCACTGGGCGCTTCTGACTGGACAGTACAAAAAATATTTCTTCAGCATGCGGCTATCATCACCATTACCGGTATCGTAATTGGCACCGCACTCGGGCTGGGCGTTTTGTGGCTGCAGGAAGCCACCGGTTTTATCAAACTGCCGGAAGATGCTTATTATATGGATACGGCTGCCGTAAAGATCGTGTGGTGGCAGGTGGGTGTTATTTGTTTGGGCACACTTGTAATTTGCTTTTTAGTACTGATGATCCCTTCTTTTATTGTAAAAAGGATATACCCGGTAAAAGCCATTCATTTCAGGTAAGGTGTGATACAATAATTCCTGTTGCCACTGCTGCATTCAACGACTCGGCATCTCCTTTCTTAGGAATGCTTATCATCTCCGTTGCAAGTTGCAGTATTTCCGGACTGATCCCTTTTGCTTCATTCCCGATAACTACTATTCCTTCTTCTATTTTTTTCATAGAACGTATATCCTGACCATCCAGTGTGGTGGCATAAATTTTCATACCCGTCTGTTCTTTCAGCCATTGAGCAAGATGGGTATAGCCAACCCGTACCCGGGCAATACTCCCCATAGTGGATTGCACTACCTTGGGATTATAGATATCAGCCGTATCATCCGTGCAAACAACCTGGCTGATGCCAAACCAATCTGCAATGCGGACAATAGTACCCAGGTTGCCCGGGTCCTGGATATTATCCAATGCAAGGGTGATCATTCCTTTTGCTGCAGCTGCCGGTGTATTGTCAAATTGTTTTACCAGTGCCAGCACTTTATTAGGTGTGGTGAGTTGTGAAATTCTTTCTAAATCTGCCGGGGTTATTTCAATACAGGTCACTCCATCCAGCAGGTTTTTCTGTTCATTTATCCAGTCGGGCAATGCATACACTTCCGTTACAGAAGTATTTTTTGCTTCCAGTAATTCTTTTACCAGTTTGGGACCTTCGGCAATAAAGAGCCTTTCTTCCTGTCTGAATTTTTTCTGGCCTAAAGTTTGGATATATTTGACCTTCGGTTTAGAAAGCATATTCCGGTGTTTATTAATTTATGTCTGCAGGCCAACCTTTTAATTACACGAACTTTCCTAAAGTAGTCATTACTATTGTGATTAGCCTGCTGCTGTTTTCCTGCAAGACTCCCGTTTTTGTTAAGAAATATCCTACGGGAAAGCCTTTTGTTTATCAAACAAATATCCAGTTAAATGGCAACTTTTCAAACGATTCTGCAGAATTGCTGAAATCCCGGTTGAAGAGTCAGCTCGATGACAGCATGCGGTCCCGGTCCGTTTCAAAAGTGTTTTGGAGTGTGATGAAAAATCCGCCGGTCTATGACAGCAGCAGTGCAGAACGATCAAAGCTCTTTATGCGGGCACTCCTGGTATCACTTGGTTATTTTAAAGATACCATTACTTACAAGGCGGCCGTTGATTCATCAAGAGGACAGCAATATCGTACCACGGTCACGTTTAGTGTCACCCCGGGCAAACAGGTTACCATCGATTCCTTCGCTTATAATATTAAAAAGCAGGAACTCCAGCAACTTGCCGTGGCCAATCAAAAAGATGCGGTTGTAAAAAAAGGCGGGCCTTTTGCCAAAACCAATATTTCTGTTGAACTGGACCGCTTAGTGAACCTGTACCGGAACAATGGTTATATGCGGTTTGGCCGGGAAGACCTGTATGGCTTATGGGACACACTGGATATTGACCTCATACGCCCCACGACAGATCCTTTTGAGCAACTGGAGATACTCCGGAAAATAAGAGAACGAAAAGATAATCCAAAAGCTAACCTTGAGATCAGACTAAAGCCCGGTACAGACAGCAATAAACTAAGAAAGTATTTTGTAGGCGCTATCAGCATCTACCCGGATTATACGCTTGATACCTCCCGGTTGAAACGAAAAGAGCAACAGGTACAAGGGTTGAACATCATTTCATTTCAAAACACATTCAAGCCGAGAATTTTCCCACAAAATATTTACCTGCACCGTGGCGATCTCTATGACCAGCGAAATTATTACCGCACCATAAATCGCTTTAATTCACTGGGCGCCTGGCGGCTGACAAACATTGAACAAATAGCCCGACCCGGACAGGACACTGCTGATTTTGTGATCCGCCTCACTCCTGCCAAAAAATATTCTATTTCAGCAAACCTCGAAGGAAGCCGTAACCAAACTGCTTTTTCGGGCAACCTCTTTGGTATTGCTGTAAATCTTGGATTACTCAACAGAAATTTTGCCCGGGCGGCTAACCAGTCAAGTACTAATATCCGGTTTGGTATTGAAACAGGACGTGACACCGCTACCGATATTAAATTTTTACAAACCAAACAGATCAGCATCAGTCACACCATTTCCTTTCCAAGAGCGATTGGTATTAAAAGGCTGATCAATCCGAAATACCGGAATAATGTTCGCACCATCCTTTCACTGAATGGTTCTATTACGGAACGGCGGGAGCTTTACAACCTTAATTCATTAAACGGGTCCTGGGGTTATGAATTCCAGTTGGGTAAATGGCCGCTTTCTGTAAGATGGCCCAATATTGAATATTCAGCGCTTACGGCGAAACAAAAGCTACTGGACATTTTTGCTAACAATCCTTCGTTGAGAAGGGTATTTAATGACGGGTTGATCGCTTCCATTATCGTTAATGCCAGTACTACCGGTGGTAAAAACAAAAATGTAAATAACCTGAAGCTTAACGGCGAATTGTCCGGTTTCCCGGGTATTGTAAGAAATGATTTCTTTGATGACAATCTTTACCGTTTTATCAAACTGGATGCAGAGTTTGTCCGGAAGATCTCTTTTAATAAATCAGCCCTGGTGTTTCGGTTGTTTGCAGGTGTGGGTTACGAATTCAATTCAACGGTGAATCCCAATAACCGGTTCAACCTTCCTTTTTTCCGCCAGTATTTTGCCGGTGGACCTAACAGTATGCGGGCATGGGGATTGAGAAAACTCGGTCCCGGCTCCCTGGTGGCCGGGTTTGGTACCGCCGGTCAGCCAGACAGGTATGGTGATATGCAACTGGAAGGGAATATTGAATTGCGGTTTCCGCTGGCTAATGTTTCCGGTGTAAAAATAAACGGCGCTTTGTTTACAGACATTGGCAATATCTGGTATATCAAACAAAGCCCTGACATTCTGCCCGGCAATCCGGTTTTATTTAAATTCAATAACCTGGCAAAAGACCTGGCCATCGGTACCGGCATTGGCTTCCGTTTTGACTTCAGTTTTTTTGTTGTACGTCTTGATGCCTCACATAAAGTAAAAGACCCCAGTCCTTCCCCGGATAAACAGTACTTACAAAACAAATGGTTTGGCTATGTTGATAAGGATTTCTTCCAGGGAAGCCGTTTCCAGTTAGGCATCAGCTACCCGTTTATTCTTTAGCTGAACATCACAATTTTTCTGTTGCTGTTGCAAATGCTTCCATCGTCATGGCATCTTTCAATAAGAAAGTACCAATGCGGGTGCGGCAAAGATTGCTGAGATACGCACCACAACCCAGTTCATTACCAAAATCAAATGCCAGGCTCCTGATGTAGGTACCGGTAGAACAAACCACCCTGAAATGAACTACCGGCATTTCGATTGCTGTGATCTCAAATTCTTTGATCGTTACTTTGCGGGGCTCCAGTTTTACCTCCCTGCCCTGCCTTGCCAGTTCATACACTCTTTTGCCATCTACTTTTATAGCTGAATGTGCTGGTGGTATTTGTTGTATCTCACCGGTGAATGGTTGCGTAGCAGCTTTTACTTGTTCTTCTGTGACAGTATCTAACGGTTTAAAATTTTCCGGTTCGCTTTCCAGGTCGTAGGTTGGTGTGGTGGCACCCAAAGTAAAGGTGCCGGTGTATTCTTTTTCCTGTGCCATGAATTCGCTGATACGCTTAGTGAATTTGCCGGTGCAAACGATCAACAGACCGGTAGCAAGCGGGTCGAGTGTGCCTGCATGCCCCACTTTCCTGACCCGTATAAGCTTTCTGATCTTCCCGATCACATCAAATGATGTCCAGCGAAAAGGCTTATCGATCAATAACATTACTCCTTCCTCAAAAGCTGTTTTGGTATAATTCATGGCAGCAAATGTAAGCCTTCTTACCTCGTACTTCTTACTTCTTACCTCGTACTTAGATCGACATTCTTGTTTTCAATTCCAGGTATTTGTTTATGGTGTTCACCGTCAGGTTTTCCGGCGTAGTAAGAATAGAAGGAATACCATTTTTGTGCAGTTCTTTTACCATCAGGCGTTTTTCAAAAGCAAATTTCTCGGCGATGGTCTTGATATAAATCTCTTCCATGGAGGAAGCCTTTTTTTCTACCAGTGTCTTCATTTCTGTATTTTCAAAGAATACGACAAGCAGCAAATGATACTTTGCTATCTTTTTAAGAGCCGCCATTTCCCGTTGCAGGCTTTCCATTGATTCAAAATTGGTAAACAGTACCAGCAGGCTGCGGTTGGTCACCCTGTTTCGTATCACCGAAAACAATTTTTCAAAATCTGATTCGAGGAAATCCGTCCTTTGCCGGTATAATGTTTCCAGGATCAGGTTCATCTGTGTCGTCTTTTTATCCGCTGTGAGAAAAGTGTCCAGGTTTTTTTCAAAAGTAATAAGGCCGGCTTTGTCCTGCTTTACCAAAGCCACATTAGAAAGTACCAGTGAAGCATTCACAGCATGATCGAGCAAAGTGAGGCCGTTAAAAGGCATTTTCATCACTCTTCCTTTATTGATAAGGCAATAGATCTGCTGGCTTCTTTCATCAGTATAATTATTTACCATCAGGCCGCTCTTTCTTGCTGTGGCTTTCCAGTTGATAGTGCGGTAATCATCCCCTATTACATATTCTTTGATCTGCTCAAATTCCAGGCTATGCCCGATCTTACGGATCTTCTTCACCCCGGCTTCCTGCAAGCGGTTACTTACAGCCAGCAACTGGTACCGGCGCATCTGTATGTACGACGGATACACTTTCACCATATGTTTTGCGGGAAAAATAAAGCGGCGTTTAACAAGTTTCAGAGGCGCCTGCACATACACATTAATATCGTGAAAAATAAACTCGCCTCTTGAAGTAGGTGTAAGGAAATATTCTAATGTGTACTTTTCATTCCGCCCGATCACTGCTTTACGGATCCATTTCCGTTCCTGGAACTGAACCGGCAATTCATCTATAATACTGGTGTGTATGGGAAACCCGTAGGTGTTATCAATATATATTTTTACTTTATTCGGATCGCCGATGCTGAAACGGTCTGTTACATCCCGTTCTGCCCTGATACCCTTTTTTTTACTGAAGACCAGTAATGCGTCTACCCCAATTGCAATGCCCAGCAGCAATAAAATCAAACCACCTATCCGAAAAAAGCCCGGCTCAAAATAACTCAACACAAATACCACAGCCGCCGAACCGGCGATGTAGTACACGATGTTGTTCAAGTAGAAGGATCTGATCATAGTAGGAAGTCGGAGGTCTGAAGTCAGAAGTCCGAATGGAAATTCATTATAGTTTATAGTTTTCTCCAGTTTTCATAGAGCTTATACATTTTAGCCCCGGCTTCATCCTATTACCTTGGAACATCCATTCCCTGAATGATCTGCCTTATCACATCGTCTTCTGTTATTCCTTCCATTTCTTTATCCGGCGACAGGATGATACGATGACGAAGTACTGCCGGCACAATGCCGAGTATATCTTCCGGTGTTACAAAATCACGGCCCTGCATGGCAGCCATGGCTTTAGCAGCATTCATGATGGCCAGTGATGCCCTGGGTGATGCGCCGAGATAAATGGATTTATGGTTTCGGGTGTTATGGATCAGCTTAGCAATGAACTGCAATAATTTTTCTTCAATGATCTGCGTTTTTATTTGCCGCCGCAAGGCTACCACCTGTTCTGCCTGCAAGGCAGGCTTTACCATATCCATCGCTGTGGTATTGCCCATACTGTGAAACTGGCTGAGCATTGCCGCTTCTTCTGTTTCATTTGGGTAGGGCACAATGATCTTGAACAGGAAACGGTCCAGTTGTGCTTCCGGCAAGCGGTATGTACCTTCCTGCTCTACCGGATTTTGTGTGGCTAATACCATGAATGGTGATGGCATTGCATAGGTCCTTCCATCCACAGTTGCCTGCCGCTCCTCCATGATCTCCAGCAATGCAGATTGGGTTTTTGCCGGGGCCCTGTTGATCTCATCCACCAATATTAAATTGCTGAACACCGGGCCTTTTTTAAATTCAAAACTGGCTTCTTTGGGGTTGAATACCGGGGTACCCAGCACATCGGAAGGCATCAGATCGGGAGTGAACTGTATCCTGGAAAAACCAGCATTTACACTTTTCGCCACCAGTTTGGCTGTAAGGGTTTTTGCCACTCCGGGCACTCCTTCAATCAGTACATGCCCGTCTGCCAGCAGGGCCGCAATGATCAGCTTTACCATTTCATCCTGGCCTACGATTATTTTTTTTATTTCATTACGGATAGAAAGTACGGCATCGTTCAATGCAGTAAGATCGGTGCGTGGCTGAAAAATTGCTTCTTCCATACTATTTGTTTTTAAGTATCCCCGCTTCTATTTATAAAGAAGACGGGGAATAAGGTTATGCTTTCTGATAAAATGTTTCCAATTGTTTATAAAACTCTGTCAGCTGCATTTCCGTGACCTCCGGTGCATCATCCAGGTATTTTATGAATGACACCACTCCTCTGATCTCATAATCAGGCACACCGGATTTATACTGCAAGGCCGTTATAAAATCCTCATCCATATTGCCTGTGGTTAGTTTATATTTTGTCCGAACATGCTCCATAAAATATGCTGACATTTTCCGGCTCAGGTTTTTATGGTCTCCTTTATCATAATATAAACGTCCGATGGTTTTTACAAACTCCAATGAATCATTGCGGGGTTTGGTTACCACTGGTATGTACCGTTGCTTACGGCGCATTTCCAGTAAGATATACAGGAGCAGCGTAAAGATAGCAGTAAGCAATGCAGCCCTGAATGCCGGGTCACGGAGCAATACACGAAACCAGCCTTGTTTCTTTCGATTGTCATACCTCCGCTCTCCCCTGTTCATATAATATTCATCCCAAACCACTTTTGTAACTGCGGGATCAATTACAGACAGCGCCATTTCAAAATACCGGATATTGTTCTTATACAATAAAAAATAATTACTAAAAGCCAATGGGGCCAGGTGAAGGTAAAAATTTCCTTTGCCAGTTCTCAGGTGAATAAAATT
>CAYUCU010000060.1:0-19609 GCA_964443345.1 uncultured Chitinophaga sp.
AAAGATATGTGATAACAAAGCAACACAGATTGACCTGGACAGGCTGGAAGAACTGGCGGTGTATGTAAAAGAAACAAGCCTGTGCGGCCTGGGGGGCTCAGCTCCTAACCCATTGTTAAGTACGTTGCGGCATTTCCGGCAGGAGTATGAGAACAGGATCGTGAAGCATGATTAATAACAATTGATTTAATGAAATAAAGTATGAATACAATACCCATCATAATAGATGATAAGAAGCTGGAAGTGGATCCGGGTAAAAGTATATTGGATGTGTGCAGGGAAAATGATATTGAGATACTGACGATGTGCCACCTGAAAGGAATACTGGATATCGGCGCCTGCCGGTTGTGCCTGGTGGAAATAGAAGGCGTGAACAGATTACTATCAGCCTGTACCACCAAAGTAGCAGCCAATATGGTAATAAAGACCAATACAGATCGTATAAAAAAATACCAACGCATAACCACTGAGTTATTGTTTGCCGAAAGAAACCATGTATGTGCCGTATGTGTGGCAAATGGCAAATGCGAATTACAGGATTTGGGTTACAAAGTCGGCATGGATCATATCCGGTACCCGCATCTGTTCCCGCAATGCGAGGTTGACACTTCTCATCCCTGGTATGTGATAGATCATAACCGTTGTATCATGTGTACCCGCTGTGTACGGGTGTGCAACGAAGTGGAAGGTGCTCACAACTGGGATGTGATGAACCGTGGCCACCAGGTAAGGATCATTTCTGATTTCAATACACCGTGGGGAGAATCCATCACTTGCACATCGTGTGGTAAATGTTTGCATGCTTGTCCCACCGGCGCTATCTGGCCAAAGGCGATCGTACAAGGGCAATTGGAAAAGAAACCGGAACTAATTAATGAGTTGGTAGAGAAAAGGAAGATGAAGCTGTGAGGTGGGGAATAGTGAATAGTCAATGGTGAATAGAATTACTACAGCACAAGAGTGCGACGCAACAGCAGCTGATCAGGGATATACAGCTGGCAAAATATAAAAGAAAAAGATGAGCAAGAAAAAATTAGCAACGGTATGGCTCGGCGGATGTTCGGGTTGTCACATGTCATTGCTGGATATTGACGAACGGATACTCGAAGTGGCGAAACTGGCTGATATAGTTAAAAGCCCGATCGTGGATGGAAAAGAAATGCCGGAAGTAGATATTGCACTGGTGGAAGGGGCCATCACCAGTGATGAGCATTTCCGGGAGATATTGCATATCCGTAAACAGGCTAAGACATTGATTGCATTTGGTGATTGTGCGGTAATGACTAATGTAACCGGCATGCGGAATTATTTCCCGTTGAAAGAAGTGTTTGACACAGCTTATGTAAATGCCATCAGTAATGATACGGAAGGACAAGTACCCAATCATCCATCCTTACAAAAGCTGAATGATAAAGTAGTACCAATTCAGGAAGTGGTGAAAGTGGATTTTGTGCTGCCGGGTTGCCCGCCGAATGCAGATACGATCTTCTATGTGTTGTTCGAATTTCTCAATGACCGCCTCCCTGATCTGAGCGAGGCCAAAAAACTGAAATATGGATAAGAGAAGAATATTTATATCACCTGTTACCAGGATTGAGGGCCATGCTAATATTACGATTGAACTCGATGATAATGGCAATGTAAGTGATGCCTTGTTTCATGTAAATGAATTCAGGGGTTTTGAAAAATTCTGCGAAGGCCGTATGTACACTGAAATGCCAACTATCACTCCCCGCATCTGCGGCATCTGTCCTACCAGTCATACACTGGCCAGTGTAAAAGCCTGTGAGATGATACAGGGCATTCAACCAACTTATACCGCTAACCTGTTGCGCAGGCTGATGCATATCGGGCAGAACCTTTCCTCCCATGCTTTGTCATTCTTTCATCTTTCTTCTCCTGATTTCTTGTTGGGCTATGATAGCGATCCTGCGAAAAGAAACATACTGGGTATTGCAGAAAAATATCCTGATGTAGCCCTTCGGGGAATTCGGTTGAGGAAATTTGGCCAGGAACTGAGTGAACGCATCACCGGCAAGAAGATACACATCATGGGTATTGTTCCCGGCGGTATGGCTTATCCGCTGACGGAAGATAACCGGCAGGCCTTGCTGGCCTGGATACCTGAGGCGATTGAAACAGTTCAGATCGGCATCAGTATCATCAAGACATTCCAGGAAGAGAATTCCGAAATGGTGGAATCATTTGCCACTTCACCTACTTTATACCTCGGTACTGTTGGCCCGGATGGTGAACATGAACTCTATGATGGTAAGCTGCGCTTTATGGATGCGGATGGAACTATCCTGCAGGATCAATTATCGCCACAACGATACCTGGAATTTATCGCTGAACGGTCTGTCAACTGGTCTTACCTTAAGTATCCTTATTATAAGCCATTTGGCTTTGACAAAGGTTTTTACCGGGTAGGTCCATTGGCCAGGTTGAATGTTTGCAGTAAGATGAGAACACCGCTGGCGCAAAAAGAGTTTGAGTTATTTAAGCAATTGAATGGTGGCAAGCCGGTGCACAGTGCATTTTACTATCACTATACCCGCCTGATAGAAGCATTGAGTGATGTGGAAGATGCAGAAAGGATATTGAATGATCCGCAGGTGACTTCGCTGCACATCCAGCATCATGGCCGCTGGAACTATGAAGAAGGAATCGGAAGCTCTGAAGCGCCCAGAGGCACTTTGTTTCACCATTACAAGACAGACGAAACAGGCAAGCTGCTTAAAGTAAACCTGCTGATCGCCACCGGGCAGAACAATCCTTCAATGAATCGTTCCGTGCTGGAAGTGGCCAAACAATATGTGAAAGGTGATGACATTAAAGAAGGAATGCTGAACCGGGTGGAATCTACTATCCGTTGTTATGATCCTTGCCTGTCCTGTTCCACTCATGCCATTGGGCAAATGCCGATGGTGATCGAAGTAAAAAATAAAGCAGGAGAAGTAATTAAGCGATTGGAAAGATTCTAACGACAACCGTTCCCTATCCAATTACAAATAATGCTGATTGCCTTATCAGCATTTTGCTTTGCCGTGGAGGAAAGTTGTTCACTCATCTCAAAATTTTCACCCCTTACCGCACAAACCATGATGGGCAATGGCTGCTGATACAGCTGCTCAACGAGTGAAGCCAACAGATTTGCATTTACATGATGAGAAGTGGATACCGGACCCGGGTCTTCTTTGCCTAATGGATGAAATTTGACCGGCTCATTTCCAATAGTAGCATCAGCGATGACCACATGGTCATACGATAGAAATTCTTCTGCTTGTTCTGTTTGCAGTTGCTGGGTAACAAGTATGCTGACACCAGTAATACCCAACTTATCAATGGTGTTGCAGATATAAGCGCCAATACCATCATCGCCTCGGAGGGTATTCCCAACTCCCACTATCAATATTGCTGATTTTTTTTCCACTCTATAATACTGATTTGCTGCCAGCCTTATCTTTACACGGAAAATACCGATCTTTTCTTTTCAATCAACCAGCATGGAAATAAAAAACTTATTTGACGCATCCGTTAAACAGGAAATCATCAGGCGTATCAATACTCTAACTCCCGAATCTCCGAGCCAATGGGGGAAAATGGATGTAGCCCAAATGCTGGCCCATTTGCAGGTGCCAATTGGTGTGGCTTTAGGCACCCATACGGTAAAAGGAAACTGGCTGATGAAACTGATCCTGCCCTTATTCAAGAAAAACCTGTACGATGAAAAACCCTGGAAACAAGGACTGCCGACCGACAAAACCTTTGTGATGACCGGGCAAGCTAAAAACTTTGATACAGAAAAGGCTAAGCTGCTGGACATGATCACCCGGTTTACTGAAAGCAATATGATCAATGAAAAGCACCCGGTTTTTGGTAAGCTCACCAAAGAACAATGGAGCAAAGCCAGCTGGAAACACATTGATCACCACCTTAAACAATTTGCCGCCTGATAATTGTCATTGACCAAAGTCATAGTTCGCTAAGCCTGCTCCTCCTACTTTTGAGCAGGCTTATTTCTTTATGAACATCTGGAAAAATATTATCCGCAGACCTACCTGATCGCCGCTCCGGCATTTCCTGTCATTCAACCTGTTTTTCAACATCAGTTAGCAATAGCTGATTAAACTCTTATGTATGAAAACGATCATTGAACCCTTCCGCATCAAATCTGTGGAACCCATTTATTTTACCACAAAAGAAGAACGAAAAGATATTTTAGAAAAAGCCTGCTACAATCCTTTCCGCATCCACGCCAAAGATGTGCTCATCGATCTGCTTACCGACAGTGGTACCAGCGCCATGAGCAGCAACCAGTGGGCCGGCATCATGCAGGGCGATGAATCTTATGCTGGCAGCAGCAGCTTTTTTAAATTTGAAGAATCAGTAAGAAGCATCACAGGGCTTTCTTACATCATTCCTACCCACCAGGGACGGGCAGCGGAGAAGATCATCTTCACTGTTTTAGGTGGCAAGGGAAAATATTTTATCAGCAACACCTTATTTGACACCACGAGGGCCAATATTGAATTTTCCGGCGCTGAGGGTATTGACCTGATTTGTGAAGAAGGCAAATACCCAACGGTACCTGCTCCTTTTAAAGGAAATATAGATGTGGCGGCATTGCGAAGAACGATCATAGAGAAAGGAGCGGATAATATCCCTCTCATCATGATTACGATTACTAATAACTCAGGTGGCGGACAGCCGGTGAGCATGCAGAATATAAAAGAAGTAAGGAAGGTTTGTACCGAATTCAAGATCCCATTATTCATTGATGCCTGCCGTTTTGCGGAAAATGCCTACTTCATTAAACTGAGAGAAGAAGGCTATGCGGATAAATCGGTGAAAGAGATCGCTAATGAAATTTTCTCTTATGCAGACGGTGCCACAATGAGTGCGAAGAAAGATGCCTTTGCCAATATCGGCGGATTCCTGGCCATGAATGATCTTGAGCTGGCTATCCGCTGCCGCAATTTGTTAATCATCACTGAAGGGTTCACTACTTATGGAGGATTGGCTGGTCGTGACCTCGAAGCGATAGCCATCGGTTTACAGGAAGTGATGGAAGAGCATTATCTGCAATACAGGATACGGAGTATTGAATACCTGACCAATAAGTTGATCGCCGCTGGTGTGCCCGTTATGCAGCCCGCCGGTGGACATGCCGTATACATTGATGCAAAAACTTTTCTTCCGCATATCCCGGTGGAACAATATCCGGGTCAATCGCTGGTTTGTGCTTTGTATGAGGAAGGCGGCATACGAAGTGTGGAGATCGGATCATTGATGTTTGGAAAATATGACGACGGGCATGATCTGATACCTGCTCAAATGGAACTGGTAAGATTAGCCATCCCAAGAAGGGTGTACACACAAAGCCATATTGATTATGTATCTGAAGTGATCATTGAGGTATTCAACAAAAGAAATGTACTGAAAGGATTGATCATCACCGAGGAAACACCGATGCTGAGGCACTTCACTGCTAAACTAAAACCAATTGCGTAAAGACTTTATACAACATGACTTAACAACTCTTCACGGGTCCAGGCAAGTTTAGAACCGAACCCCAGTGTATTGTCTGTCATCTTGATGCTGTTCAACTGTATGGCCCACATTTCACCCGGCATGGCTAAAGCGGTCGGATGTTTTTTGTAGTAATGACCATGGGCTTGTCTTGTCAATGGATGATCATCAGACAATACTGTTCCGTCAAACTGAATGCCTCTTATCTGCAGCATACTTAGTTTATCCGGCAATATTGTGCCGGCCACAACGGGGTTGTTCGCCAGCATACCCGCATGCCGGGTGCCTGTAGATGATTTGAAATACAACAATACCTCCTGGCTGTTGAAGACGTAAAAGCAATTGAAACAGTAGGGATTTCCTTTTTCATCCACGCAACATACCGTAGCGCAGGTTTGCTTGCTGATGAATTGTGCGATCTTGGTGTTCATACTATTTTACTCCTTCCAGAATTTTAATATAATTAGATCTTTCATAAGCTGTCGGATCAGAAATATGCTGCTGGCTCATGCTGCCTTTGAAGGCATCAAGGGTGTCAAAGCCCATCATGTACATCCAGTCCTGCAATTCTTTGTTCATCGTTTTCAGGTAAGGGATGCCATTCTTGTACAAAGAGGAAGCTGTCATCACCACATCGGCGCCGGCCAGAATATATTTAATTACTTCAATAGCGCTTTGCACACCGGTGGTGGCCGCCAGCGACAGGTTTACTTTGCCATATAGCAAGGCGATCCACAACAACGGCAACCGTATCTCGCTTGACTCGCTATAATGCAAATCTGTTTTGATAACCAATTCATTGATGTCAAAATCAGGCTGATAGAAACGGTTGAACAATACCAATGCATCAGCACCGGCATTTTTCATCCGCAGCGACATATTACCCATGGCGCTGAAATAAGGGTTCAATTTCACGGCTACCGGAATCTTCACTGCATGTTTGATAGCTCCGATTATGTTCAAATAACGATGCTCCACTTCTGAAGAAGACATTGTGATATCACCCGGAATGAAGAAGATGTTCACTTCAATAGCATCCGCACCGGCTTGCTCCATCAGCCTGGAGTAATCGATCCAGCCTTCGTTGGTAATGCCATTGAGGCTGCCGATGATGGGAATATTGACCCTTTCTTTTGCCTTCCTTATATTCTCCAGGTATTCATCCGTTCCTACATTGAAATCATCCAGGTCGGGAAAATAATCCAACGCTTCTGGAAAAGTGTATGATGTTTCAGCCATCACTCCTTTGAATTGAGCTTCTTCTTTCCGTATCTGTTCTTCGAATAAAGAGAACAGTACTACACCGCCGGCGCCATTGTCTTCCATCTTTACAATGTTGTCCGTTTGCTCGGACAAAGTACAAGCAGAAACCAGGATGGGAGAATCCAGGTTCAATCCCATATACGTAGCATGCATTTTCATAAATGTCCAGTTTAATTTTTAATCATTGTCAGCAACATCTTGAATCTTACATCAGCCCTGAGTGAATGGGGGATATTTGCGGGCAATACAATACATTTCCCTGCCTGAACACTAACCCTGTTTTCCCCAATAATAATTTCTGCCTGTCCATCTGTTATTTGAACCAATGCTTCATGAGGTGAGCTATGTTCAGCCAACCCTTCTCCTTTATCAAATGCAAATAAGGTGATATTCCCGCTGGGCTTTTTTATGATCGTTTTACTTACAACAGAGCCTGCCGCATACTCAATATAATCGGCAGGGCTAAATGTTTCAGTAGTTCCAATTTCGTTGTTCATATAGTAATGTTTAAGCTATGGGTACAAAATCGCTGGCTTTCTTCGTTGCCAGCTCTTCATACGTTTTCCATTTCAGGTTCACCAGGTCCTGTGCATGCTTCATCAGTCCTTCTGCCGCTTCAGGATTGGTAATGGTCAGCACTTTATACCGTAACTCATTGTAGGCATAATCCTTCAATGAAATATTTGGTCTTGGTGAATCCAGTACAAACGGGTTTTGATTTTTCTTTCTCAGCACTGGATTGTACCGCAGCAACGGCCAGTGCCCGCTGGCAACCGCTTTGTTCTGCTGAGTGAGACCGTCTTTCAGATCATAGCCATGTGCAATGCAATGACTGTAGGCTAATATCAGCGAAGGACCGTCGTAGGCTTCTGCTTCCCGCATCGCCAGCAATGTTTGTTGCGGATTAGCGCCAAAAGCCACTCTTGCTACATACACATTACCATAGGAGATGGCCTGCATGGCCAGGTCTTTTTTACCACCGGATTTACCGCCTGCAGCAAATTTCGCAGTGGCTGCTGTTGGTGTTGACTTAGAACTTTGTCCGCCAGTGTTTGAATACACTTCTGTATCCAGTACCAGTATATTAATATTTCGGCCACTTGCGAGTGCATGGTCCAATCCACCGTAGCCAATATCATAAGCCCAGCCATCACCACCTACCAGCCATACACTGCGGCGCACCAACTGATCCGCTACTGATAATAAATGAGCTGCCGACGAAGAAGTCATAGTATTTAGTTTCTCTTTCAAATGCTGCACCCTTAATTGTTGCAAGGCAAGTTCAGATTCCAATACCTGCGGTGCCTCCAATATTTCTTTCACCGCTTCTTCACCGATCTCTTCCTTCAGGTCCAGCAAATATTGCCGGGCCATTGCCAATTGTTTGTCGGCTGTTATGCGCATACCTAATCCAAACTCAGCATTGTCTTCAAACAAAGAATTGGACCAGGCGGGGCCACGGCCTGCCGCATTTACGGCCCATGGAGTAGTTGGAAGATTGCCACCATAAATTGAAGAACAACCGGTGGCATTGGCCACCAGCAAACGATCGCCAAATAATTGTGATAACAATTTCAGGTAAGGTGTTTCACCACAACCAGCACAAGCACCGGAAAATTCAAACAGGGGTTCCAGGAACTGTGCGCCATGCACGGTGGAGAAATCAATTTTCGAACGGTCATTCCATGGAATATTTTCAAAGAAGTCTATGTTCTTTTGCTCTACTTTCAATACCGGTTCCTTTTCACCCATATTGATCGCTTTGCGGGAACGATTATGCGGATCAGTGGCCGGACAAACTTCCACACATAGATTGCAACCGGTGCAATCCTCCAGGTACACTTGTAATGAATATTGCGTTTCAGGAAAACCCCTGGCGTTTATCGGTGAAGATTTGAACCCATCCGGCGCTTTTGTCAAATGATCTTTATGATAGAACTTGGCCCTTATTACACTGTGCGGGCATACATAGGCACAATTGCCGCACTGGATACAAGTATCGGGTTCCCAAATGGCTACTAAATCGGAGACATTTCTTTTTTCCCATTGTGTGGTACCGCTTGGGTAGGTTCCATCCACCGTCATTTTACTTACCGGCAGCTCATCACCATGCCCTGCCATCATCATGGCAGTAACTTCTTTTACAAAATCAGGTGCTTTATCTGAAACGGTCAGCAATTCATTTTCAGCGGAAGTAACTTTTTTAGGATAATCCACTTCAAATAGATTAGCCAGCGTGGCATCCACAGCTATAAAGTTCTGGTCAATTACTTTTTGTCCTTTTTTAAAATACGTTTTCTCAATTGCCTTTTTAATTTGCTTTATGGCATCGTCTTTGGGCAATACGCCTGACAAAGCAAAATAGCAGGTCTGCATGATGGTGTTGATGCGTCCACTCATGCCAGTATCCCTTGCCACGGTAGTGGCATCTATTACGTACAGTTTTAGTCTTTTATCAATGATCATTTTCTGTACCTGCCCGGTTAACTTACTCCATACTTCATTTTTATCGTACGGGCTATTCAATAGAAACGTAGCTCCGTTGCTGGCAAATTCAAGCATCTCCACTTTCTCTGTAAAGTTGAACTGGTGGCAGGCAATGAAATCTGCTTTTGAAATTAAATAAGGCGCCCGGATGGGTTTGGGGCCAAAACGCAAATGCGAAACGGTCCTTGCACCTGATTTTTTGGAATCATACACAAAGTAGCCTTGTGCATAGAGATCGGTATTCTCCCCAATAATCTTGATCGTATTCTTATTAGCGCCAACAGTACCATCAGCACCGAGCCCGAAGAACAAGCCTTGTCTCCATTCCGATTCATCTAATTTATATTCAGGGTCATACTCCAAACTGGTGAACGTAACGTCATCGTTGATACCTATAGTGAATCCATTCTTGGGATGATCTTTTTTTAATTCATCATATACACCTTTTACCATGGCGGGTGTAAATTCTTTGGAAGAAAGCCCATAACGGCCACCAACGATGTTTGGCAGTTTTTTCAGCTTGCCTTGTTGCAATGCTTCTACCAGCGTAGATAAAACATCCTGATACATTGGTTCACCGGCAGCTCCGGATTCTTTGGTCCTGTCTAAAACAGCAATTGATCTTACAGAAGCAGGTAATACGTTGACCAGGTGCTCTAATGAGAAAGGCCGGTATAAACGAACGATGATCACCCCGGTCTTTCGGCCAGCTTTATTTAGTTCTTTAACTGTTTCGTCAACTGTCTCGCCGCCAGACCCCATTATTACAGTTACTTCTTCTGCATCGGCAGCACCATGATACTCAAACAAGTGATATTTTCTTCCGGTCATTTTTCCAAAATCGTTCATCACTTCTTCCATTATAGCGGGCATATTGCTGTAAAATGTATTCACCGTTTCCCTTCCCTGGAAATAAACATCGGGATTTTGCGCTGTGCCTCGTATAAACGGATGCTCGGGGTTCAATCCTCTTTTGCGATGAGCTATCACCAGTTCATCCGGTATCATTGATCTTATCTGTTCATCACTCAGCAGTTCCAGTTTATTCACTTCATGCGAGGTGCGGAAGCCATCAAAGAAATGAACGATAGGTATTCTTGACTTCAGCGAAGCTACTTGTGCTATCAAAGCAAAATCATGTGCTTCCTGCACACTGGCAGAACTTAACATAGCAAAGCCGGTTGTCCTGGCGGCCATCACATCCTGGTGATCGCCAAAGATGGAAAGACCCTGTGCCGCTAATGAACGGGCGGCCACATGAAATACCGTAGCTGTTAATTCACCAGCGATCTTATACATATTCGGCAGCATCAGCATCAATCCCTGCGAGGCCGTGAAGGTGGTTGTCAGCGAACCGGTTTGCAAAGCTCCGTGTACCGTTCCGGCGGCGCCTCCCTCACTTTGCATCTCCATCACATCAGGAATATTTCCCCAGATATTTTTCACTCCTTTAGAAGCCCATTCATCGGCCAGTTCCGCCATTGTGGAAGAAGGAGTGATGGGATAGATGGCACATACTTCGTTCACCCGGTAGGCTACATAAGCCGCCGCTTCGTTTCCATCTATAGTGGCGATCATTTTTTTATTATTGGACATCAGTAGTTGAATTAACAGGTTCAGGAATCATTTCTATTGCATGACAAGGGCACTGCTCATAACACACTGCACAGCCGGTGCAGGCATTATAGTTGAACTTATATCGGTTGCCCTTTCCTAATTTAATGATGGCATCTTCCGGGCAGGCGCCAAAGCAACCATCACATTCAAAGCAATTGCCACAACTCAGACAACGCTGCGCTTCAAATTTTGCTTCATGCTCCGACAAGCCGCCGATCACTTCATCAAAACTTTTTACCGCTACCGCAGGTGCCAGCTTATCCTGTTCTTTTTGCGGCGCATCTGTTTTATACCACATATGCAATTTGCGGTAGCCGGCAGTCGGGTGCTTATCTGGTTTTTGATATGCCTGCTCTAACAAAAAGCTGTTGATATATTTAGCTGCTTTTTTCCCCTGCCCGATAGCGATGGTGGAACTTCTGTTCTCTCCGGGTAACATATCGCCTCCGGCGAAAATTCCTTCACACCCGGTCATTCGCTGTGCATCAATGGTTACGGTACCATCATCGCTAACAGCAATTCCTGAAATGGAGCGAAGGAAGCCGGAATCAGATTCTTGTTTGTTTGCAAATATCAATACATCTGCATCAACCGTTTCAAATTCTCCGGTACCAACTGCTTTCCCTTTTTCCGTCTTCATCTTTTCCAGGGTAATGGTATTCTTTTCTATTTTAGTAAGGCTTCTCAGTAATTGCACATCTACTCCTTCTGCCAGTGCGTCTTCCGTTTCGTAGTCATATGCAGGCATCATTTTTTTATCCCCAGGAAAATAAACGGAGACTTCCGAGCCGAACCGCTTGATCATCCTCGAAAGGTATAAGGCCAGTTTGCCGCCACCATATACTATTACTTTCTTTTGTATATAAGGCGATGTGTTTGATTTTACGTCCTTAAAAAAAGAGAAAGCGTCGGTGATATAAACAGAATCATCCTTTTCAAATTCTTCTTTACGGATCAATTGGGCGCCAATGGCGAGGTACACCGCATCAAAATTGCCTGCTTCTTTTTCCTGCAGCACATCCTGTACTTTATAATTCAGTTTGATGGTCACTCCCATCCTTACTATCCTGTCAATTTCTGCATCCAGTATTTCTTTTGGCAAACGGTATTCAGGAACACCTGTCCACAATAAACCACCCGGATGTCCGCCAGCTTCATAGATTTCCACCACATGCCCCATGCGGGCCAAATGGTAAGCTGCTGATAAACCGCCTGGGCCAGCGCCAACCACCAGCACTCTTTTTCCGGTGAGTTTGGCTTTATAATTCACCTGCCAGTGGTGATGAATGGCTTCATCGCCGATATATCTTTCCACCGCATGAATATTGACGGTGGTATCAATATGATTCCGGTTGCAACCCGTTTCGCAGGGCTTTACACATACCCTGCCCATGATGGCAGGAAAGGGATTATCCTCCAAAATAGTTTGAAAGGCCTCGAAGTACTTTCCGGCCTGTGCATTTGATAACCAGCCCTGGATATTTTCCCCTGCAGGGCAGGCGCTGTTGCAGGGCGGCATAAAATCTACATAAACAGGGCGGCGGGATCGCAGTGGGCCAGTACCTTCCGCATGAATCGAAAGGTCGACCGGTTTGGTGATATCATTTCCGGGCATGCTAAATGTTTTGAACGGGTTGTTGATACCAGCTTCAGTAACACGGATGATCGTCCCTTGCGACGCTCCTTTCATCTGCAGTACAAAAAGCAGCAGGTATTAACAGCCCATGAAAAGGCCAATTAAACCTTAGCAAAGTAGAATCTGAATCCAAGGGGAAGGGTGACGTAGTTCAAGGGGAAAAATGATTCATATCATATTGAAGCAGGCCAGCATTTGTTGGAAGATAATTGACAGCCGGAAAAGCTATTTCACAGGCTTGGGCCAGTTGGATCGGATGATATTTAATGAATCCTGTGACAGGTTATTGCCTGTTTTCGCTTCAATGAACCGGGGTTCCCCCACCGTGTCTTTTTGAATTGCAAAACTCCCTTCTGAATTGACCGACCAGAGACGAATGGTCACCTTATCTGAACCAGGAATAGTAGTGCAGAAATCGCTGTTGTCGAACTCCAGGAAATCAAGTATCTGGTCGCCATTTGCATCACCCAGTAGTTTCTTATTAAACCGGCAAGATTGAAAAAGACCGATCAGTTGCAATTTTTCATTCCAGATATAATAGTATGAAATATTCCTGGCAGACCCCCCGAAAGTGAACGCTTCGTTTGCAAGCATTAAATAATATTCCTTCCCATAAAAAGAAAAATGACGGAATGAAGAAGCATCAAAATCCATCATTGGGCCATACTCTTCACTTTCCGTACCATTCCAGCTATAATCAACTACCGTTCGCCCGTTTAAGGTTACTTTCTGCCATTCCCCTTTTCCTTTGTATATAGAAGAAATAATAATAGTGTTTTTATTTCGCATGGTATCCCGCTGTATTTTCTTTACCGGGTCAATAAAGACACTGTGGGAAAGCGTTTCGCTATCGAGAAGTTGGATATTTTCCTGACCGAGAAGACCAGCAAGTCCCTGGCCAAGGTGATTGTCTTCAAAATCCTCAAAACGAACAATTGGTTCTGGAATCAGTCCTTTGAAATAGCCAGTATCATCTTCCAGATTCATACTCCACGGCATCCTGGCAGTATCATTATAGGCAGGTTCACTTTTTCCAGGCAATCGAACTTGTTCAGCCTTTTGTCTATGGCGACAACTGAAATAAATGACTAAACAAAATAAAAAGAGGAACCACTTCATAGTTCCTCTAAGCTAATATTATTTTCAAAACTCTTTAACTGATACTTTCCAAAACAATCCGCTTCAAATCAGCAATCGCCACCCTCTCCTGCTCCATCGAATCCCGGTGGCGGATGGTAACAGTATTGTCTTCCTTTGTCTGGTGATCCACTGTTACACAAAACGGCGTACCCAACGCATCCATACGGCGGTATCGTTTACCAATTGAGTCCTTCTCTTCGTAGAAGCAACGAAAATGCGGTTTACAATCAGTCATGATCTTTTCCGCAATTTCAGGCAGGCCATCTTTCTTGGTCAATGGTAGTATCGCCAGTTTGATCGGTGCCATCTTAGCGGGAAATTTCAACACCACCCTGCTGTCCGGCTTTTCAGGGGTACTCAGGTCCTGCTCTTCGTACGCCTGGCTAATGACTGCCAGGAACATCCTGTCCAAACCAATAGACGTTTCAATTACATAAGGAATGTAATTGCCGTAAGGCTTGCCCGTAGCCGGGTCAACATCATTATCAAAATACTGCTGTTTCTTTTTACTGTATTCCTGGTGTTGCTTCAGGTCGAAGTCGGTGCGGCTGTGGATACCTTCCAGTTCCTTGAAACCGATCGGGAATTCAAATTCAATATCGCAGGCCGCATCTGCATAGTGCGCCAGCTTCACATGGTCGTGATAGCGGTATTTATTGGCGGGCATACCAAGACTTAAATGCCATTCCAACCTGATGGCTTTCCATTTTTCATACCATTCTTTTTGTGTGCCGGGACGGATGAAAAACTGCATTTCCATTTGCTCAAACTCCCGCATGCGGAAGATGAACTGGCGGGCAACTATCTCATTCCGGAACGCCTTACCTATTTGTGCAATACCAAAAGGTATTTTCATCCGGCCGGTCTTCTGCACATTCAGGAAGTTGACAAAGATGCCCTGTGCTGTTTCAGGACGCAGGTACACTTTATTATCCTCGTCATCTGAAGAAACCGTAGAACCAAATTCAGTGGAAAACATCAGGTTGAACTGGCGGATATCTGTCCAATTACAGGTTTCGCTGATGGCGCATTTTATCTTATTGTCTTCAATGAGTTTTTTTAATCCGGCAAAATCATCTTTAGCCAATAAGCTATCCATCTCGGTAAGAATAGCATCGGCTTTGTCGTTCTGGCTTGCAGCCCGCAGCTCATCGCTAAAAGCTTCGATGAGATGATCCACCCGGTAGCGTTTCTTGCTATCCTTGTTGTCAATCATCGGGTCGTTGAAATTATCAACGTGGCCGCTGGCCTTCCAGGTGGTGGGGTGCATAAAAATAGCCGCATCAATTCCTACGATATTATCATGCAGTTGCGTCATGCTTTTCCACCAGTAGTCTTTGATGTTCTTTTTCAGTTCACTGCCCATCTGGCCATAATCATATACCGCCTGCAGACCGTCGTAAATTTCACTGCTTGGGAAAATAAAGCCGTATTCTTTACAATGTGAAATGATTGCCTGGAATTTATTTGAGTCGTTTGCCATAGGCGGCAAAGATAATAGAACCGGGGTTTAAGTAGGTTAAGGGAAAATCAAGAAGCACCTGCTATTTCAGCTTTTCATTATTCTGATGCCTGTCTCCATCCCGGATACTCTTCTTTTCAAAATTCTTTTCCATCGCCTCCGTCAGATCAACACCAGTTTGATTGGCCAGGCAGATAAGCACCCATAACACATCGGCCATTTCATCAGCCATAAGCCCCCTCCTAACCTCCTCCGACAGGGGAGGAACAGAACCCTCTTTGTAAGATTGTTCACCATACTGTCTGGCGATATGTCTTGCCAGTTCTCCCACCTCTTCGGTAAGGATAGCCATGTTGGTCAGTTCACTAAAGTAACGGATCCCTGTTGTTTTTATCCATCCGTCCACCTGTTGCTGGGCTTGTTGCAGTGTCATAACAAAAATTTTTGAGTCAATGCTGCAATATAGCATGATTATTGCCGTTTAGCACTTCCCGCTGGTATGCAAGGCGGCCCTATCTGTACCTCCTGAAGCAATCCTAACGGTTTGTTTCGGACCTGCCCTCTGAAGACCTTAGCAAACCAATTCCTTTAAAAGATTAATTGTATTCTATGCTGAAAGCTATTAACCGGCTTATGGCCGTAGCATCCCTGACCCTTTTGATGTTTGCCTCACAGGCACAACCTGCTGATATACCAGCTAAAAAGGAGATCAAGCCCTATAAGGTGCTCACTTCAGGCAAACAGATCACCATAAAAAGTAACAAAGAAATAAAGCATGTGATGCTGTGGACCAACGGCGGCAACCGGCTGGTGGAACAACGGGAGATCAACAGTAATTCTTACACATTCACTATTCCAATCAATGGTAGCTACTTTTTTCTGATGGTGGGATTGGGAGATGGGAAGATTTATACGGAGAAGATTGGGCTAAGAGAGTAGGCTAAGAGGTTAAAAGAGGGAAGGAGAAAAAGAGTAATGCGGGAATCATTTTTTACCTGCACTATTTAAAAGATCAGAGAAAAAGAGGAACCCTGTAACATGACTCCTTACCTCCTTCCCTCTTTCAATCTCTTAGCTTTGTATCCATCACTATCGTCACCGGCCCATCATTCAATAATTCCACTTTCATATCTGCGCCAAATACACCAGTGCCGATGGGCTTTCCCAGGTCGGCAGTTAATTGTGCTATCATTTTTTCATACAGCGGCACTGCAATATCCGGTTTACTCGCTTTAATGTAAGAAGGACGGTTACCCTTTTTGGTAGAAGCCTGCAACGTAAACTGGCTTACGAGGATAATGTCGCCGTTCTTATCTTTTACCGATTCATTCATCACTCCAGCGGCATCATCAAAGATGCGGAGGTTGACGATCTTGCCACTCAGCCATTCAATATCTTCCATCGTATCCGCATCTTCAATGCCGGCCAGCACGAGCAAGCCCCGCCCGATCTGCGAATGGATCTTTCCATCAATCGTTACACTTGCTTTGGATACCCGTTGAATTACTGCCCTCATAATTTTCTACCTTTGAAGAATTACAAATGTATTGAAGACTATCCCATTTGACCTATTTTGACTTCTATGGCTTCTATCGACCTCTCTTCAGAAATATCCTTTCAAACCACCCGCAGTGGCGGCAAAGGCGGACAGAATGTAAACAAGGTGGAGACAGCCGTCATCGCTTCTTTTCATGTAGCATCATCGCAATTATTGTCAACTGAACAAAAACAGCTCGTAACAGAAAAGCTGAGCAACCGGATCAATGCCGAAGGTTTTTTATTTGTAAAATCGCAAACCCACCGCACCCAACTGTCTAACAAAGCTGAAGCGGTGGAAAAAATACAGGAACTGGTAAAAAAAGCCCTGGAAAAGAAGAAGGCCCGTATCGCCACTAAGATCAGCAAGGCATCAAAAGAAAGAAGGCTGGAATCGAAAAAGAAAAAAGCAGAAATCAAATCCGGCAGGCAGAAATACCGAAGAGAGGAATAGTAATCTCCACAAAGACACAAAGCCATTTGAAACTGCTTTGTGTACTTCGTTTCTTCGTGGGAAATAAATCAGTAAATTAGCTGTTCAATTAAGCCCTGTGCGAAAAAGCCTGCTGACAATACTATTGCTGTTCACTATTGCTTTTCTCTTTACTTATATTTTAGGTTCCTGCAAGAAGGAACAGAACACTAAAGGACTTACCTTATTGCAACAGGAGGTCCCTGCCGGCTTTCCCCAGCCCCGGTATCAATTTGAAGACAATCCCTTAAGTAAAGAAGGCTTTGAGCTAGGCCGCAAATTATTTTATGATGGCCGCCTTTCTATAGATAACCTTCACCCCTGCTCCTCCTGTCACCAGCAGGTAGCTGCCTTTGGCACATTTGAACATGACCGCAGCCATGGCGTTTTTGATTCACACACCTTGCGGAATGCTCCGGTCTTATTTAACCTGGCATGGAATAACCATTTTCATTGGGATGGCCAATTCACCTCACTTACTGATGCGGCTGCCCAACCCATTAATGGTCATATAGAAATGGGTGAATCATATGAAGGCATTATCAATAAAATAAAAGACGATAAGGATTACCAGGAACGGTTCAAAAAGGTTTTCCGTTATCCTTTTATCCGGCCGGAGTTTATTTTAAAAGCCCTGGCACAGTTTACCGGCTATATGGTTTCTGCCAATTCCAAATACGACCGGTATAAAAAAGGTGAAGTTACTTATACAGCACAGGAAGAAAGCGGCTACCAGTTGTATAAAGCCAATTGTGCCACCTGTCATCCGGAACCGATGTTCACCGATTACAGCATTCGCAATATTGGCCTGCCGGTAGATAATTTATTGAAAGACTATGGCCGCATGCGGGTCACCGGGAAGAGTGAAGACTCCTTGAAATTTAGAGTGCCCACTTTGCGCAATACATATATCTCTTCCAATTATATGCATGACGGAAGATTTAATACGCTGGCACAGTGTATCAATCATTACCGCACCAACGTGCAGCAAAGCGCCACGCTGGATCCTTTATTGACCAATGGAATTACATTGACCAATACACAGGCTAATGATCTGTTTGTGTTCATCCGTACATTAACGGATTCTGCTTTTTTGAAAGACCCGCGGTTTCAGCATCCGCAATAAGGATCAGTCTTTCTTTCTTTTTCCCTTAAGTACTTCCAGTGTCAGTTTTTGATTATCGATATCCTTTTGAGTGGATTCCTGGTCGGCTATATTGTCAGACAGTTTCTTTTCCAGTTCTTCTTTTTCTGCTCTGAGGTTTTTCATTTTCTTTTCTGCTTTAGCAATCGCTTCTTCCTGGGTTCGTATTTGTATTTCCAGGTCGGCCGCTTCAATATTGGGAAGAAGGTTTCTAAGAAAATCTTTTACCTGCTCCGTTTCCGCCACTCCAAAACCGGTTTTAGCATTGCTGCCATTTTTCAGCAGGATCAACGACACTACCGATTCATCTTTATTCTTTCTGCTTTTGGGCTCTACTTTAATGATATAGTCCAGCCTTTCTGCATTGGCTTCTGTTACATACGCCCCTTTGAATATCTTAAAGCCTTTGTCTTTATTGAACAATCCCTTTTCCTCTTTGGGTTTGTAGCCCAGTTTTTCCATTTTCTTTATAATGGCATTTTCCACTGCTTCGGGAGAATAGGAATAATCGATCATAAAAGCGTCCTGCTTTTTCTTATCATACTCTACCGTGCCTTCATAGGCCTGTGCGGATGTGATCGTACTAATTGCTAAACCTGTAAAAAGGAAAAAAATAAGTTTTTTCATACCTGGTATATTTTGGGCTTAAAGATACAGCAAGCCATTAAAGCGTTGCAATTGTCTTAAATAAAAGCCCCGAAAGTCTTATGAATTCGTTTTTTGCCTGCCTATCAATTACTTTTGTCCTGCAACCGCCCGGCTACGGCAGTCCGGGTCAACAAAAATTTCCAATCCTTTGAGTGGTATTAAAAAACTGGCAGGACAAACGTTGTGGTATGGTGTTCCCACCATTGCCAGCCGGTTTTTAGGCTACCTGATGAACCTTACCCTTCCGCTCATATTTGCCCAGCCTTCCAAAACAGCGGACCTTACCCAGGTTTATGCTATCATCCCTTTTTTGAATGTGTTGTTTACCTACGGACTGGAAACCGCCTATTTCCGTTTTTCACAGGAGGGTGATCAGAAAAAACTGTACAACACCCTTTCCGTTTCACTGATCGGGTCCACGATCTTCTTTACAGCAATGCTTTTTATTTTTAAAGGCACCATTGCCAGTTGGGCCAGCCTGGATAAACACCCGGAATACATCAACTGGATGGCAGGTATCATTTTCTTTGATACTATCAGCACCCTGGCTTTTGCAAGATTAAGACAGGAGAACCGGCCGAAGCGATATGCCTTTGCACGGCTGGCCAGTGTGGTGATGAATATAGTAGTGGTGATCTTGTTCATGGGCATCATTCCAAAATATTTGCACAG
>CAYUCU010000061.1:0-19533 GCA_964443345.1 uncultured Chitinophaga sp.
TTCCAGCGATTTTACGATCTGCACAAATTTCTCCGGGTCAGTTTCATTGATCTCAATATCGAACACATCAATGTCGGCGAATATTTTGAAGAGAACGCCTTTACCTTCCATCACGGGTTTACCGGCCTCGGGGCCGATATTACCAAGACCAAGTACGGCAGTGCCATTACTGATCACCGCCACCAGGTTTCCTTTGGCGGTGTATTTATATACATTCTCCACATCAGCGGCGATCTCCAGGCAGGGGGCGGCCACACCGGGGGAGTAAGCAAGGGAGAGGTCTCTTTGAGTTTTGGCTTCTTTGGTGGGCACTACTTCGATCTTTCCGGGTCTTCCTTTGGAATGGTATTCCAGTGCCTGTTGCTTGCGTAAATCGTTTGACATAGAAATATTTTAATGACGAACTGCGCTGCAGTTTTGCAACCGGCTGCAAAGTACGGAATAAATAAGTTGGAAAAGGGTGAGGGAGAAAGGGTTAGAAGAGTCGATAGTCGGGAGTCGATAGTCGATAGTCAATAGTCGGGATTTGGAATTTGGAGTTTGGGGTTTGGGATTTTGAGGTTGGGGTTGCATTTTCCTGTTTCCCTTGCGTTGCTTGCGGGAGGTTTTCCTCTCAGTTTCCGGCTTTTGCAGTCGAAAAACGGCTTTCATATTAATAAAAAATATCAATTTACTTATTTACAGTACTTTATTTATTACCAGGAAATATAATAAATAGAGAAATCTCTATGCCAACATAGAGATTTCTCTATGCCCTTCCGGCACAGAGGCCCTTACTTTTATCCCGTTATTTTCTATTGCTCATTCTAAATAGTACAACATGCAAAAGCTGGTAAGGAAATTTTTGACCAATGCTGACCTTCAAAAAGTAAAAGAAGACACGGCGGTGCTGGCGGAGATCGTAAAACCATGCGCCACCAGCGTAAACAATAAACAAAAGATCGGCATCCGAACGATGGCAGAAGGGCGGGAAGGGTATGTACGCACAGCAAGCCGGATAGCACTTACCTATACCGAGTGTCTGCCACGACAGGAAGATCCGGAGGAACTGCAGGAGGGGCTGGACTATTTCGACCGGATGATGAAAACCCGTACCGTTATTGCCTACCTGCTGGAAATGATGGATGATACTGCCGTGGCACTGGGAGTGGACCTGATGGGAATAGCCGACCGCTATGTAGGCTACCTGCAGCAGGCACGGGCGGGCAATACCAGCCTGGATGTTGCCATGGGAGAAATTGATGCATATAATAAACGCTTCGGCATCCGCCTGGCAGAGAGGAAAAAAAAGAAGGGCTCCGGCCCCCCGGCAAAAGAGTAGTTGTAATGGATGACCTAAAAGGGTGTGCTGCCACGGCACACCCTTTTTTTGTGCCCGGCTCTGAAAAGTGCTGATCAGGCTGACCTATTAAATAATTAGGTGGACCTAATGAAAGGTTAGGTAGTACCTATTAAATGATTAGGTCGACCTAATAAAAGGTTAGGTGGTACCTATTAAATGGTTAGGTGGACTTAATAAAAGGCTAGGTAGTACCTATTAAATGATTAGGTCGACCTAATAAAAGGTTAGGTAGTACCTATTAAATGATTAGGTCGACCTAATAAAAGGTTAGGTAGTACCTATTAAATGATTAGGTCGACCTAATAAAACGTTAGGTAGTACCTATTAAATGGTTAGGTGGACCTAATAAAAGTTTAGGTAGTACCTATTAGATGATTAGGTGGACCTAATAAAAGGTTAGGTAGTACCTATTAAATGATTAGGTGGACATAATAAAAAGATAGGTCGCCAGGGCATAACGGGAGGTATGACTGGCAGGACGGGCTCTCTGCAAATCTCCCGCTTGGGCGGAACTGGCTCTTTTTGAGGCAGGACCTTCTCTCTTTTTTGGAGAAGCCGCTCTGTTTTTACCTGGAGTCGTTACTGAGGAGGCAGAATTGCGGATGAGGTGGGAAGAGGTTGGAGAACCGGACCCAAACACTGCCTGTTTGCAGGTGCTCTGCCGGTCTGTATAAGCCAGCTTTAGATTTTGAGGGTAAAAAGTTTGCCGTATAGTAAATTTCTGTAAATTCAGTTTTCCTAAAACATTTCCCCCCAATTATCATCTCTGATTTCTAAAGAGATCCCATCTAAAAAAAGATTTTAACAACAGTGTTATGCTCGTAAGATCATACCGATGTTGTCAGCAAGCTTGTTAAACAGGTATTGCAGGCTTACTTATTATATACAGTAGGTCCGGCAGGTAACCGGTAAAAAATAGCAGTTAGTATTATAAAAAAAATATTGTTTATCATTTTGAAAGGGAAAGATCCGCCAGGAGAAACCTATCGGCGGTCTATGAATTTTAGATCACAAATTCAATAACACATTAAATTTTAAGAATGAAATCAAAATTTTTAATTGCTTCTCTGGTGACAATCTCCTTTGTCGCATGTAAAAAGAGTGACATCATAACAAATAAATCAGAAGCTACTACAACAGATGTAACAAAGGCTTATAAGGATATTGCTTCTATTATTCTTACAACTGCAAAGTCTAATGCCATATTCAGAATAGTATCATACATTGAATGCAACAAGCAAAAGTTCGGGGATTACTATGTAAAACTTGACGAGCTGATAGCTTTAAATACAAGCCATAACTATTGGGATGCCGCAACGGTTACTAAACTTTCTGCCTTAGAAAGAGCCATTACAGAAACGAAGCGTAACGATGTAACAATATTTATACCATCAGTTGAAAAACATCCTGAAAAAGCTATAGCAAACCGAATGCTGGCACGGACAGAAGTTGTTCAGGAGCCAGTTGCAGTAATTGCAGCAGAATTTGATAATCCTACACAAACAAGCCCGGGTTATATAGTTGAGAATAATGGCATTTTGACCTTTTATCAAACTATAAATGAAAGCTTTGCATGGGAAAATGATGTATGGGTTGTAGGTGAGGAAGAAATTGTTTCACCCGAGAATATGGTGGCTGCTGCAGATGATACTGCTACGTTGATATATGCAAGAGTAAATGGAGGTGCTGAAAAAGGGGGAATTATCAAAGTAACAAATTGGTCGTTAGTTGAACCTTGGATTTTGGGTAAGCCTGAATTCCGTATGGTGGTGTATAAAAGTTTAACTACACCAACAAATGCAATTTATGACGAAAAATTTGGTAAATGGAGGAGGGGAAATTTCAATAATCAATTTAAAGACTTTGACAGGTTTTTATATTATTGGAATACCAGCAATATTGGTGAATGGACAACGGAAAAATGGATTGAGGAAGATGGCGGTACCATTGCAACGATAACATTTGGTGTTTCATTTAAGCCAGCACCAACACCTCTTGCCCCTACACTAACAGCTAACGTTTCAATTCCAATAAAAAACAATGACGATGATTTGGGGGTTTCTTTAATTCAATTTACAGACCCAGTATCAACTGAATATTCCCAAAGTGGTGTAAAGATCAAACGTAAAAATTAATTGCTTCAAACAGGGCGGTCTGTTAATTACAGACTGCCCTGTTTCATTAAAATGTCTATTCTATGCGTTACTTATTGACTTCATTACTATTACTTGCCACCGTAGCTGGATTTTCGCAAAATAAACAGATCAAATTATTAGCAGGGCGTAGTTTCAATGGGACTGGTGATATAAATGGATTCGGTTTTTCGGTTGGGTATGAAAAGTATTTTAAGAAAAAGGTAAACTGGTCTGCTTCAATTGGAAGTACAATTCATGATGGTCAATTTCCTATCCTTTACGAATATCCCGAAGGCAATCGGGTGGACGGGTCAATAAGATATACAACAGCAGGATTTCAGGGAATTTATGCCTTGGGTTATAACTTTCTCAAATCCAACACCAATGAATTTACAATTGAGTTGGGAGCACTTTTGAGATACCAATCTACCTCATATTATGACAATGTTGTTGTCCTATATCCTGCGTTGACCAATTTGCCATACCCTGTTGTGCTATTTCGCAATAGAGCACCTCAAAAAACTTTTGCAGTTGGAGCAGCTCCTCAAATTTCATATAATTATTCCTTAAGTAAAAAAATTAGAATTGGCATAGCCGTTTCTTATCAGTTTGACACTAACGGCGACAATATTGCACAGATATCTCTTTTAGTAGGACGAAAGTTTTAGGTTACGAATAGTGTGCTTAAAAAAAGAGGTTTTCTACGCTGGATAATGATCATAGACCCTTCAGTTTACATTTATCATTCTCAGCTAATAGTTTAAAGGCAATAACAATCACTCTGGGCAAAAGATTTTTTACCTACTGCCAATGGAATTATGTGATACAAAACCAGTACAGTAAAAGGGTTTCATAAATCCGGTTTTTGTATTTTTACTAATCTTCAAAATGACAGGCTGCTTCCCAGCCACGCCATCATTCCCATACCCACTTCGATCGCATTCTCATCAATATTAAAAGTAGGCGTATGCACACCGGCGGTAATGCCTTTGGCCTTGTTCATAGTACCAAGGCGATAGAAGCAGGCCGGTATTTGCTGCGCATAGTACCCAAAATCTTCGGCACCCATGCGGAGTTCGGTCTCACTTACGTTTTCCGTGCCGGCATAGACAGCCGCATTGGCCATAGCCGCTGCTGTTAGTTTTTCATTGTTAAAAACACAGGGATAGCCCACGTCAATGTGGAGGTCCACACTGCCACCCATAGATGCGGCCAGGTTGGTACAGGTTTGTTTGATCAGTTCATGTGCCTGGAAACGCCATTGCTCATTCATGGCACGAAAGGTCCCCATCAGCTTTACTTCATTGGGAATAACATTGGTGGTATTGCCCCCGTTGATGGAGGTGATAGAAAGTACTGAAGGATTAAAAGGATTATTATTTCTGCTGATCACCTGTTGCAGTGCAATGATGAGATGAGAACTGATAAGTATCGGATCAACCGCCAGGTGTGGTGAGGCTGCATGACCACCCTTGCCTTTTACCGTAATATAAATTTCATCAGCGCTGGCCATTACCTGTCCGCCACGGAAACTGAATTGTCCCACTTCCATCATGGTATGTACATGCTGGGCCAGTATGCCTTGTGGTTTGGGATTTTCCAGCACCCCGTCTTTTATCATGAGTGAAGCGCCACCGGGATTTTTTTCTTCACCGGGCTGAAAGATCAGTTTAATGGTCCCTTCCCATTCAGCTTTCAGTTCGTTCAGTATTTTGGCTGCGCCTAATAAGCAGGTAGTGTGCACATCATGTCCGCAGGCATGCATCACCCCTTCATTCTTTGATTTATAAGGCACTTCATTTTCTTCTTTGATGGGAAGGGCATCCATATCGGCCCGCAGGGCGATGATCCTTTTTTCCGGGTTCTTTCCTTTTATTAATCCCACCACACCCGTAGTGGCTTTTATTTCGAAGGGGATCCCGTATGTTGCCAGCTTTTCCTGTACAAATTTAGAGGTTTCAAATTCCTGGTAACTCAGTTCGGGATGGGCGTGCAGGTGATGTCGTATGTCGATAAATTCCGGGGCATATAATTTAGCCAGTGCTTTTATTTTCTCTTGCATGAAGCAAAAATCCTGAATAATTAGTAATTATTAATTAATAATTATTAATTATCACCTTCCTTCATCTTCCGTGCCCGAACCCTTGCCCGGCTTCACTTCAATGATATCTTTCATAATGAATACGCCTTTGGGGAAATAGGTATTCATTCGTTTCTGGTAGGCTTCGGCGTCTTTGCGGTCTTTAAAGTTGCCGGCCTTTACCCGAAAGTAGGGGGACTGGTACCAGAGGTAGGCTTTTAATTCAGGGAAGTAGGTATATACTTTTGTTTTGGCAGCCATGGCTTCATCGCGGCTGTTGGTGCTTACGATCATCAGGCGAAAGCCTTTATCGGTACGGCGGCTGTCGCGGCTGGTAGCTTCATTGATCTGGGCTTGCTTTTTCACCAGCAGGTCCAGCCGGGGGTCGCTGTGTACTATGACAGAGTTGCTGTCAAGGGGCTGTTTCCAGGCCGTATCCTGTGAATAAGAGGTAACTGTTAATAGAAATAAGGCGAATGTGAGGAGTTGTTTCATGTGTGTTTTGTTCGTCAAATATCTTACCAATTTGTTGTTTAAGGTTTAAAGTTTAAGGTTTAAGGTTGTTTTAATTTGAAGAGCCTTCTATTCTTTGATGATCTTTCATTGTTTAAGGTCTAATGTTTAACGTTCTTCAAATTCGCAGGGTTCTTACAGTAAATGAAAAGCGCTTTGATCTGAGGCAACGTTCAACCTTAAACATTAAACCTCAGATTTTCAACAGCCCTAATACCCCCCTCCGGCTCCGGCAATATTCTCCACCGGGTGCCAGGTGGTTTTTATTTCCTGTGTGTCCATGATGAAGTAGGGTGATTGTCCTTCATCCATGTACCAGTTTATTTTATCATAGAAAGTAATACGTTTCAGGTTCATAGCAGATTTCTCCCGTATCATTTTCTTTACGTCAGAATTGTTTTCACAATAGATGGTTGCATTTACGTCCATATGGTCAACAAACCAGGAGGTTAGTTCCGCCGGCTTCCCGGTCAGTATATTCACCACACCACCGGGCAGGTCAGACGAATTCAATACTTCGGCAAAGGTGACGGCACAAAGCGGTTTGGTCTCTGAGGCCAGTACCACACAAGTGTTGCCGCCGGCGATAACCGGGGCGATAACAGAAACCAATCCTAATAAAGAGTCACCCTGCGGAGCAATAATGGAAACGACTCCGGTTGGTTCCGGTACGGAAAAATTAAAATGCGATGATGCTACCGGGTTCACTGCACTAAAGAGCTGCTGAAACTTATCACACCAGCCGGCATAATAGATCAGCCGGTCGATAGCGAGGTTCACTTCCTTCTCTGCTTTTGCTTTGGTGGCATCCTGCTGTACCAGTTCATCTATGAATTGTGCTTTTCTTCCTTCCAGCATTTCTGCCATGCGGTAGAGTATCTGGCTGCGGTTAAAAGCAGCACGGCCACTCCAGCCGCTTACAGCACCTCTTGCTGCTAATACGGCATCCCGAAAATCTTTCCTGGAACTAAGGCAGATATTCGCCAGTTTCTTACCGGCGGCATTGACGGGAATATAATAACGGCCGGATTCGGTACGGGGAAATTGTCCGCCAATATAGATCTTGTAGGTCTTTAATACTTCCAGGCGTTTAGCAGAAGGTTTCTTTTCCAACCCATTCTCGCTGATACTTAAAGAAGATTTCTTAATTAATGTTTTTCCCATTTGTTTTTTTGTTTTTCCCACAAAGCCGCAAAGAGCACAAAGAAAATACTTTGTGTACTTAGTGTCTTAGTGGGATCATTTTGTTAAACTCAAATACGGCAATAGCCCATGCAAGCCACCCTCTCTTCCAAATCCACTTTCTTTATATCCGCCAAAAGGAGACGTAGGATCAAACTTGTTGAATGTATTTGCCCATACCACACCAGCCCGCATTCTCTTCGTCATGTTGAATATCTTGGAACCTTTATCCGTCCACACACCGGCACTTAGTCCATACGGCGAGTTATTCGCTTTCTCTATCACTTCATCATCGGTGCGGAACGTAAGGATAGACAGCACCGGCCCAAAGATCTCTTCCTGTGCTATGCGGTTGCTCTGCGCCACATTGCTGAAGATGGTAGGCCGGCACCAGAAACCTTTGGCGGGCAACGGGCAATTGCTCTCATACATTTCAGCGCCTTCTTTTTTGCCAATGGCAATATATTTCTGAATGATCTGTAACTGCTCCCGGGAATTGATAGCGCCGATATCGGTGTTCTTATCCATTGGGTCGCCCACGATCAGCGATTGCATACGGTCACGCAATTTGCGGATCACTTCTTTCGCCACTGATTCCTGTACGTACAATCTTGAACCGGCGCAGCATACATGGCCCTGGTTAAAGAAGATCGCATTCACCACCCCTTCCACTGCCTGGTCGATAGGGGCATCTTCAAAAATGATATTAGCAGCTTTGCCACCCAGCTCCAGTGTTGCTTTTTTATTCGTACCGGCAATAGCCCGCTGAATGATCTTACCCACATTGGTAGAACCGGTAAAAGCGATCTTATTTACATCAGGATGATTCACGATAGCCGCACCTGTTTCGCCGGCACCGGTAATGATGTTTACCACACCCGGCGGCAGATCTGCTTCCTGGATGATCTCGGCCAGTTTCAACGTAGTTAAAGAAGTTGTTTCCGCTGGTTTCAATACGACCGTATTACCGGTAGCAAGGGCGGGTGCAATCTTCCAGGCCGCCATCAGCAGTGGAAAATTCCACGGGGTGATTTGTCCGGCCACACCCAGCGATTCTGCGGTGCGGTTGGGAAAAGCATACTCCAGTTTATCAGCCCAGCCGGCATAGTAAAATAAATGATTGGCTGCCGTTGGCACATCAAAGTCACGGCTTTCTTTTATCGGCTTACCGCCATCCAGTGTTTCTATGATGGCCAGTTCTCTTGCTTTTTCCTGCATAATGCGGGCAATACGAAAGATATATTTAGCTCTTTCTTTCGCCGGCATCTTCTTCCATACTTTATCATATGCATTGCGGGCGGCCTTCACGGCTTTGTCCACATCAGCGGCATTGGCCTCCGCCACTTCACTCAGTTTCTCCTCTGTTGCCGGGTTGATGGTATCAAAGTATTTTTTGCTCAGCGGCTTTTGCCATTCACCATCAATAAACAGGTCGTATTGCTTATTGATCGTTGCTGCACTTTTACTTTCCGGCGCAGGGGCATACTGCCAACTGGTATTAAAGTTGAGTTTGATGGTGTTGCTTTTTGTAGCAGTCTTCTTTTTTGCAATTGCTTTCGCCATATTTTATTTTTTGTTACCAGCGACATTAACACGGATGATCTTCTGTTGCGTCGCACTCTTCAGGGTTCTGTTCTTTGGGCATCATCTCCCCGGATTTCATCCGGGGTTATTCATGTTCGACCCCTATCGGGGTCTTTCACTTCATCATTCCTTGTTCTTGCCTGCCCCGCCTCATGCGGGGTTCATCTGTTCGATATTCATTTCTACATTTCCAAATCTTCACATCCTCACATTTGCATTTAGGAACTATCGACATTTTACCCCTATCGGGGTCTGCTTTCAATCAATCAGCTTCTTTCAAATATCATCACGATGTATTTCATTTTCACATTTCCACATTTTCACATTTCCACATTACCTCAGTCCACACTAAAATAATTCGCACTCTGGTACACCCCCGTCTTCTCTTTCATGATCTGCATCAACACATCATTCGCTAAACTGCTGGCACCAAAGCGAAACCATTCATTACTCATCCAGTCTTCACCCAGCACTTCTTTTACCATTACTAAATAATGCAGTGCCAGTTTTGATTTGGAAATGCCACCGGCTGGTTTCATCCCGATCATCTTACCTGTCTTGTAATAAAAATCTCTTATTGCTTCCAGCATCACCAGTGTTACCGGCATGGTGGCTGCCGGTTGGATCTTACCAGTAGAGGTTTTAATAAAATCCGCCCCGGCATACATGGCAATATCACTGGCCCGTCGCACTTTATCAAATGTGCCGAGTTCACCGGTTTCTAATATTACTTTTAACCTGGCTTCGCCGCAGGCTTCTTTGATAGCTGCTATTTCATCAAACACAAAATTGTATTCACCGGCATGGAATTTTCCCCGGCTGATGACCATGTCCACCTCATCGGCCCCTTCATTCACCGCATATTTGGTATCTCTTATTTTAATGTCTTTTGGAGCTTGTCCGCTGGGAAAGGCCGTAGCCACTGACGCCACTTTTATTCCGGAATCACCCAGTGCTTTCTTTGCCACTTTTACCATGGAGGGATACACACATATCGCCGCCACAGTCGGTATGTCCGCCGTAGCATCATGCGGGTGCATGGCCTTATAACAAAGCTGTTTTACTTTTCCATCAGTGTCCTTTCCTTCCAGGGTCGTCAGGTCTATCATGTTCAGCACCAGCTTCAACCCGTTCATCTTGGTTTCTTTCTTGATACTTCTTTTGGTAAAGCGGGAAGCTCTTTCTTCCACACCCACCTGGTCTATATGGGGCGAGAGGCTGAATCCTGCCTGTTTGGCAAACAGGTCAGGGATAATGATCCGTTCCTTGGTTACAGGCATAGTTCTGTTTTCTTGGTGCTCAAAAGTAAAACTATTTACGGGTATTTATAATGTGTAAATAATAGGCACAACCGGTTGAAAGTGAATCCCGGTTTCTACGTCAAAAGGCCGAACTTGCCGCTTATCCCATTGAAAACGAACGGAACAAAGTTTTTAAGTAAAATCGTTTTTCGATAACTTTCACCAAAATCAATTGTATGAGAAAACGGAGGACACTGACCGGGACAGTACTGCTATTACTGCTCTCTCTTGCTGCATTTTCCCAACCCACATTTCCTGAAAATGGAGTGGCTGATCCCCGGCACGGGCATTATGCCTTCACCCATGCTACTATTGTAAAAGATGCCGCCACCACAATAACGGATGCCACACTGGTCATCAAAGACGGTCGTATTGTGGCCGTAGGTGCCGGGCTGAAAGTACCCGCCGGCGCTGTAGAAGTGGATTGCAAAGGCAAATACCTTTACCCTTCTTTCATAGATATTTATGCAGATTATGGCATACCACAGGCACAACGTCCGGGTGGTGCTCCTAATCAATTCAACCCACAGCAACAACCCCAATTAGAAACAGCTACCAAAGGTGCTTATGGCTGGAACCAGGCCATCAAAAGTGATGCTGATGCGTACCGCTCTTTTGCCGTGGATGATGCAAAAGCAAAACCATTAAGAGAAGCCGGTTTTGGAACGGTGCTTACTCATATCCGTGATGGGGTGGCCCGCGGTACCGGTGCCGTTGTATCATTAGCCAATGAAAAAGAGAACCTGGTCATTATTAAAGAAAGGGCTTCTGCACATTATTCCTTTAATAAAGGCACTTCTGCGCAAAGCTATCCCGGCTCTATGATGGGCTATATCGCTTTGCTCCGCCAAACCTACCTCGATGCACAATGGTATAAAAATAAACCGGTGACAGAAGGCCTCAACCTGAGCCTGAAAGCCTGGAATGAAACACAGGACCTGCCACAGATATTTGAAGCCAATGATAAATGGAATAACCTTCGTGCCGACCGTATTGGTGATGAATTTGGCGTGCAGTATATTATCAAAGCCGGACAAAATGAATACCAGCGGATAAAGGAAATGAAGGCGACCAATGCCACGTTCATTTTGCCATTGAACTATCCGCAGGCACAGGATGTGGAAGATCCGAACGATGCCCGGTTTGTATCACTGAATGATATGAAACATTGGGAACTGGCACCCACGAATGCAGCCGCTTTTGAAAAAGCAGGCATTCCTTTTTGCCTGACCACCTCCGATCTGCGCAACGTAAACTTATTCTGGAGCAGCCTTCGCAAAGCGATGGAATACGGAATGAGTGAAACCAAAGTGATGGAGGCATTGACAAAGACACCGGCAACCACTTTAGGCATCTATGATAAAGTAGGAAGCCTGGATGCCGGTAAACTCGCCAACTTCTTAGTAACAAATGGCCCGGTGTTTAGCGAAAAGACGATCATCTTACAAAACTGGGTACAGGGAATTAAATATGTGGTAAAAGAAGATGCTGCCAGTGCTGCCGGTACCTATGCATTGACGGTGACCACACCCGGTGGTAAAGAAGAATATACACTGGATGTAAAAAACGCCAGTGCTGTAACGATGTATGCCCCACGGGGTCCTTCGGACAAAGACACCCTGAATTCCAAATTCAGTTTTGATGGCAAACAAGTAAAGATCAGTTATGCGCCTATGGCCCGCCGTCAGCGGCCGCCAATGAACCCCGGACAAATGCCCGACACCGCAAGAAGAGGCGGCGGTGGTTTTCCAAGAGGTGGTGCTGGTGCCGAACAACCACTACCTGCAACAGCCACACGGCTAAGTGGCATCAATAACGGTACAGAATGGAACGGAACCGGTACGGATTCACTGGGCAATCCATTGACATGGACTGCCACATTGGTAAAACTGACTGAAGTAAAACCTGACAGTGTTAAGAAAAAAGAGATGCCGGTTGTTGGTAAAGTGGTGTATCCGTTTGAACCATTTGGCTGGGATGAAACACAGCAACCAAAGCAGGAAACGCTTTTAATAAAGAATGCCACCGTTTGGACCAATGAAAAGGAAGGCATACTGCAAAATGCAGATGTGCTGATAAAGAATGGCAAGATCGTAAGTGTGGGTAAAGGATTGTCTGACCCTGCTGCCCGGGTGATCGATGGCACCGGCAAGCATCTTACACCCGGTATCATTGATGAGCACTCACATATTGCTGCGGCATCTATCAACGAAGGCGGACAATCGGTAACTGCTGAAGTTCGCATTACCGATAACCTGAATCCCGATGATATTAATATCTACCGCCAGTTAAGCGGTGGTGTCACCTCATCCCATATCCTGCATGGCTCTGCCAATGTAATTGGCGGGCAAACACAACTGATCAAACTCCGCTGGGGAATGAACGATGATGACCTGAAATTTAAGAACTGGCCGGGCCAGATAAAATTTGCGCTGGGAGAAAATGTAAAGCGGTCCAATTTTAGTATCGCCGGAGGCAATAACCGCTACCCGGATACAAGAATGGGAGTGGAGCAGGTGTTGATGGATGCCTTTACCCGTGCTAAAGACTATCAAAGAGAATGGAAAAAATATAACGACGCAAAGGATAAGAAAGGATTGATCGCACCAAGAAGAGACCTGGAATTAGATGCGCTTGTTGAGATACTGGAAAAGAAACGATTCATCACCTGTCACTCTTATGTGCAAAGTGAAATAAACGGGGCGATGGAAGTGGCCAATAAGATGGGCTATACGGTCAACACGTTCACTCACATACTGGAAGGATACAAAGTGGCGGACAAAATGCTGAAGCATGGTTCCTTTGCTTCCACCTTCTCTGATTGGTGGGCCTATAAAATGGAAGTGGAAGACGCTATCCCTTACAATGCCGCCATCATGCAAAAAGTGGGGCTGACAGTGGCCATCAATAGTGATGATGCTGAAATGGCCCGTCGCCTGAACCAGGAAGCAGCCAAGATCGTAAAGTATGGTGGGGTAACAGAAGAAGAGGCATTGAAAATGGTTACTCTTAATCCTGCCAAAATGCTGCATGTGGATGATAAGGTAGGCAGCTTAAAACCGGGTAAGGATGGCGATGTGGTGTTATGGAGCGATCATCCGCTGAGTATTTATGCCAAACCAGTATACACGATCATTGACGGTACTATTTATTTCGACCGTGCAAAAGATGAACAATTACAAAAAGAAGTGGATGCAGAACGGCTTCGCCTGGTACGGAAAATGAATGGAGAAAAAAGAAGCGGTGCTCCCACTATTCCTGCACAGCCCAGCTACCAGATCATGCATACCTGCAGCGATCATGGACATAGCCACGGTTTGCTGGTGATTGATTCAGATGAATAGATGAATAAAAGTTCCGGAGGTTTGCTTGTTCAAAAGTTTAATACAGTTATTTTAATTTAAAAATCCCTACCCGTATGGCAACTTTCAAAAGATTTGAAGAAATTGTTTCCTGGCAAAAGGCCAGAGAACTAAACAAGATTATTGGAAAACATATTGATTCTGGAAAATTTAAAAGAAGTTACAAGCTCATTGATCAGATTGAAAGATCCGGAGGTTCAATAATGGACAACATTGCAGAAGGGTTTGAAAGAGGTGGTAACAGAGAGTTTTTGCAATTTCTTTATATATCCAAGGGGTCTTGCGGTGAATTCAGATCACAGTTGTACCGGGCTGTTGACAGAGAATATCTCAGCCAGGCGGAATTTGATGAGTTGTATAATATGGCAATGGAAGTAATCATTCTCTTACAAAAATTGATAAACTATCTTGAACAATCAGAACTAAAAGGAGTGAAATATAAGAATAGACAAAAGTAAACAAGAGTCTCCGGAGTAAGGAACAAGTGAACCTCCGGAACTTGCAAACAAATAAACTTAATATGAAAAAGTTAATCGTATTTGCAACATTAGTTACAATCGTATTTAACTGTTATTCACAAGAAACAGTACTGCCTGCCAAGCCGCAGAAAGGTGTGATGTACATTACCAACGCTACGATACATGTGGGTAACGGGAAAGTGATAGAAAATGGTACTATCAAGATCAAAGATGGTAAGATAGAAGAAGTAGGGGCCAACGTTTCAGTTCCTGCAGGAGAAACCAATGTAGTGGATGCAAAAGGTAAGCAGGTGTACCCCGGACTGATCCTTCCAACCAGCAGCCTTGGTTTAGTGGAGATAGGTGCCGTAAGAGCATCACAGGATGTTCGGGAGATTGGTGATATGAATCCAAATGTAAGAGCATTGGTAGCGTACAATACCGATTCGAAAGTGATCAATACGCTTCGTTCCAATGGTATCCTGCTGGCGAACGTAGTGCCACAAGGAAGCTTTGTTGCCGGTTCTTCATCGGTAGTTCAGCTGGATGCCTGGAATTGGGAAGATGCGGCGTACAGAACAGATGCAGGCATACATGTGTATTTCCCTACGCTGATGCCACGTCCCAATTTTGGCCGCTTTGGCGGAGGTGGTGGTGCTGGTCCGCAGGCACCGGCAACAGACCCGGTGAAAGAAGGATTGGAGAAATTAGAAGGATTAAAGGCTTTTTTCAAAGAAGCAAAAGCATACAATGCCGAAGCCACCCATGAAGAAACCAACCTGAAGTTTGAAGCCGTAAAAGGCCTGTTCAATAAAACACAGAAATTCTACGTGCATGCAAATACGGCCAAACAAATGCTGGTAGCATTGGATTTTGTAAAAGAGTTTGGATTTGATATGGTGATAGTGGGTGGCAGCGAAAGTTATCAGCTGGCCGACCTGCTGAAAAAGCATAACGTGGCAGTGATCCTTCAGCAACCGCATAGTCTGCCTACTGCTGAGGATGATGATGTGGACCAGCCCTATAAAACAGCTGCAGCTTTGCAAAAGGCCGGTGTGTTGTTCGCCATATCTGATGATGATGCACAGACCCGTGGCCGGAACCTTTCTTTCAATGCCGGAACTGCCGCCGCATTTGGACTGACAAAAGAAGAAGCTTTAGCCGCTATCTCTTTGAATGCTGCAAAGATCATGGGCGTATCTGATAAAACAGGCAGCATTGAAGTGGGCAAGGATGCCAATATCATCGTTAGTGATGGAGATATTTTGGATATGCGGACCAGCAATGTGACTGCTGCATTTATCCAGGGAAGAAAGATCGATCTGACAGACAAACATAAATTGCTGAACGAACGCTACGAGCAGAAATATGATCTGAAGCCGGTGAAGAAAGGGTTTTAAAGGAGCAATAAAACAACTAATTCAGCCGGGCAATATTTGTTGCCCGGTTTTTTTATTTATGTTCTTTGTGGTGATGATCATCATCCAGTTCAATATGCTCACCGCAATGCGGGCAGGTATGTGTTTTTTGAACCCTTGTTCTCCGGAACTCTTCTAAAAAACCAGCGGTGATGATACCTGCAGGCAGTGCAAAGAACGCTACACCTGTCAGCATGATTAGACCGGCCATTAGCTTACCAAGATCTGTTATTGGATACATATCACCATATCCGGTAGTGGTAAGTGTGACCACCGCCCACCAGAGTGTAGCCGGTATGCTGGAAAATTTACTTGCTGTTTCACCAGGCGAAATAGCAATGTGCTCTGCAAAGTACATGATGCAGGAGGCAATAATGATGAGGAAGAGGGCAAGGATAAAACTCAGCGCCAGTTCATTTTTACGTTTTTTAAATACGTTGATGATCATCTGGGCTGATTTCATATAGGCAGTAAGCCGGAAAAGCCGCAGCAATCTTGTCAGCCGGAGCATCCGCAATACCCTCAGATCGAGGCCGATAAATGCATGAAGATAGGAGGGGATGATTGCGATCATATCAATCAAAGCACCCGGTGATATCATGTATTTCAATCTGCCCCAAATACTGTGTTTATATTTTTCTTCATGGTTGCTGCTCCAAACCCGTAACACATATTCTATCGTAAAAATTATCACTGATATCCAGTCGAAATAATAAAAGAAGTCTTTGTACTTAATATGGATGGGCTCTACTGTTTCTAATATTACGGCCACTACGTTCAGTATGATCAATACAATTATAAAAATATTGATGACCTTATCCCAGTGCTTATCACCAACGATCTCCGGGTGCAAAAGGCCATGAACTTTCTTTTTCGTAGTAGTGTACATAAATTGAGGCAGGTTTTGGCAACGCTAAAGTTAAACGAAAAAATCCCTCCCGTTCAGAACAGGAGGGATTTTTTACTGATACGTTTTCAGTTTATTATTTAGGAGTAGCAGGCATCAGTTCCTTGCTGATAGCCAATGTCCATTCTGCCCATTTCTTTGCTTCATCTGGTGAATTGGCCAGTTTCATTCCAATACTTTGTGCTTTTGTAGACCATTCCTGCATGCCTTTAGCAAGCTCTGCTAATTTAGCGGGATCTTTCATTCCTGCTTTGTACTCAGCGATGAAAGCGCCATATTCGTTGGCAAATTTCTGTACTTCTGCATCAGCAAAAGTGGGAACACCAGCAGTAGCGGCAGTTGTGGTTGTAGTAGTAGTGGTTGTTGTTCCGGGATCTGTAGTGGTAGTGGTTGTTGTTGTTGCATCCTCAGGCTTTTTTTCATCTTTCTTTTTGTCTTTGCAAGATGTCATTACGCCAACGAGGGCCAAAACGGCAAGAAATTTTTTCATTTTTGTTTGGTTTTTAGGTTTTTAAATGGATAGCAAACGTAGAGTTTATTTTTAGAAATAACGAGCTTTTTATTAACGGATTTTCTACCATAATAAGGGGAGTGGATAAAAAAAGCGGCAACCAGGAGGTGATTGCCGCTTTTTGCAGGAAAGTATTATCCGTTCCTTATGCGTCTTTTCCGTGGCATTGTTTGTATTTCTTGCCGCTTCCGCAGGGGCAGGGGTCATTCCGGCCCACTTTCGGCCCTACTTTTACAGGTTCTTGTTTTACAACGGGTTCTCCACCTCCGCCGGGTTCGAACTTATCCCTTTCATTGGCTGCATAGTCCTGCCCTGCACTATCCACATCGTCTTTATTGGCCCGCATGCGGCTCATATCAGTTTTTTGCTGGCGCCCTTCTTTTAGTTGCGCATTTTCCTGTTGAATAGGGATGGAGGAGTGGCAAAGGAATGATACAATATTCTTATTCACTTCCGTGTTCATATTACTAAACTGGTTATACGCTTCCATTTTATAGATGACCAGCGGGTCTTTTTGCTCCAGGTAAGCGGTCTGCACACTTTGTTTCAGGTCGTCCATTGCCCGCAGGTGTTCTTTCCAGGCGTCATCAATTACTGCCAGGGTTATGGTCTTTTCCAGTGAATTGGTCAATTCTGCGCCATTGGTGCTTAATGTCTTGTCGAGGTTAGTAAGCACATTAAGCCCCTTGCGGCCATCTGTAAAGGGTACTACCACGTTTTCGATATGACTGCCCTGGGTCAACCGGATATTTTTGAAAACAGGGATTGCCTGTTTTTCCAGTTCAGCTTTATGAAGGGTGTATTTCTCTGATGCTTCAGTGTACAGCTGATCGATCAATGTGTTGGTATCCGTTTTCTTAAATACTTCATCTTCAAGGGTGGTGTCCAACCCAAAGTTGACGATACAGGCCATTTTAAATCCTTCAAAATCTTCCTGCTCTTTAAAAGAATCAATCAGGCTGCCGGCCACTGAGGAGAAGGACGTATCTATATCCAGCGCCAGCCGTTCGCCAAACAGGGCGTGGTTCCTTTTTTCATATACAGCGTTCCGTTGTTTGTTCATCACATCATCATATTCCAGCAGCCGCTTACGGATACCGAAGTTGTTTTCTTCCACCTTCTTTTGTGCCCGCTGGATACTGTTGCTGATCATGCTGTGCTGTATCACATCACCTTCTTTGTAACCCAGTTTATCCATCAGTGAAGCGATACGTTCGCTGCCGAACATACGCATCAGGTCATCTTCCAGCGATACATAGAATTGAGAAGAACCCGGATCTCCCTGGCGACCGGCACGGCCCCGCAACTGCCTGTCCACACGGCGGCTTTCATGTCTTTCTGTACCGATGATGGCTAATCCGCCAGCTTCTTTTACACCTGGCCCGAGTTTGATGTCTGTACCACGGCCTGCCATATTGGTGGCAATGGTAACAGCACCGGGTAAACCTGCTTCGGCCACCACTTGTGCTTCTTTAGCATGCTGTTTTGCATTCAGTACATTATGCGGAATTTTCTTTTGCTGCAGCATACGTCCCAGTAATTCACTTACTTCGACGGATGTGGTACCCACCAGGCAGGGGCGGCCCGCATTTCTCAATGCTTCTATTTCATCAATAACGGCCTTGTATTTTTCTCTTTTTGTTTTGTAAACCAGGTCTTGTTTGTCCTTACGGATCATAGGAATGTTAGTAGGCACATTCACCACATCCAGTTTATAGATGCTCCACAACTCTGCTGCTTCCGTTTCCGCAGTACCTGTCATACCCGCCAGTTTATGATACATCCGGAAGTAATTCTGCAGGGTGATGGTGGCATACGTTTGTGTGGCCGCTTCGATCTTCACATTTTCTTTTGCTTCCAGTGCCTGGTGCAAGCCATCGCTGTAGCGGCGGCCTTCCATGATACGGCCCGTTTGTTCATCCACTATTTTAATGGCACCATCGATGATCACATATTCCACATCTTTTGCAAATAAGGTATAAGCTTTCAGCAATTGCTGTACCGTATGGATACGGTCTGCCTTTAATGTATATTCATTCAATATGGCTTCTTTTCGATGCAATTTTTCATCTGCAGATACAGCACTTTTTTCCACTTCGGCCAGTTGCACGCCTATATCGGGCAACACAAAGAAGTCAGGATCTTCACCGGTACGGGTGATCATTGTATGTCCCTTGTCCGTCAGCTCAACCGAGTTGTTTTTTTCATCAATATGGAAAAGCAGTTCTTCATCCACAATGTGCATATTGCGCTGCTGGTCCTGCAGGTAAAAGTTTTCTGCCTTTTGCATTTTCACTTTAATGCCGGACTCACTCAAAAACTTAATGACAGGGCCATATTTAGGTAAACCACGTTGTGCCCTGAATATGTATAAGCCGCCGCCTTTCGCATCATCATCGCCTTCGGCAAAACGTTTTTTGGCTTCATTCAAACAATTACGAACGATACGTTCCTGCTCCTGCACCAGTTGCTGCACTCTTGGTTTTAGAAGATGGTATTGCTGATCATCACCTTTTGCTACCGGGCCGGATATGATCAATGGCGTTCTGGCATCATCGATCAGTACAGAGTCTACTTCATCCACCATTGCATAGTGGTGTTTGCGCTGTACCATTTCTTCGGGAGTATGCACCATGTTGTCACGCAAATAGTCGAAACCAAATTCATTGTTGGTGCCATAGGTAATATCGGCGAGGTATGCTTTTCTTCTTTCCTCACTGTTGGGCTGGTGTTGGTCAAT
>CAYUCU010000062.1:0-19484 GCA_964443345.1 uncultured Chitinophaga sp.
GTTACCTTGATTAGATATATTAAACGAAACTAAAGATCGCTTTTGCTATGTCAGTTGTTCCAGGGTTCTCGCTGGACCTCATCACACTGATTATATGCGTAAAGGATGCGCCGTTTTCGATTAATGAAATAAATGGTGGTTCTTTTGCAACGGATTGTTTTGTTTTATCGTATTACTTCCACTCACTTTCCCTTTTTCACTTCCAACCGTAGCAAGTGGATGCGCATCTGCTGCTACGGGCTGTTACCTGATCAGGTTGGTTTGCTTACAACATCTCAAAGCATGAGCAATTTTAAAGGAATGAATGGCATTGCCTAATTAAAGGTATTGTCAAAGTACAGGCTATTGACCTCGGGTGAATAGAATGTATTGAGTTCCCTAATACTCTTAAACACTACTGGCGGAATATTCTGACACAGCGCCTGATCTGGAGGTAGGAATTATACAAAAAACAAAAAAATGAAAAAAACATTTTTATCAGTATTTCTAATGGTTGCCTTCTTGGTTTCGTACTCCCGACCTTTGATACAACCTTCCAATGTGAGTAACAACGGTAATCCTGTTCTCCCAATTGCAAATGTGAAACTGTTTGACCTATTCAAAAGTATGGACCAGGAAATACTTAAAAGCAATGATGAAAGTAAAGTCCAGGGGTATCTAATAAAAAAAAATAGTGAAATCAGAACGTATCTGGCTCAAACCTATCCCAAAAGAGATGCCGAAAGTCTTGACATTAATGATCCCGATTTTACAGGTATAGCTTTACTATTTGCAATGCTTGAATTGAATAATTTTGAAACTACTGTCCAGCGTCAAATGCCTGCGTGGCTGGCCTGTGCTGGTGGAGTGGTTGGAACCATTTTTGGGGTTGATGGGATCGTTGAGGAGTTTGCCTCAATCGTTAGCGGGAATGCCTCGTTTTCAACTACCTGGGCTTTAGTAAAGAAAATAATCAGGCGGTACGCAGGATGGCTTGGGGTTGCCTATGCAGTGTATGAAGTGGTTACGGAATGTTTTTAGCCTCTGACTTTTAATGATTACCCGATCAGGCATTTAATCACTTATTATTGAGACTGATAATGATAAAGCTCCAATGCAAAGCACGTCAGTAAAAGGTTCTCTTTATTAAATGGTTAAATGCCTGATTAAAAAACTATCAATATGAAGGATTTCAACTTATACTTTATCACTATTTTTTTTGGCCTTCTTATCCTGGTACAGATCGGCAAAATTGTTTATGTACTATTTCACCCCCGGTTGCTGGACAGGCCGCTTTTTCATCCACCTCACAAGAAATTTCAATACATCATTTATTACCTCTCGGCAATATTTGTATTATTGTTCTATATCCTTGCAAGAAATAAAGTGATCTAATGTTCAGCTAGCAAAGGATTTTTTCTGTCGCTTTCATTTAGCGATAGCAATCTCCATCCGTTGAGCACAACTCCATTTTTCCAATCCACTAAGTACTTCCCTGTATTTTCACCACCATCACCACTTCAAAATACCATAAAAAGGTTATTGCTTCACCCTGTTTATTGGCGGATATTTATCTGCTAAGCCACTCATCAGTAAACGGCATTCATTAACCAACACTTCTTCTTATGAAAAAGATCTCCCTGCTGGTATTTATTGTCATCGGTATCGTATTCGCCTGCAGACAGGCCCAAAAGAATGCTGATACCGAAACGGCACCTCCCGGCTTTGTCAATTCTTTTTGCGACTCTGCCACCAATGGCGGCCTTTGCTCTTACCTGCCACTGGAAGTACACCTCGGCATCTTTGAAGGATATGACAGTGATCTTGATTCCATTCATCAACCCCCCTTCGATGTTTTTTCATGGCAAAGTTTTGTGGCACTCAACTGGCCGGCAGATATCAATGGCAATCCTGTTGGCAACAGCCTGAATGATAATAAACAAAACCCCCGGGTGTGGGAATACTACCAGGACCCGCTGCAGGTCTTTGGCAGCGATGATGATGAATTAGTATTGCAACTGGGTGAGGCCGTAAAAGCCGGTGATAAGTTTTTTCATAAAAGTTCCAAAGCGCCGGGCCAGCTGGACACCATTACCGGTTTCCAGGAAGCAGATGGCCATCCACTGATCGACCGCAACCTCAACTTCGCTTTGTATGAGATCAAGATGAGTCCCGCAGAAGTGAATTTTATAACTACCAACAAACTCACCACCGTAAATGGCATTGGCGAATACTATGTGGCAAATAAGAACCAGTTTGTATTGCCCCCTTCCGACTCGGCCAGCAACAAACAGGGGATGGCAGAAATAAAAGCAGCCTGGCGCATACTCGATCCCTCAAAAGGAGATGATACCACCCGCTTTTATTGCCGCAATGCAAGAGTATATATTGATTCTGCACACAGCCGGAGTGGTAAAGCCATCTCGTTCAAGGCCAAAGTAGGATTGGTGGGCCTTCATATCTTTCGCACCACCACCCGTTTTGGATTGGGTGTGTGGAGCACTTTTGAGCAGGTGGACAATACACCCGACTCGCCACAGATGGCACAGGATACACGCAAGACCCAGTGGTCTTTTTACAATCCGCAATGCCTGAACTGTCCGCTGAATCAACCACCTAAAATAAAACCCGGTGAAAAAGCTTATTTGTGGGATGCTGCTCCGCCTTATGCAGCCAGTTATGCCGTATCGGCGCCAAGTCAGCCTCAGAATGGAAAATTCGGAACACAGGCCATCCGGCAATTTCCTATTTTCTCACTGACGGATTATATTAACCGCTTGTGGCAGGGCAAACTAAAAGGTACGGTGTGGGCCAACTACCGGCTGATCGGCAGCCAGTGGCAGAATGCAGAAACCTTTCCGCCACCCAATGCACCGGCATTGCTGGCCAACATCACACTGGAAACGTATATACAAACTTTTGCGAGTTGCATCAGTTGTCACCAGGGAGCAGTGGTACAATATGTACCGAAGACAGGAGATACGATCAATATTCATACGGACCTGAGCTTCCTGTTCCCGGTGTATGCGAGGTAGTAAGAGTAACCGCCATTAGAAATTGAGATCTTCCGGTTCACCGCTCAGCTTGCGGCCGGTAAGGATATCTCTTATGATGATCTCTTTGGGTTCCATATATAATTTCCCTTTTAAGGGGAAGGCGATATTCATACTCAGGTTCAACTGGTATTGAACAAAGGCATCCGGCATGGCCTCTGAGATCTTTTTGGCCCTGTACCGGGCGGCTGCATTATATATGGCGGTCCTCAGGTCGTAATGCGCTTCTACGGGTATATATTCATCTGCCTCAAGCAGCATTTCAATTACTTCATTCAGTTCTTCCCGGTCGCCGCTGTTACGATTGTTCCAGGTATAGGCCTTATATAATTCTTTGGTGGTCTTGTCTTCAAAGGTCTTTACAAAATAGTCGGTGATCTCCGAATCAAAAAAACTGAGTGAGGGGCGGGTGTCCCGTTGCGGTTGTCCTTTAGTTGCTTTTTCAAGGGAACCATTGCGTGCAGGATCATTATCCCTGGCGATCTTCCGGTAAAATTCTTCTTTGTCTCCGCGTATATCGGGAAGTGATAAGTAGCCGCTGGTGCCTTTGCGGTTGTCATAAAAGTCATACCATTCCGGATAGTATTCCCTTTCTGTTTCGGAGTGGTATGCTTCTTTCAGTTCATCATAATCCTGCCAGCTTACAAAAGAAAAGGCGAGATTATTTTCAATGTCAACACTGTCCTGCAACAGGTATTCCCGGTAAAGGTCCACTTCGTCTTCACTAATGGGATCAACGAAGGGGCAGTTGAGTATATCATCACCCCATAAATTAAAGTCATAGCATACCTGGATCTCCGGCAACTGTATTTGTTCTGCCCGCCATAAACATTGCAGGTTGAATACTTTTTTTTGCTGGATGTTTTCGAGGTGATTGTTGGCGGCTTCTATCCATTGCATGTCGTGACGGTCTTTATCTTTCAGATAAAAATCACCATGCTGGTGCCACATCGTTTTATACGTAAGGTAACTTTCTAAAAAGCTGGAAACGGAGCTGGGGGTAAATTGCCGGAAATATTCCTGGATGCTTTCGTTGTTTTTAATAGCTGTTTCAGCCTTCTTTCTGAAATCGGTTTCCCATTGCATTTTTGCAAGTTCTTCCTGCTGTCTGCGTTCCAGCCTGTTTTCTTTTTCACTCATGGGGATAGGGTATTAATGTAAAAGGAAGGTACAAAAAAAGGGATTATTGTGGTGTTGAAACAGGGAGAAAAAAAACCGGTCAAACAAAAAAACGGACCTCATTATTCACGGGCCCTTTTTTTGTTTTTAAAAAAAGCAAACCGAATGTTTTCGTAAGTTACAGTTTCAAACAATTTAAAATCTTTCTTGCTGTTGAATGAATTGGAGCTGATACAAGGCCTGCGATCCGGAGATGAAAGGGCATTTAAGTACCTGGTGGAATCCCACAAGGACCGGGTGTATAACACAGCCATTGCTATTGTGCAAAATGCGGAAGATGCAGAAGATGTGGCGCAGGAGGTTTTTATACAGGTGTACCGTTCCATTCACCAGTTTAAAGGGGAATCTAAATTATCTACCTGGCTGTACCGGATCGCCACCACCCGTTCGCTGGACCTGCTGCGCAACCGGAAAAGCAAAAAAAGGGCGGGTTTTATTCAGCGCCTGTTTGGTGATGGCTCAGAACCCCTTTTTGAAATACCTGATTTTAATCACCCCGGGGTTACGCTGGAACGAAAGGAGGATGCGGCCCGTCTTTTCCGGGTAATCCGCCAATTACCTGAAAACCAGAAGGTAGCATTCACACTGCATAAGCTGGAAGGGCTCAGTTACCAGGAAGTAAGTGAGGTAATGAAGACATCGGTGCCGGCTGTGGAGTCCTTAATGCACCGGGCGAGGCTTAATTTGCGTAAACTGCTGGAAAAAGAATCCCGCTGAGAAGGGCCGGGACGAAGGTTTTGGAACATGATAACGTCAAAATGCTGTAATGATGAATAACGAACAAAACGACAAACTGGAAGACATTCTTAACAGTCTTGATGGCTGCAGCAGAGCTGAAGCCCCCGGTTTCTTTTATACCCGGCTAAAGGCCCGTATGGAAAAAGAGGCCGGGACCACGGTATCCCGTCCCTGGATACTGCGCCCTGTTTTTGCAGTGGCCACACTGGTACTGGTATTAATGATCAATGCTTTTGTGCTGTTGCAACGCAATACAAAATCCGCTGCCCAGGCAGCAGGGGATACAGACATCATGCAATCTATTGCTTCAGAGTATCGCCTGAATGAGAACAGCAGCCTATATGATATAACCCAGGACAATAAGTAACCCCACATGAAAAGCACTAATAAGATACTTGCCATAGCAGCCGTGCTGCTCCTCATCACCAATATCGTCCTGGTATCCATGATGGTAACCGGTAAAAGCAAACAGGAGCGGAAAGGCCCCGGCGGAAAAGGAGATCCTTTTGAAATGATGGTGAAAGAACTGAGCATGACCGACCAGCAGCAAAAGGAGTATAAGCAAATGAAAGAAGAACATCTTAATTCCACCAAATCATTATACGATTCATTAAAGGCGGCCAAATCAGCATTCTTTTCTCTTGTAAAAGAAGAACAGGTGAACGACAGCCTGCTGAACCAGTACAGTGAACGCATCAATGAAAAACAGGCAGCGCTGGATAAATTACTCTTTGCTCATTTTAAAAGAGTACGCAGCTTGTTTACCGCAGAACAACAACCGAAGTTTGATTCCTTTGTTCAGAAAATGATGCAGCGGGGCAGAAGGGATAGTGTAAAAGGAAGATAAGGTATTAATATTTTCTCCAGATGATTCGAGTGAGCACCGCTGTCTGAAAGAAATTATCACCATTGCACAAATTTATCTGTGGACCGCCATAACCTCCCACATTACAAAGCGTAGTACAATTTTTATCCTTTATTGCTGTTGAACCATCTGCGATGACGGTACTGTCGGGTGCAAATGCATATACCAGTTTGTTCTGAAACCGGTACTCGGTAACACCGCTAATAAGCAGCTGAGGGTTGTTGATAATTGTAATGATCTCGGTGCGAATGCAGTCCGGAATGTTTTCGGCAATATCCGGGGCTGCTTTTTTACAGGCCGTTAGAAAAAGGCAGGAACCCATAACGAGGACCAGGAAATATTTTCTCATTGCTGGTATTTTACGGGCTGACAATTACAGGCAACGTATCGTTGCATCAGGCATAGATCCGTTGTATGGCATCCCGGTATTTTTCCACCACCACTTTTCGTTTCAGGGATAGCTTGGGTGTCATCTCACCGGTTTCCACACTCCATTCATGTGGCAGCAATTCAAATTTCTTTACCTGCTCCACATGGTTGAAATATTTATTAAAGCTTTCCACAAGGTCTTTGTACAGGTCGATCACTTTTTCATTGCGGATCAGTTCCTCATTAGTACCATCCACCACCCCGTTATGACGGCACCAGTCCCTCAGGTTGGGAAAGGAAGGGATCAGCAGGGCGCCAACAAATTTTTGTTCAGCCCCCACTATCATCACCTGCTCCACGTACATGGATTCTTTTAATTTATTTTCAATAGGCAATGGCGCCACATATTTGCCACCACTGGTTTTAAATAATTCTTTTTTGCGGTCGGTGATCTTCAGGAACCTGTTTTCCACTATCGTTCCGATATCGCCGGTATGAAACCAGCCGTCGGGTGTCATTACTTCGGCTGTCAGGTCGGGACGTTTATAATAGCCCATCATTACATTGGGGCCTTTGCATAATATTTCCCCATCTTCTGCGATCTTTACTTCCACATCTTTTATTAGTGGCCCCACGGTTCCAAACATCCGTCCGCTCACTTCATAATTATTTACAGAAATTACGGGGGAGGTTTCTGTTAGACCGTATCCTTCCATAATGGGGATCCGGGCGGCCGTAAAGATGCGGATCAATCGTACCTGGCAGGCGGCACCACCTGTTACAATACACCTCAGGTTATTACCAAGGCCTTCTCTCCATTTGCTGAAGATGATCTTGTTGGCAATACCCAGTTGCATATTGTAAAAGAAGCCCTGGTCTTTATTGATCTCAAACTTTTCAGCAAGATCATGTGCCCATAAAAATAATTTTCGCTTCACCCCTTTCAGATGTCCCCCTTTCTGCATGATCTTGTCATATACTTTTTCCAGCAGCCGGGGCACGGTGGTAAACATATCCGGCTTTACTTCTTTCAGGTTGTCGGCAATGGTATCTAAACTTTCAGCATAATAAACAGATGTGTAATTAAATAAATAGAGATAAGTGACCATCCGTTCAAAAATATGATTGAGCGGAAGAAAACTAAGGGACCGCAAATTCTCCCCCGGTGGAAAACAAGGGCTTGATGCCATTACATTGGAAAGAATATTCCGGTGGCTCAGCATGACTCCTTTGGGAGTGCCTGTAGTACCGGAAGTATATATGATGGTGGCGGCATCTTCATATCCTATTTTATCGGCAATGGGTTTTATCTGTGCGGTCAGTTCCGGTGTGGCGGCATTGATCACTTCTTTCCAATGGCGGGCATTGGCAGCATGTTCAAAAGTGAATATTTCTTTGAGGGAAGGTACCCGGTCTTTAATGCTTACTACTTTAAGATAGGTCTCCTCATCATTTACGAATACGATCTTTACCTGTGCGTCATTCAGTACAAACTCCAGTTCATTTACATTGATGGTGGGGTAGATCGGTGTAAGCAGGGCACCGATCTGCTGCACTGCCAGGTCCAATATTATCCATTCCGGCCGGTTTTTGGAAAGTATGGCCACTTTGTCCCTTCCTTCCACGGTCATATCATTAGGGCCAATGCCCAGGCTGAGTAATCCGGCGCTCAGCTGGTTTACGGTTTCGGCCACCTCGCTGGTGCTGTATTTTTTCCATTGCCCGCCCACCTTGCCGGCCAGCATGTCATCCAGGGGTTTATTTTCCAGTTGCAGTTGAATACTGTCAAACAGGCGTTGGGGCTGTGTCATATACAATCGTTGTTAGAATTAAAAAGGAGCACCAGGGAACAGACAGACAAATTAGTCAAAAACTGATAGATAAAAAAACGGCCCGCCGTAATTGGCAGGCCTTCAGCATTATTGATTGAAATGGCATTAATTTACCTGGTAATACTGGCCGGGCGGCATCCGGAACACCCGGCTGCGCTGAAAGGTGGTGAAGCCATTATATTCTTCTGCATGAGTTTTGGTCCAGTTGTCGTAGGCTGCGAGGTTTTCGGAAGGGCCGAACAGCCACTGATTGTACGCATTGAACATCCCTTCAGACAATAACTGGCGGTGATAATCAAAAAGACGGAATGGGAAACGGGTAGCATTAGTGGCATACCAGTCGAGTATGAACCGGGTGCGGATCATTGTCAGCACTTCGGTGGTCAGTCCTTTATTGGCCAATGATGATTGTTTGCCCATACCGGCTAGAAAGGATTTGGCAAACTCGCTTTTATTCTTTTCTTCCCCGGCCATCAGATCGGCTTCAGCAAAAAGTTTTTCTTTGTAGCCCTGCAACAGCAGTTCCTTCATGGCAGCACCCCGCTCGCCGAGGCTTTCCATATTCACAAATATCTCCCCGTAGATGAGGCTCCATACTTTGTCTTTCGTATAGAAATAATACATGGCGGCATTATAATAGTTGCCGCTGTAGGCCGGATCTGTTTTGATGCCTTTTTCCCAGTATTCGATTGCTGAAAAATCTTTGGTGGCCCAAAGAAATTCTCCATACTCACTGAGCAGCGGGCCGCTGGTGGGAAATTTTTTCAGTCCTTTCTTGTAAAGCTTATCGCAGTCTTTTGCTTCTTCCAGTGCTTTATATACATTACCAGCGATCTGGAAGGTGACCACATCTGCATCGTCACGGTCCACCAGTTCTTTTACCCCTTCCAGAGCTTTAGCATAATCTCTTTTCAGGTAATAGCTCATTACCAGGTCTTTTTGCAATTCCAGGTTTTTATTATCCTGCTGCAATGCCCGGGTGAGAACGATGATGGCATTGTCAAAATCTCCGGAACGCATAAAGGTCCGGGCGGTTTCATGCAGTGTTTTAATATCACCGGGCTGTGCCATCACTGCCAGCCCGATACTTAAAAAGATAAAAAAGGAAAGGATTTTTTTCATACGCTGCTATTAAAAAACAGAGACGTTATGAAAAACGTCTCTGTGCAAAATAACGACTATTTCAGGAGAGTAGTTGTTAAATAAGGTGTGTCAGTAAGCCATCCCTTAGTTTGGGTTCAAACCAGGTGCTTTTGGGTGGCATCACATTGCCACTGTCAGCAATGTCAAAGAGCTGTTCGATGGTAACAGGGTATAAGCTGAAGGCCACTTTCATTTCCCCGCTGTTCACTCTTTTTTCGAGTTCTTTCAATCCCCGGATGCCGCCAACAAAATCGATCCGTTTATCTGTCCGCTGGTCTTTTATGTCCAGCAACTTATTAAGTATATTATTAGATAAGATAGTAACATCCAGTATGCCGATAGGGTCGGTGGTATATGTTCCTTTGCGGGAAACAAGGATATACCATTGCCCGTCCAGGTACATGCCAAACTCATGCAGTTGTGATGGCTTTACAGGTTCGGGACTGAGTGTTATATAAAAATCATCCTGCAGCAAACCGAGTAGTTTACCGGGAGAAAGGTCATCAAGATCTTTTACCAGCCGGTTATAATCCAGTATGGCCAGCTGGCTGGCCGGAAAGATAGTGGTAAGAAAATAGTTGGCGTCTTCACTACCAGGTAATTGCTTGCTCACTTTGGCGGCAGATGCGGCCCGGTGATGCCCGTCAGCAATATAAGTGCAGGGAACCTGTGTGGCAAATAAGGTAGTGATGGAATTGATAACAATATCCCGGTCTATTATCCAGATGCTGTGCTGAATGCCATCGGCTGCCACGAAGTCGTACACCGGTTTGTTCGTTGTCTTCCATCCGTTGATCAGTGCATTTACCTCCATTATATCCCGGTAAGCTAAAAAAACATTGCCGGTTTGTGCCCTGATCGTTCGCATATGATCAATGCGGTCTTTTTCTTTTTCCGGCCGGGTGAATTCATGTTTTTTTATAATGCCATCAAAATAATCCTTTACAGAAGAAACACAAACCAGTCCTGTCTGGCTTCTGCCATTCATTATTAATTGATAGATATAATAACAAGGCTTCTCTTCTTTTAGTAAAATACCGCTGGTGATCAGTTGCTGCAATGTTTCATTGGCCTTATCATACACTACCTGGCTGTGAGTGTCGGTGCCGGGAGGCAGATCAATTTCAGATTTGGTAACACGAAGAAATGAAACCGGGTTGTCTTTTGCTTCTTCCCTTGCTTCTTCACTATTGAGTACATCATAGGGCCTTGATGCTACCTGCTTTGAAAAATCGGGTTGTGGTCTTAAAGCATGGAAGGGTTTGATGGTGGCCATTATATATTGAAATTGTTTTTTAAATCGTTATCCATGTTGTTGTGCAAAATGTTTCATCAGGTCGGTCAGTGCCTGCACACTTTCAATCGTCAATGCATTATACATAGAGATACGGAATCCGCCCACACTGCGGTGCCCTTTTACACCGATCATCCCTTCTTTCTTGCACAGCTCAAGGAATTTCTTTTCCAGTTCCGGGTTGTCCATTATGAATACCGCATTCATTTGGCTGCGGTCTTCTTTGGCCACCGGCCCTTTAAAAAGGGGCAGGGAGTCGAGTGTATCATAAAGCAAACGGGCTTTTGCATTGTTCCGTTGCTCCATAACGGTCACACCGCCCTGTGCTTTCAGCCAGCGCAGGGTAAGCAGCACCACATATACAGCAAATACAGGAGGAGTATTCAGCATGCTGGCTTCAGCAATATGGGTGCGATAGTCCAGTATAGTGGGCAGCACCCTGTTTACTTTTCCGAGTATGTTTTTATTGATCACTACAAGGTTCACACCGGCCGCACCCATGTTTTTTTGGGCACCTGCATAAATGAGATCAAACCGGTTGAAATCCAGCCGCCGGCTTAAAATATCACTGCTCATATCGGCCACTAATGGCACGCCGCAATCATAAGGAATGGCATGCCATTGCGTGCCGGCAATCGTTTCGTTGGTGGTGATGTGCAAATACGCTGAGGTGGGAGAAACGCTGAGTTCTTCCGGAATGCTGGTATAATTAGTTTCTTTCGTAGAACCCGCTATCTCCACATGACCAAACAGTTTGGCTTCTTTTATGGCTTTAGCAGCCCAGGTACCTGTTTCGGTATAAGAAGCCAGTTCATTTTCATTCAGCAGGTTCATCGGCACCTGCATGAACTGGGTGGTGGCGCCACCATGGAGGAATAACACTTCATGATCATCATCCAGCAGCATCAGTTCTTTTACCAGGCTCCTTGCTTCGGCCATCACTGGCTCAAACAGCGGAGTACGATGGCCAATTTCTAAAATGGATAAACCCGTATCGTTGAAATTCAGTACTGCCCGGCTCGCCTGTTCAAACACTTCTTTGGGTAAAATAGAAGGTCCGGCATTGAAATTATGAATCATGGCGCAAAGGTATTGATTGACTTTTTTTCAACCAGAAAAAAATCCCGTTCCGGAATGACCAGAACGGGATACTAAAACAATAATCTTTATTAATTAATGCACATGCACTTTCCCTTCCGCCAGCTTTTTGCCGCTGGCATCTGATACCACTACAAAATAAATACCTGTATTGGCCACTTGTAAGCTTACTGGTATCAATGTATAAGGCCCGGATACCGGGAACTTACCACTGTACACCTGGGTTCCTTTGGAATCAAATACTACAATGGTCCTTTCTGTACTTGTGCCGCCATTGTTATAATAAGAAACGGTGAACTTCCCGTCATTAGGTGAAGGGAAAATGAACAGCTTCTTGCTTATGCCGGCCTCTATTAGTATATCAGCTGATTGATTGGCGCAAACCAATCCACCCGGGAAAGCCTCTTGTATCCTAACCTGGTAAGAACCGGTCTTTTCTACATTCACCACATAGGTATTGCCGGTATTGGCAAAGACAGTTCCGTTTTTATACCAGCCTGTTGTTAAGGTACCACCGGTTGATGCACTGGGCGTTGCTGTAAGTGTTGTTAATTGTCCCGGCAGCAGGCTGGTTAATGGCGCTGCAGATAATGTTACTGTTGGCAATTGCCTTACGGTAAGCAGTGCATTACCGGAAGGTGCAGGTGTGGTACAGGTAGCATTGGACAAGAGACAACGGTACCTGTTGTTATTCATTCCGGTTGATACAGAAGATAACGTAAGTGTGGCAGCCGTGGCACCACTTACCGGGGCCCAACTGGTTCCGCCATCTGTACTTACCTGCCATTGATAAATAATACCTGCACCGCTGCCGGCTACGGTGAAACTGACATTGCTGCCCGAACAGGTTTGTGCATTGCCGGGTTGTGCAGTGATAGTAACTGGTGCTATTACTGTTAACACCGCAGCGCCGGAAGTAACGGAAGGAGCACAAGTGCCGCTAACTATACAGCGATACCGGTTTCCATTCATACCAGTCGTTACAGCAGAAACAGTGTAGGATGCAGCAGTAGCTGATGCAATATTAGTATAGGTACTTCCGCCATCGGTACTTAATTGCCATTGATAAGAAACACCTGTGCCGGCACCTGTTACACTAAATGTGTTGTTTCCACCTTCACATATGGTGGCATTTTGCGGTTGTGCAGTAATAGAAGGTAATGAGTTTACGGTAAGCACGGCTGCATTAGAAATGCCCGGTGTGGTACAGGTGGCATTGGATAACTGGCAACGATACCGGTTATTATTCATGGCCACTGTGGTGGAGGCAATGGAATAAGTAGCAGCAGTAGCGCCACTGATAGCCGACCAGGTGGAACCACCATCGGTACTGAGTTGCCATTGATAAAGAACACCTGGGCCGCTTCCAGCCGTAGTAAAGCTGGCTGCATTTCCTTCGCAAACAGTTTGATTGGAAGGTTGTGTGGTAACGGTTACTGTTGTTACAACGGTGGCGGTAACACATGCAGAACTAACTGCGGGACCGCATCCGTTTGTTATTACACATCTAAAAGCCGCTGTAGTGACCAGGGCAGGAACAGTGAGGCAAGCTGAAGTACCACCTACGACATTACTCCATGCCGGACCGGTGGTGCAGCTTATAGTAGTTTGCCATTGATAACTCAGGTTATTGCCAGTGGCTGTTACACAAAATGTAGTACCAGCACCTGCACACAATGTTACATCAGCTGGTTGTGAAGTAATGACCGGTGTTGTGTTCACTGTAAGAATACCTGCATTGGAAGTAGTGCTTCCGCAAACAGTAGAAGCAATACAGCGGTACCGGTAGGTATCCATGCCGGCAGTGGCGCCGGTGATGTTCAATGTGGCGGTGGTGGCATTTGAATACACGCCACCGTTTGTTACAGTATTATAAGTTGCCCCTCCGTCAATACTGAACTGCCATTGAAAACTGGTGGCAGCAGAGGAGGTGATACTAAATGATGTGTTGCTGCCGGCACAAATAGTTTGATTAACAGGCTGAGCAGAAATAGCAGGCCCTGTACCCGGATTAATGATGTAAGTAAGGTTTGCCGTTTGGTTACTGGCACCGGTTGCAGATCCTGTTATCACGATAGGATAACTTCCTGCCAATAAGGCAGCCGTTCCCGTAAGCCGTACAGTTCTGCTTTGCCCGGGTGTGGGTGTATTATCAGGAATAAAAGAAACGCTGGTTCCACCCGGAGCACCAGATGCAACAAGGGTGATCGTATTGGTAAACCCGCCATTTGAAATAGTGGGTAAGGTGATGTCCATAGTATTAGGTGCAGGACAAGCCGCTGAAGCCGGGGTAGTGCTGCCAAAAGTAAAACCATTGGGGATTATAGTGGCAACAGGACTTTCCCAAACGCCGCGGCCATAAGTAGCCACTCTTATCTTACCAGCTGCTTTTTGAATTTCCAGTTCATTGATGGCAACCAGTGGCAGGTTATCAGAAAAGTTGGTCCAGCTGGGATCTGTTTCTGTTTTATAATATACTCCAATATTCATTCCGACATAAATACCACGGGGCGTATTATCATCTACTGCCACGGTTCTTGCTACTATAGCAGGAAGATTGGCAGATACGTTGGTAAAAGTGGCCCCGGCATCTGTCGATACCAGTAATCGGTTGGTGGTGCTGTTACAAGCTATCCAGATCTTGGATGGGTTGGTTGGGTCAACAGCTATATCATTGATAGTGGATGGTGCAGACCGGGTGGCCCAGGTTGCACCATCGTTAGTGGTTACATATAATGCAGTGCCGTTGGAAGCATAAATATAATTTGGATCAGATGGGGCTACCGCAAGGTCTGCCAGTGTGGTAAATATCGTGCCGCTGGATAGATTGGTCCAGTTGAGGCCGCCGTTGATTGATTTATAAACACCTGTCCAGCCGCCATATAAAATCGTCTCGTTGGTAGGATGAATAGCAAGCGGTGTTACCCATTGGCCTGGTGAAGGCAGGGGTAGTCCGCTATAACTATTGCCACCGTTAGTAGAGCGGTAAATAGAACCGTTTTGCGAGGTACCCCAGAGATTAAGGTGATTGGTGGGACTTACTAATCCTTCCATGCCATCTGCACCCAACCAGTCGGCCCAGGTGCCCGATGCCTGCCGGGTGACAGAACCATTATCCTGTGCACCACCCGTTATTACGTTGGCATTGGTTTGAGAATTGGCTATCCTGTAAAACTGCCGGATACCTAAGCCGGTGGAAAGGTCCACCCAGTCATCTCCATTATTAATACTTTTATAAATACCACCATCAGAGATGGAGTATATGGTAGAATTTATCCAAAACAATCCATGCACATCCGCATGATTATACCCTGTACCGTTTGGCAATGACCAGGCTGTGATGGCGGTAAAAGAAGTTCCTTCGTTGATGGATTTCCAGCAAATGATACCGGCAATATAAACTTCGGAAGGATTGGTGGGTGAAACATCGAGCGCCATATCGTAAGTAGCCTGGCCACTTGTGCCGGTTCCTGATGTTTCATATCCAAAATAGTTCGTTCCGCTGGCAGGGTTGCCCACTACAGTAGTGGTAAAGGTCAGGCCGGCATCGGTGGATTTATATAACCTTCCGAATAAACTGCCGCTTGCCTGCACAGCATATACATAGTTTGGATTGGCTGCAGACACTGCCACTAATGTGCGGCCGGTATTAGTGATTCCCATTGCGGCGGTTACCTGCGTCCAGGTAATACCATTGTCGGTGGAACGGTACACATCATTGCCGGAGGCATACATGATGTTTAAATTATCGGGTTTGAATTCAATGTCTTCTTTACCGGCGGCATGCACTTGTGTCCATGAGGTGCCGCTGTTTACAGATCTCCAGATCCCATTGGTACCGGAAGCAAAAACAATATTGGGTGTTGTCGGATGTATAAGGATCTTTCTCACCGTTCCGCCAGGTCCTGCACCTGCAGGTGCCCAGGTGGCACCGGCATCAATTGATTTTATCACACCGGATCCGCTGGTTCCCACATAAACAATATTTGCATTTACCGGATCAATGGTGATAGCAAAAATGGACATCCAGGTGGAGTTGTTATCAGTAAGAGGTTGCCAGTTGGTACCTCCGTTTATAGTTTTCCATAAACCCCCGCCGGGTGAGCCCACATATATTACCTGTTCATTTGAAGGAAGTACTGCTATTGCGGATAACCTGCCTGTACCCGGGTTCCAGCCGCTGGTGCGGTTCCAGCCCCAGGGGCCCAGTTCTGTCCAGCTACCCGCTTCCGTTCTTCCGGCCATTAAGGAAGGAAGACTTTGCTGATAGTTGTTCCAGTCGGTTTGCCCGGTAATGAAACTTCCGTTATCACCTATATGAAATTTACGTTCATACAACCAGCGTTGAAATTGTTTGTAACCGCTGCCTCTTCCGGTGCCTGCTGTATCAAAATGCCGTTGCGCAATTTGTTTTGCCTGCTCCAGCGAAAGATCATTTCTTTCCATCAGCTCATAAATGGAAAGCTGGGCGGAAGACGAGATAGAGATCAGTAAAAGGAGAACCGGGTAAAAAATTCTTTTCATAAAATAGTTTAATAAAAAAATAGTTATTAAAGATAATCATGCCGTGATGGGGATACAAGCTAAGTCAACGCTTTATACACAGAAGGTATTATTCTATGGTTGATAAGAGGGTTAAAACTAAGAAAATTTACTCATGCTCCCTTCCTTTGATTCCATTTTTTTTCCATGACCTGTTCAACGATTCAAATTCGATCAGCTCTTCTGCAGAAAATTCTTTATTGCTGAGCCGGGTAAGATCAGGCTGGCCCGCATTTACCCAGGCCGTGTACCAGAAAGAAGCTACAGCAAAAATGGATTGCCGCATTCTTCTTTCCACCATGCCTTTCATCATACCATCGTAAGCTTTGGTATAAGCAGATGAATACTGGCGGATGGTGATGCCATTCCGTTCTTCAAAAGCATATTTCTGATCACCGGGAAATTTTTCACTCAGTTCTTTTTCAAAACGTAAAACGGTATCTGCAGCGGCGGCACTTTCCAGTATTCTTTTCCAGGCAAAATCGGAAGGATGGGTGATGTACGTTGCTTTACCAATAAAAAAATCCCATTCTTTTTCTGCTAACAATTCGGGGATGCGGCTTTCCCAAAAACCATGTATCCCTCTCTGGTTGGTAAATTGTCCGTTATGATTACTGCTGGCATGTAAAGGCACATGGGAGTCGGCAATATAATGCCCGATCTCAGCAGAGAATTTTAAGATAAGGGCCTGGTCCTTTTCTTTAAAGGCATCCGTGAGCCGGTACAACATGGTTTGCAGCCACCAGGGCACAATACCGTATTTGTTTAAGGAGTCAGCAGAATACTTTGCTACCGCATCATTCCATTTGCGGGGCAGTGAGTCATACGGATATGTTCCATAATGGTCGATATCTATATAGTGCCGGGGCCCTTCTTCTGGCACCGCATATCTTCTTTTATCAGGATCAACAGCATGTTCTGAAAGAAAATCAATGTGCGGTTTATATAAGACCATCATTTCCGGTGGCAGCAGAAACACGGCGAGGTAATTGATCTTTTTATGGGCATAAAAGCCCCAGCAAAAGCTTTTGTGAGAGACTGTCAGTAACAGCAGTACAGCGATGATTTTTTTCATAGTTATCTAACGGAAGTGTCAGATAGCGGATCATTCAGATATTTTCTTTTCTGTTTCGTCTAGTGTCGTTCTTTCAGCTTCAAGGTCCACCACGCCGCCGGTTACAGTGTATTTCATTGCTTCGCCGGAGCTGATCTTATCAATTTTTCGAACTTTATCCCTCGGTAATATATATAGCTGCCCGGCAAAATTATAGGCCTGTGGCACATACACCCCCACTTTATCGGCGCCCATATCAAATTTATCCATTTCTTCATCCGTTAGAAAACCAACGATCCAAACATCTTCTGAAAACACATTCGCCAGCACGGCTTTATTGAATTTCTTTTTTTCACCGGCAAAAGCCCCGAAGAAATCCCGCACCGAACTGTAAATGAACTTTACCCCGGGGGCCTTTTCCAGCCATCGGTCGAACAGGTTAAAGATCTTTGTCTGGATAAAAAAGGAACTTAAATAACCTATGGTGATGATGGTGGCAATAATAACGACAAAGCCCAAACCATAGTTCTTTACTTTATAGCCTGTAACCACCCCCTGCGGATTTGTTACCGGCTCCCTGAATATAGGCAGCCAGTTATCAACGGTGGAAACGATCCAGTAAATTGAATAAATGGTAATAGCAAGAGGGCCGATGATAAGCAGGCCCTGTAACAAATATTGAAAAAGTTTTTTCCACCTGAAAGGTTCCGGCAGGTATTTGCGTAGCGCTTCCTTCATATTCAACTCATTGTAAAGCTAAGATAATGTAAAAATCGGGCGGATGACCGGCAAGATAAATCGGTGAACGGCCAAAAAAAGAGGGTGGAAACTTTGGTGACGAAAAAAGTTTCCATAGTTTTGCCTCCTCATATCTCAAAATGGAACCTAAAGAACGAATATTATTAAAAGCGGAAGAGTTGTTTATGCAGTATGGCATACGTTCTGTTTCAATGGACGACATTGCCAATAACCTGGGAATGAGCAAAAAAACGCTGTACCAGTATTTTGCAGATAAAGATGAACTGGTGGAAGGAGTGGTGGATGGCCATATCAATGAAATACAGGAAGACTGCCTGAGCTGCCGCAAGGATGCCACCGATGCCATCCATGAGATATTTATCACCATGGAACGTATCATGGAGGAATTCAGCAATATGAACCCAATGCTGCTCTATGACCTGGAGAAATTTCACTTTAGGGCTTATCAGCGGTTTCGGGAGCATAAGGATAAATTCCTGCTGCAGATCATAAGGAATAATATAGAGTGGGGCATAAAGGATGAATTATACCGGGCCGATATAAATGTGGACGTAATGTCAAAGTTCAGGATCGAGTCTATGATGATCCCTTTTAACGTCTCCGTATTTCCTCCGGGAAAATATAATCTCGCCACCATTTCGGGCATGATCATTGAAAATTTTACCTACGGGCTTGCCACTATCAAAGGACATAAACTGATTCAGAAATATAATGAACTTCGCAAAAAAAATCTTTCGTATGAAGAGAGTAAGAAATAACAGACTGGCAGCACTGGTGGCTTTGTTTTTTTTACCGGCAATCGTTACCGCACAACCGCCGGACAGTGCCCGGGTTACCAAACATGCCTTTTCGGTGCAGCAGGCAGTTGACTATGCATTGAAGAATAATGTAAATGCAAAGAACGCATTGGTGGATGTACAATTACAGGAACAGCAAAACCGGGAGTTTACTTCCAATGCCTACCCGCATATTAATGCCAACCTGGGTACCACCTACAATCCCAATGTAGCCACCTCGGTATTACCCAATTTTATTTCACCCGCCACCTACCAGGTATTGGTGGATGAAGGTGTGAAGGATGGCAATGGCAACCCGATTCAGATGCCGGATGATTTTGGATTTATTGCCGCTCAGTTTGGCACCAGGTTCAGCGCCACCGCCGGTATCAGTCTTTCCCAGATATTGTTCGACGGGCAGGTGTTCGTAGGGCTGATGGCAAGACCAACAGCAGTGGCATTCCGGAGAAAGAATGCGGAAGTGACTGGCGAAATGATCAAGGCCAATATTTACAAAGTGTACTACCAGCTGGTGGTGAGTAAAACACAGGTGGAGTTGCTGGATGCGAATATTGTATTGTTTGAAAAGTTACTGCATGATACTAAACTGATCTATGAGAACGGCTTCCGGGAAAAACTGGACGTAGATAAAGTAACCGTGCAACTGGCCAACCTGCAAACAGAAAAAAGCAAGCTGGTCAATATCATATCCAATGGATATTACGGACTGAAAGTGCTGATGGGAATGCCGGTGACTGATGAACTGGTGCTTACCGATAAACTGACAGCAGAGCAGATCAAAG
>CAYUCU010000063.1:0-19295 GCA_964443345.1 uncultured Chitinophaga sp.
CTTTACCGTTCCTTTGCTTGTAAATTTCAATGCGTTAGAAAGAAGATTGGTCAACACCTGGTTGAGCCTTGTAGGATCAGCCAATACCGATCGCTTCAGGTTGGTATCTATTTCCACTTCAAATGCAACACCCTTTTCTTCATACTGGGGTACAAAAGGATAAGTGATCTTATGAATAAACTTGGGAATATCAACAACTGCTTTTTCTAATTGTATCCGGTCAGCCTCCAGTTTGCTCAGGTCAAGAATATCATTGATCAGGCTCAGCATATGCTCTGAAGAAAATTTCAAAATGCTTAACTGATCCCGTTGTTCCGGAAGAAACTTATCCTGTAATAAAAGGTTAGTAGAACCAATGATGCCATTCAAGGGGGTTCTCAGTTCATGGCTCATATGTGAAAGGAACTGTGATTTAACATAGGCATATTCTTCCGCTTTCTTTTTAGCGACCTGGAGCTCGTTCAGTATCTGGTTCTTTTCTGTGCTATCAACTATCGTAATCTTTTTATACAGCTTTTCATGATAGTTAAAGGATACCACACTCACACTTCCGGGAAATACAGTGCCATCCATACGCATGCAGGTAAGCTCACCTTCCCAATTACTGCCCGGATTGTTGAACTCCTTTATAAACGTTGAATCTTCATCATTCTTTAGTTCAGGGAAAAATCCGAATACGGACCTGTCGTACAATAATTCATTTGAAGCTGCTGCAAATAAGGAAGCAGCCCTGTGGTTGCAACTGCTGATAAGGCCGGATTCCACTTCCACAATTATTTCGGTATGCAGAGAACTATTGAAGATCGTATCCAAAAACACTTCTTTATTCCTGAGCATGGATTGCTTCCTGTTATTTTCCTTTGCAAGCGTGTAGGACATCCATACGATAAGAGAAAAGGAAAGGATAATATTCAAAAAGAAATTTTCCAGGTTTAATCCCTTTGCAGCACCACCAAATAAAAAACTGTCTGGTGCAATAGAGACCGCCACCAAAAAGGAACCTACTCCCACCATGTAGGTAAGAGCTACGTTCTTCTTGTTGGAAAGATCAGTTAAAAAACTAAAGCTGATAATACTGGGAAAGAAAAATAAAAATACCCCTGACCGGAGCCCTTCTGCATAGGTGAGCAGAATCAGGGAGAAATTAATAGAACAAAGCATCAGGGCATATGCTTCTTTTATCCGGTTACTATCCATCAGGTAGCGTACCACGATCAGCCCGACACAGGCTATTGATGTAATGGTGTAACTGAGTATTAAATTACCAAGGAAGTTTAAAAATGAGGTGATAAACAAAAATGAAAATGCCGTGATCTGAAAATACCGCAGCCGGGTAACAAATGAATCCTCATTAAAATACCGGGAAGAACTAAACCACTCTGAAACTTCAATCCAGAATTTAGAAGCCACGTTTTTAATCGTCAGTTGATTTTCCATAATTATTCGTTTGATAGTTGGATTCGATAGTTAGCAATACCGCAAGACTTATATTCATTTACTGCCGTATTGCTGCCGGGAATGGTAATTATACAGCTCTTTTAAAATACTCCATTTCATACACCACCTGCTGCCAGCTTTCTTCCACCACCTGCATAAGGTTTTTAAAATCATCCGCCACTAAAAAGTAATTATCTGCTTGAGAGCATTTATGTTCCAATTCCTTGAACATACCTGCAACTGCGGGAATACCAAGATACATGAATGAAGGGCCGTGAAAATGCAACAACCTTTTCAGGGAGCTGAGATTACCCGATTCAAATGCTGAAAAGAGATTTTGCTTTAACTCATCATAGCTTCCGAGAAATTCGGAAAAGACTTCGTTGAGGCCAGAATGGCATTCACCATAAATACTGCAGAGAACTTCCCTGTCGATTTGAATTGTTTTCATTTGTATGGATTTGATGTATAAAAACAACAGCACTGACTTTAGTAATTCATCTCGTAAATCTACCTGCCCTTTACTGTTTGTTTTTACTAAGTACAAACTAAGTGTTTTTTTCTACATCATGCAACGTAATTATACCACGAAATTTTACGAGTATAATATTAAAACCTCCCTAGCCCCTGAATTAGAATAAAATACCTGAATATTTAAACAAAAAGCAATACGTTCATACTTTACCCGTTGTTGAATAAGTGTAAATCCTCAATTCTGTGAAGACGCTAAAGGAACTTTTTGTTTTATTGCGAACTAATGGCTGCACCCATGTGCAAGACGGCCGCAGCGTCCGGCAAATAGTTTACACCAATATGATCTGGATGGCCACTTACGGGGCTGTTATCCTCCATTCTCTTTTAATTCTTCTTTTTGTCCCGGTTCCGATCATCCCCTTCTTAACAATAACGGGTTTCATTAATGTGTTTTTTTTAAGCTGCTTTTTTTTAATAAGATATAACCACACCCAAACGGGGAAGCATTGGCTGATCCTCACCACGTACCTTACAACGGGGGTTGTTGATCATTTATTTCAAAAAAATGTATTTACTTACCTGCACCTCCTGGCCTTTCTGCCCGCAGCCATGAATATTTTTTCGCTGAGTAAAAACAGGATCACAGTGATCGGGTACACGTTATTCCCGCTCGCCTATTTACTAATCAGCAGGTTTGTTGTTTACCCTTACCCGGCAATCACCGAGCTAAGTCCGAAGACCATAACGGTTCTTTCCATTATTAATATAATACAAGCCTTTATTCTTTTTGTTGTTTTTGCCACCTACATGATCCTGAATAACCTGGCCAAACAACAAAAATTGCAGTTGCAAAGTATAGGACTGCAAACCACATTGGATAATTCAGCCGGCGCTATCTGGAGTATTGATAAAAATTTCTTCCTGATGGCAACAAACACCAGGTATGCAGAATCAATAGAAAAAGAGTTTGGAATTACCGGCCTTAAAACAGGTATCAATCTCAAACAACACCCGATCTGGCAAAAACTTCCCTCCCCGCTGAAAAATCAATACTATGCGGTGCTGGCAGGTAATGAGATACAGCATGAAGTTGTACTCAACGACAGGTATTTTGAGATAAAGGGAGTGCCGATATATGATACTAAAGGAATAGTGGCAGGTGCCACTTTCGGAAGCCGCGATATTACAGCTAAAAAAAATGCCGAAGAAACATTGCTAAAGGCTAAAAAAGCTGCAGAAGATGCCAGCCTGGCCAAAGCAAGATTTCTCAGCAACATGAGCCATGAACTAAGGACCCCTTTAAATGGAATTATTGGCATAACCCGGATCATGCAAGATGAAAAAGTGCTGCCTGAACAGCTCTCCAATTTTCGAACGCTGCAGGATCTTTCGGAACATACCTTACAGATCATTAATAATATTCTTGACCTGTCGAAGATAGAAGCAGGAAAAGCTTCGCTGGAAAATAACCGTTTCAACCTGCGGCGTTTTATCGATAAGATCAATTCGATCTTCTCCGGTACCGCACAATTGAAAGGGATACGTTTCCTTGTCGAAACAAAAGGTAAAATGGATATTTATGTGAAGGGGGATGAGGTACGGTTGAGCCAGGTACTTATCAACCTGATCGGTAATGCATTTAAATTTACCCAAAAAGGAAGCATTACTTTTAAGACCGACGTATGTGAAACCGGCACGCCGGAATTGTATAAAATAAAATTTACAATTGCAGATACAGGTATAGGAATTAAAAAAGAAAATATTGCGAAGATCTTTGAAAGCTTTAGCCAGGCAGATTCCCGGACAACAAGAAGCTTTGGCGGTACCGGTCTTGGGCTCAGCATTGCTGAGAAGATACTGAACCTGATGGACTCGCATATAACCGTTAACAGTGAATACGGAAAAGGGTCGGAATTTACTTTTGACCTGTCACTCGCCAAATCATCATACGAACCTGCAAAAAATGATCTCCGTAGCATACCTGAGTCCAATGAGCTGCTGAACATGAACATACTGCTGGCAGAAGATAATAAAGTAAACCAGATAGTGGCAGCACGAATACTGGAAAAATGGAAAAGCCAGGTCACTATTGCCTGCAATGGCAAAGAAGCAGTGGAATATGCACAACAAAACAAATATGACGTGATACTGATGGACCTGGACATGCCGGTAATGGATGGTTATGAATCAGCAGCGATCATAAAAGGGGATTTCCCTCACATCCCGGTAATTGCACTTACGGCAGCATCTTTTGATGACATGAACAATTACCTTATTAACAAAGGTTTTTTTGATGTGGTACAAAAGCCATTTGTGCCCGGAGAATTGTTCAGCAAGATCCTGGCGGCTGTCCAAAGAGCTTAAAACAATCATCAACTTATCACCCAGGTCAGCACCAGCTCTTCAAACTGGCGATAATGAATAAGGAGGCTGGACCTGCTTTTTTCAAAAAAACAGTCGATGGTTTCATCGGGTTCCTGCTGGTTGGATAACAGGATATGTTTTTTGAAATCGACTCCCCCATCGCCATACCATTTATATACGGCTTCCTTACTGCTCCAGAGCAGGGTGGCCAACTCAATATTTTCTATTGAATATTGAATATTGTCGGCCAGCTTATGTGAGAATATTTCTGTCTCCTTTTCACTCAAAAACTTGTCCTTTATCCCCAATATCTTCTCTACGGGTATCTCCACATCGATACCTACCCGGTGGCGGCTGCTTACAATGGCTGCGGCATAGTCGCCACAATGCGAAATAGAGAAATGATACTGCTCGTTGGGTAAATAGGGTTTCTTGGTGTCAGCGATCTGCACCAGATCATACGGAAAATCGGGGAAAAGGAACTGCAGGAGGAACCGTCCCGCCAGGTGCTGCAACCGCTTGTGCGGATGGGTGACATCCCGGTGCTGTGGCACATTACCCTTGAAGAATTCCTCTGTTTCTTCGATCTTCCAAACACCAAGCCGGGTGTATTCGTTGATTTGTTGTTGAAAAAAAACAGGCACGAAGGGAATTTTTGAATTTAGGTTGTTGATTTTAGATTTATACTTGCAAAAGTAAACAGCGGTGTATTGGCTGCATTGTATTTTGCTGAGTAAAGATATGCAGTTGAAGTGTGCGATCCCGCATAAGGGCGGGACAGGCAGCAAGGGACGATGATAGCCCGCAGGGCCCTGTGAGTAGTGCTACAGTTGACTTAATAACATAAATTATGATCTTATCAGACACAAGAATTTTAGAAGAGATAGCAAAAGGTACCATTAAAGTGGTGCCGTACGACAGGGAATGCCTGGGCAGCAATTCCTATGATGTGCACCTGGGAAAAACACTGGCTACCTACAAAGAACACATGATAGATGCCAAGAAGCATAACCAGATCGATTATTTTGAGATCCCGGATGAAGGCATTGTGCTGTACCCGCATATTTTCTACCTGGGGGTAACAGCCGAATACACCGAAACACATGCCCATGTGCCCTTCCTGGAAGGCAAATCATCTACCGGCAGGTTAGGAATAGATATTCATGCTACGGCCGGCAAAGGCGATGTGGGCTTTTGCGGCAACTGGACGCTGGAGATATCTGTAAAGCAACCGGTGAAAGTATATAAAGGAATGCCGATTGGCCAGCTGATCTACTTCCCGGTGGAAGGTGACATAGAAATTTCTTACGACAAAAAGAAAAACTCCAAATACAGCAACCAGCCGGACAAACCGGTGGAGAGCATGATGTGGAAGAATAAGTTTTAGGTTGGTTAATTGGTTTACTGGTTAATTAGTTTATTAGGAAAATACAGGCCGTCGAAGGTGATATTGGAACTACTAAATAACTAATCACCTGATTAACTAATTAACCAATTAACTTATGAATTCAGCTTCCAGATGGTATAATTCAATATAGCAGCGAAAGAAACCCAACTGATATAAGGTACCAGCAACCAGGCTGCCGTTTTATTTACTTTGGCAAAGGCAAAGATGGTAAGCAGGATGAATAGCCACAAGGCGATGATCTCCACGAATGCCCAACCCGGCTGTTGCTGGTAAAAGAAGATGAACGACCAGCAAAAGTTAAGCAGCAACTGTATAGCAAAAAGAATGACAGCGGTCTTTTTTAATTCTTTGCCGGCATTCGCTTTCCATACCAGGAAGATGGCAATTCCCATAATAATATATAAACTGGTCCACACAGGAGCAAATATCCGGTTGGGCGGATTCCAGGAAGGCTTATTGATAGTTTGATACCAGCTTTCAACTCCGGAAGCTGTAAAAAAGCCACTTGTGGCCCCAATCACTAAGGGAATGGAAATGCAAATGATCAATTTGACTGTATTGTTCATTCTTCCTTAACAAAAGCGAAACTCAATTGTTTAAAGCGCAGCTATACCAAATTTCTTATAGTAAGCTATCAACCAGGCCACCACTTCATTATAGCTTCTTTTTCCGGCAGGTTGGTTATTGGCTTTTAGAAAGTGACCATAGCCCCACATAATAATGGGCTCGATCGGGTTTTTATACTTGCGGTAAAAATCCCTGTATTCCTTTTGATCTTTTTTTACCTGCGGATGTGCTTTTTCCTGGAAAGCTTTGGCCAAGGTAGTATCTCTGCGGTACACTTCCAGCAATGCATAATTATACATATCATAATAAACAGAATACCGGAAAGCGTTGTTTGAATAGGATTTGCAGGCAAGGTAGCCGACAAAATTGGCTTCGTTCTCTTTGCCATATCCCAGCTGGTGGGCTATTTCATGCGTAGTGACAAAAGGCTCCAGGAACCGGGGGACTGTGGTATTTACCTGTGCCTCCCCTGAAAAAGGATTATAGTATCCCTGGAAACCGAGGTAGTTTCCTAAATAGCTGAATAAAGATGGCTTAACTGATTTTGAAGAATATTTTAAAAAAGGATACTCCCCTGCAGCAGTACGGAATGCCTCGGTGGCGCCGGTAAAAAGTATCTTCTTCCTGTTAAAAGAATCCCGCTGGTCTTCTGATACAAAAACGGCATATTCATTTACCTTACCCTGGATCACCGTCGTTAATGTATCAAGGTCTGCAAGGGAATACAGTTTCACTTCCAGCTTCAGTTGGTAAGCAATGCCTTTGCGGTTATAATTCAATCCCCAAAAAAGGTTAAAAAAAACATAGACAAACAGGCCAAAGAAGATCGCCTGCTGCAATCCGGCCCCAAAATACTGGCGGGTAAGTCTTTTCTGAAAAAGCAGCTTGAAGAACTTGCCGGTTTTGATCAGAATGATCAATATGAGAAAAGCATAAAACAGGTCGCCAACGCTAAAAGGTATCCAGCCAAAAAGTACCCGCTGGACCTTTGAAATGATGGGGTACAGGCCCTGGCTATAGTTGCGCTCCACCCAGTTTGGGTACCAGGAAGCCCATTTAATTAAAATGGTAAGCACAATAAGTGATACCCAGCTCCAGCTTTTCATGAGGCGACTGAATAACCGGGACAGAAATTTTTGCAAGTACTTAGTTGTTAGGGTTTAAGGAATTGGGCTAAAATAGCAAGATTCCGCTAAAAAAAACCAAATTCCTAATAACAAATTAGGAGCTTTACCCTACCTTTGCACACTCTTAAAAAGTTGACCAATGAGCCGCCGCCGGGAGTTTGAGATAGCTTTTGTGGGGTTAAAACCCGGGGTTCATGAGTACAATTATTTAATTGACGACAGGTTCTTTGAGGCATTTCAGCAACAGGATTTCCGCAATTGCAAAGCCAATGTAAAATTATCGCTTGACAGAAAGAGCAGTTTTATGTTGCTCCGCTTTGAAATTGGCGGTACACTGGAAGTAAACTGTGACCGGTGCAGCAGCAATCTTCCGTTGGACCTGTGGGATGAATTTAACATCACTGTGAAAATGGTGGAAGAACCGGAACTGATGAATGAGCAGGAGGATGATCCCGATATGTACTACATTGCCCAGGGCGACAGCCATATTGATGTAGCCAACTGGATCTATGAATTCATCAACCTGGCCATACCGATGCAGAAAGCCTGTGATTTTGAAGCCATGAACGGCCCCCATTGCAATAAAACAGCGATGGATGTGCTGAAAAAGCTGGAGCCCCGTCCCGATAATATATCGGGGAAGGCCGAAGAAAAAGAAACAAAAGAAAACCCGATCTGGAAAGGATTGGAAAAATTTAAAGACCTCGAGAGTGAATAGTGAATAAACTACCCGGGATGAAAGACTCCATTGACTATTGACCATTCACCTCTGACAAACAATATTTTTGAGTTATTAAACAGTAAGACATGCCAAATCCCAAACGCAGACACAGTCAGCAAAGAAGTGCCAAACGCAGAACGCATTATAAAGCTACTGCTGCTACATTAACAACCGACAGCGCTACCGGCGAAACACATATACGCCACCGTGCGCATGTAAGTGAAGGTAAACTGTACTATAAAGGAAAAGTAGTATCAGAGAAAGCTCCTTTAAAGGCGCAATAATCCCTGTTTCCTTTACCCGCAAAATAGTAATTCCAAATCCATGTGGCTTATTTGCCGTAATGGAATTTGGAATTTGTTATTTAGTATCTCCGGCGATTTAACAAGGTAATATATATTTTTGCTCATGACCATTGGTATAGACATGATGGGAGGGGATTTTGCCCCGCTGGAAGCTGTAAAAGGAATACACCTGTACCTGTCTGCCCATAATATACCAGCCTCCCTCCTGCTCATTGGGGATAAAGAACAAATTGACAACCTGCTAAGAGAACACCAGGTACCCGCAGATAAGCTGCAAGTAGTACATGCGGCAGAGACGATTGGAATGCACGAGCACCCCACCAAAGCACTTCGGGAAAAAAAACAATCCTCTATTGCTATCGGTTTTCAGTTACTGGCATCAGGCAAAATGGATGCTTTCATAAGTGCCGGTAATACCGGGGCCATGCTTGTAGGTGCCTTATTTAGCATAAAGGCACTGGAAGGTGTTATCCGCCCAACGATCTCCACTATTATTCCAAAAGCAGGTGGCGGAACCGGTCTTTTACTGGATGTGGGTTTGAATGCAGACTGTAAACCGGAACAGCTGAACCAATTTGCCATAATGGGATCGGTATATGCACAATTGATACTGGGCATCGAAAATCCAAGAGTGGGATTGATCAATGTGGGAGAAGAAGAAGGAAAAGGCAACCTGCTGGCACAAGCCACTTACCCCCTGCTGAAAGAAAACAAGCATATCAACTTTGCCGGCAATATTGAAGGCCGCGATGTGCTGATGGACAAAGCAGATGTAATGGTTTGCGAAGGCTTTACCGGTAATATTATTCTGAAAATGGCTGAATCCTTATATGATATCAGCCGCCAGCGGGAAGTAAATGATGAGTACTTCGACCGTTTCAACTTTGAAAACTATGGTGGCACACCAGTATTGGGTGTGGCAAAGCCCGTTATTATAGGTCACGGCATTTCCGGCGAGCGGGCCTTTATGAATATGCTTCATCTGGCACAACTGATGCTGGAGAAAGAAGTAATGCAAAAGATGAAAGAGGCGCTTTCGTGATAGATACTTCGTTTTACTCATCAGAATTCCTGAAAACCTGTTGATAATTAATGTAAAAAGTTTTGGCATAAAGAGGCTGAGACTGTATTTTTGCACTCCCAAATCCGAAAGGGTAAGGGGAACAGGTTGATCTCGTAGCTCAGTTGGTAGAGCAATACACTTTTAATGTATGGGCCCTGGGTTCGAGTCCCAGCGGGATCACAAAAGCCTCCAATCGGAGGCTTTTTTCGTTTTGACTGATTTTAAAGTACGTTTGTAATAACAACTCCAAACTAAATGTCAGCATATTTCAAAGACAAAGTAGTGGTCGTCACCGGTGGCACCGATGGTATTGGCAAAGCCCTGGTGGATGCCCTGATAAAAATGGGTGCCAAAATAGCCACCTGCGGCCGCAATCATGACAAACTCTATGCCTTGCAATCCGAATATCCTTCTGCTCACCTGCACACGATGGTGGCTGATGTAAGTAGCGAGAACGACTGCCGCCGGTTCATAGAAACAACGATCAAAGCATTTGGCGGTATTGATATTCTCATAAACAATGCCGGTGTTTCCATGCGGGCATTGTTGAAAGAAACGACTACAGAAGTGATCAAAAAAGTAATGGACATCAATTTCTATGGCACGGTATATTGTACCCGGTATGCTTTGGACTCCATTATTGCACGCAAAGGAACTATTGTTGGTGTGTCGTCCATTGCCGGCTACAGGGGCTTGCCGGGACGAAGCGGCTATTCTGCCAGCAAGTTTGCCGTACAGGGCTGGCTGGAAGCTATTAAAACAGAACTGATGGCCGACGGAGTGCATGTGATGTGGGTTTGCCCCGGTTTTACTACTTCCAATATCCGCCAGGCGGCGCTAAATAAAGATGGTGCTTCACATGGTGATACGCCAATGGATGAAAACAAAATGATGAGCGCCGAGGAATGTGCGGCTCATATATTAAAAGCCGTAAGAAAAAAGAAAAGGACGCTGATACTTACTTTTACCGGCAAACGAACCGTATTTATGCAAAAATTTTTCCCTAAACTGGCCGACAAATTCACTTTCAAATTTTTTATCAAAGACGGAAAGCTGATAAAATAAGTTTAATTATTTACGAGGGCCGGAATCATGGTAAGAAAAAACGAACTTTAGCCCGACAGGCTGCATCATTTTCTTTAATTCCTTAACAGTAAACTTCTTTTACTTGCCGCTTATTACGCTTACATCTGATATCGGAAGCCCGGATTACCTGGTGGGAGCGGTAAAAGCACAACTATTACAGATCAACCCTGAATTCACCATTGTAGATATTTCACACAACATCCCTCCTTTCAATTATCCGCAAGCGGCTTATGTATGCCGTGGTGCAATAAAAAACTTTCCCGACTTCAGTTACCACCTGATCCTGGTGAACCTGTTTGAGAAAAAACCGGAGCAATTACTACTGGCCTTTCATAACAACCAGTATATTCTGTGCGCCGATAATGGACTGCTGACCATGATACTGGAAGAATCCCCCGAAATAGTGATTGGTATCCCGCTGGAAAAAACTGCCGTGAAGACTACCACCTATCTCACAGCTGCTATGGGCAAAGCCATCAACCAGTTAGTAAATGGTGAACCAATAAGAGATGTGGGCATACCGGATGTGAAATATATGGAAAAACGCCACCTGCGGCCGGTACTGGAAAACAACTCCATAGAAGGACAGATCATATTCATCGACAGTTTTGAAAATGTGATCGTCAATATTACCAGGGAACAGTTTGAAGAACAACGCAAAGGCCGCAGCTTCCGGATCGTTTTTAAAAGAGATGAAATGATCGACCGCATCAGCGAAAGCTATGCGGATGTTTCCGAAGGAGAAAAACTGGCCTTGTTCAATAGCGCCGGCTACCTCGAAATTGCTATTAACAAGGGCAATGCCGCCGGGCTTTTTGGCCTCAAAGGATTTTCAGAAAAGCTACGACAGGGGCAGCTTTCCTACCAAACCATCAAGGTTTACTTTGAGTGATTCAGAACCAGGATTTGGAGATCAGGGAAATTAGTTGGAAAGGGAGATTTCTAAGCTTTTCCTGTTCACTTACTAAATTCAAAATCTGTTTGGGGTAAAATTCTTAAATCTCTACGACCGGAACTAAAATCTACACCTGAAACCCTATTTTTGCTGTCTCTCAACCACGAAACATCTCGTGGAATGGGCAGCTATCAAAATCAAGCAATTATGAACTTCAAAAAAGTCAATAACATTACAGGATGGGTCATATTTCTTATCGCAATGGCCACCTATTTTCTTACCCGTGAAGCAAGAGGCAGTTTGTGGGATACCGGCGAGTTTATTGCCAGTGCTAAAGGATTACAATTGCCCCACCCTCCCGGTGCCCCGTTATTTGTGTTGCTCGGCCGTTTCTTTATCATCCTTTTTGGTGATAATGGACACACAGCCGCCAGCGCTGTAAACTTTATGAGTGCCCTGGCAAGTGCCGCTACTATCTTGTTCCTTTTCTGGAGTATTACCCATTTTGCCCGCAAAATGTTTGTAGGTGTAGGGGAAGAATTAGATAAAAATCAACTGTTCACCACCATGGCCGCCGGCATAGTGGGTGCTTTGGCTTATACCTTTAGTGATTCATTCTGGTTCAGCGCTGTAGAAGGCGAGGTGTATGCCTTGTCTTCCTTCTTTACCGCACTGGTATTTTGGGTAATGCTTAAATGGGAGCATGCCGATGAAAAAGCCGGTACAGATCAGCATGCAAAAGCCCGGAGCGACCGCTGGATCGTTTTCTTTTTCTTTATGATGGGATTGTCGATCGGTGTTCACTTATTGAACCTCTTGTGTATTCCTGCTGCTGTAATGATCTATTATTATCGCCGCTATGCCGTTACCACCAAAGGTTCTATCTGGGCATTTGTGATCGGGTGCCTCATTACCGGGGTGGTACAGCTGGGAGTCATTCAGTATTCGATGAAAGCTGCCGGTATATTTGATGTGATCTTTGTCAACAAATTAGGAATGCCGTTCTTTTCCGGCTTTGCCATTTATTTCCTGGCATTGGCGGCACTGATCATTTGGGGATTGAGTTTCAAAGAAAATAATACGGCCAAACCAAAGATCATTATCTTCTTTGTGTTGTTCCTTGCGTTGTCCATGCTGCCGTTCATCATCAGCATCGGCGCAGGCGGTTTTAAGATCATGAAATTCTTACTTATCGGTATTATAGCAAGTCTTGGATATTTTCTGAAGCCGGGAGCCGTTAAAATATTGAAGCTTTCACTCTGGTGCTACGCATTTATAATGCTGGGATACTTTATGTATTTCACCACGATGATACGTTCCAATGCCAACCCTTCGGTCGACATGAACAATGTGGACAACCCTATCAACCTTGTTTATTACCTCAGCCGTGAACAATATGGTGAGGCCCCATTGATCTACGGACCCCATTTTGCAGCCAACCCACCCGACGACCTTGTTGAAGAAAAACCGCTGAACGAAGGTGAAATGGTGTATGTAAAAGGAGATAAAAAATATATCCCTATTGGCAGAAAGCAATCGTACAATTATAAAAGCGATGTAAAGCAATTATTCCCGCGGGTATGGGATTCCAGTAATGATCAGTTCCATGCAGATTTTTATGCCGAATGGCTGAACCTGGCACAGGACCAGCAAACGGGACGGTTTGAAGCCCCCACTTACAGCGATAACGTCAACTGGTTCTTTACCTACCAGATGGGGTTGATGTACTGGCGTTACTTTATGTGGAATTTTTCAGGCCGGCAAAACGATCTGCAGGGCCTCGGCAATAAACGGGATGGAAACTGGATCAGTGGCATATCTTTTATTGATAACAAGCGGTTGGGAGATCAATCTCAGCTACCCGACAGTATTAAACATAACAAAGCCACCAATAAATTATACCTGCTGCCCTTTATTCTGGGTATCATTGGTTGTGTGTACCAGTTTATCCGAAACCGGAAAGACTGGATCGTCAGCTTCCTGCTGTTCTTCTTTACCGGTGTGGCGGTGGTCATCTACCTGAACTCACCAGGCAACCAGCCCCGTGAAAGGGACTATGCATTTGTAGGATCCTTCTATGCCTTTGCACTCTGGATCGGTCTGTCAGTAGTGGCATTGGTGCGGCTGGCCAAAGAAAAAGCAGACCAGCTTACTTTCCAGAATACATTGATCTATGGAGGCATCCTCACCTTTATCGTTACAATGATGAGTTCCATGCCCGGAACATTTGGCGATGCACTGATGACAGGCATCTATGTAACAGCGCTGTTTGCTATCGTTACATCTGCTGCTACTTTCATATTAAGATCCATTTCTTCTGGTGGTAAGAATGCAAAGGTGCTGAATATTGCCACCGCTGCTTTTTGTATCATCACCCCCCTGCTGATGGCGCAGCAGGTTTGGGATGACCACGACCGGAGTAATAAGACCACAGCACCCGACATTGCGAAGGACTACCTGGAAAGCTGTGCCCCCAATGCCATTATATTCACTTTTGGTGATAATGATACCTACCCATTGTGGTACGCACAGGAAGTGGAAGGTGTTCGTAAAGATATCCGTGTGATCAACAACAGCCTGCTCGGTATTGACTGGTACATCAACCAGCTTCGTTATAAAGTAAATGATGCAGATTCTGTTGATGTACTCTGGACCCCGGAACAAATTGAAGGCCATAACAGGGAATATCTCCGTTACAGGCAACAAGGGGACCCTAATCAATTTTATGACCTGTACGAAGTAATGAAAACCGTATTGGGCAAAGTAAACCTGGATCCGGAAACAGGCCGTGATGTGGGCTTCGGCAGCTTCCCGGTGTCAAAATTCAAAGTGCCGGTAAATATTGAGCTGGCAAAAAAGTATGGCGTAGTAAATGCCACCGACAGTGTGGTAAGTGAGCTGCGCTTTGAGATTCCACAAAGCAAACTAAATTCCGGTATAGCCAGGAATGACCTGATCATCTTTAATATCATTGCCAGTAATGCGGCCAACGGGTGGAAGCGGCCGATTTACTTTACCGCACCGATCGGCGAATTAGGATTCAGTCAGTATATCCGGAAAGACGGACTCTCCTATAGGCTGGTACCAGTACTCAATAAATACCCGCAACAAAACTGGGTAACGGACCAGGCACTCCGGCAGTTAAGGATTGGCGGCACCCAGATAAGGGATAACAACAGTGATTTTATGCTCAACAACCTGCTGACCAAATTTGAATTTGGAGGTGCCAATAAAAAAGGCGTCTACTTTGATGAAGAAAACCGCCGTCACATGCTCAACCTGAGGGCCTTATTTGGTGAAGCCGCCGGAAACCTGGCAGATGCCGGGCGACTGGATGATGCAAAAAAACTGATAGATAAAGCAGAAGCTGGCATTAACCCGGAGAACTTACCGTATGGTATGACCAGCCGCTATAACAGCCATAATCAAACCGGCCTGATCTACCTGGAAGCCTGCTATAAATCTGGCAAAACAGAACTGGCAGAGAAAATCAGGTTAGCTATCCGGAAAGACCTGGAACAGCAGCAGAAATATTATAATTATATCCGGGATTCAAGACCGGAGTATTTTGGCGGGTTTGAACGATCAGAAGCGCCGATCAATGAGGCAATGCTGATGGTGCTGGATGCCGTAGAGAAAAAATATGCACCGCAAACACAACCCAAGACCACCACTGAAGGCACTCCTACTATCGACAATACCAAACCGGATAGTTTGAAAGGGAATGCTCCCAATAAACAACCATGATGATCTTTGTTAAGATACAGGAAAGCCCTCCCGCAAGGAGGGTTTTCCTTTTTAAACCAATCCGGTATTAAGTTGTTGTATAGCTGAAACGATGGCAAAGTATTTGTCGTAAATTGTAACTCCAATGCAAGGATTTCATTTCACCAAATTTGATGCGGACAGCGAAGGCAAAGGCAGGTTTGATCAACTGCTCGACCTCTTCATGCAACTGCTTACCTACACCAGCGGTGATGTAAGCGAGGCCATGCAATGGATGAATGAACTGGACAAAAAATACCAGCTTACCGATGATGAATACGGTATGGGTGATTTTATAGATGAATTAAAAGAAAAAGGATACCTGTCTGATAAAAATGAACAGGGAGAAATACGGATCACCCCAAAAACAGAACAAGGCATCCGGAAAAGAAGCCTGGAGGAAATTTTTGGCAAGCTGAAAAAAACGAAACAAGGAGATCATCATAGCTTCAAACCGGGACAGGGTGATGAACTGAATCCGGATACCCGGCAATTCCAGTTTGGCGATATGCTGGAGCAAATTGATTTTACCGAAAGCATCCGCAATGCACAGATCAATCATGGCATTGACAGTTTCAAAATGCACGAAGATGACCTGAGCATCAGGGAAACAGATTTCAAAGCACAAACCTCTACCGTGCTGATGATCGACATCTCCCACTCCATGATATTATATGGTGAAGACCGGATCACCCCGGCTAAAAAAGTGGCAATGGCTTTGAGTGAACTGATAAAAACAAGATACCCGAAAGACACATTGGATATTGTGGTGTTTGGTAATGATGCCTGGCCTATAGAAGTAAAAGACCTGCCCTACCTGCAGGTGGGGCCTTACCATACCAACACCGTCGCTGGTTTAGAGCTGGCCATGGATATTTTAAGAAGAAGAAAGAATCCGAACAAACAGATATTCATGATCACTGATGGCAAGCCTACCTGTTTAAAGATCGGAAAACGATACTATAAGAACAGTTTTGGACTGGACAGGAAGGTAGTGAACCGTTGTATCAATTTAGCAGCGCAGTGCAAGAAGCTGAAGATCCCGATCACCACGTTCATGATCGCCACCGATCCCTACTTACAACGTTTTGTACAGGAGTTTACCGAAACGAATAATGGGAAGGCCTTCTTTGCCTCATTGGATAAGTTGGGGGCTTTTATATTTAAGGATTTTGAAAGCGGGAAGAGGAAGACGGTTTATTAAAGTGGGGATGTGTTAATTTGAAAATGTGGAGATGTGAAAATGGAATACACCGTGTTAGAAGTAAAGAAGTATTGCTGGCGATGCATAGTATAAATTAAAAGATAGGCTATAAATACAGAAAATGAAGCTGACAGTCATAACATACATATTCACTTCTCTTTTTGCCCTTGCCTGTGCTTGCCAAAACAGGGACAGGGACAAGGCGGCGGGGATTGAGTTAATGACAAAAAATTTGACCGATTCCTCCCGGGAAATAACAAGCAGTCCTGTAACGGACAGCAATGTTATTACCTGTATTCTTTTAAACAGCGACAGTATATATTGCTACCAGGGCATAGATGTGCAAAAGGGAACCTATTATGCCATCACCGGCAAAAACAGTTTCCGGGCCTATATTCAAAACAATAAAAACAAACTGAAAGACAGCTTGCTCGTAATTATAAAGCCTGCCTGGCAAAGTGACTACAGCGCCGCCGTCAATATTCTGGATGAGATGGCCATTACCGGCATCAAACGATATGCAATGGTTAAACTATCGGACATTGAAAAATCTTTTTTAAAAATTGATGATTTTGATTTTGCACCTCCTGAACCTGTAGAGATAAAAACTCCCTCTTCCGTCATCTCCCAAAAACTTCCTGATAACAATGCGTTTCTTATTGAAATAAAAAAGGACAACACAGTTTGGTACAGCATTCTAATTACGGGTAATGATCAATCCCCTGTACAGGTAAAAAAGCCGGTGACGGAGAATTTAAGCAAAGTGATTGCAACCCTAAAACAAAAATATGCGGATAGTAATATTCAATACCTCGTCAAAGGCGATGCAAATTCAACGTACCCGGTTTATGAAAAAATAATCGCTGCGCTAAAACAAAATGATATTTTAAAATATAACCTGGTCACTGCGCAGGAATGATGACAAGCCCCGAAGGGGGCGGCATACCAGTAGCCACGGGTGTAAACCCGGGGAAACATAAAACAGATGATACATGAGACCGATAATGAAAGAAACAGAAATACAGCAGCATTGCTGAACAGAATTACAGAACCCTGAACGGAGCGTCGCAACAGGCGATGCCCAAAGAACAGAACCCTGACACCCAAATAAAAATTATGAACATCAAAAACATAAAAACCCTCGGCGAATTAAAGAAAAGCGGCTATCAACCCAAAAGCATCAAAGAAGAGATACGGCAGAACCTTATCGCTAAGCTGCAAAAGAATGAACCTACTTTTTCCGGGATCGTTGGCTATGAAGACACCGTGATACCCGATGTGGAAAGGGCATTGCTGAGTAAACACAATATCCTGTTTCTCGGGTTGCGGGGACAAGCCAAAACAAGAATGGCCCGCCAGATGACAGAATTGCTGGATGAATATATCCCTTCTGTAGCCGGAAGTGATATTAATGACGACCCTATTCGGCCCGTTTCCAAATTTGCACATGAAGAAATTGCCACGCATGGAGATGAAACGCCCATTCACTGGATACACCGCAGCGAACGCTATGGTGAAAAACTGGCTACACCAGATGTAAGTGTGGCCGACCTGATCGGGGATATTGATCCTATAAAGGCAGCTAACCTGAAACTAAGTTTTGCAGATGAACGGGTGCTGCACTATGGTATTATACCAAGAAGTAACCGGGGCATTTTTGTGATCAATGAGCTGCCCGACCTGCAGGCAAGGATACAGGTAGCGCTGTTCAACATCCTGGAAGAAGGGGATGTGCAGATACGTGGATTCAAATTGCGGCTGCCATTGGACATCCTGTTTGTGTTTACTGCCAACCCTGAAGACTATACCAACCGGGGTTCAATTGTAACTCCCTTAAAAGACCGGATTGAAAGCCAGATTCTCACGCACTATCCAAAATCGCTGGAGAATGCCCTGGAAATTACGGAGCAGGAAGCAGAAATAAGTACAGAACAAAGTGCCCGGGTACAAGTAAGCGACCTGGTGAAACGACTGATCGAACAAATAGCTTTTGAAGCAAGAAACAGTGAACTGGTGGACAAGAAAAGCGGTGTGAGTGCCCGGCTATCCATTTCTGCTTTTGAAAATGCGGTAAGTGCAGCAGAGCGCAGGGCCATCATCAATAATGAAACACAAACACAGGTGTGGATGAATGACCTCGTGGGTATCATCCCATCCATAACGGGTAAAGTGGAATTGGTATATGAAGGTGAACAGGAAGGACCTTACCAGGTGGCCATGAACCTGGTGGAAAAAGCGATCCGCACCCAATTCGTTCAGTATTTTCCTAACCCGGATACGCTGAAGAAAAGAAGGAATACCGGTAAACCATCACAGGAAGAAAAGCCGGATGAAAATCCATACCGCTCCATTACCAGCTGGTTTGACAAAGGCAATAACCTGAACATCTCATTCAATACCTCCGATAAAGATAAAATACTACTGCTGTATAAAGTGGACGGGCTACATGCACTGGTAAAAAAATATTTTCCTAAAGCAAATAATGAAGGGGCGGCATTGCTGATGGAATTTGTATTGCACGGACTTGCATCTTATTCACTCATCAGTAAAAAAATGTTTGAAACAAAAGTGGAGTTTAAAGACCTGGTAGGAAGTATGATGAATTTTGAAGAAAAGGATTTTGAATTTGATGAAGAGGCATGAAGGAGGTTAATTGGTTTATTGGTTAATTAGTTTATTGGGTGGCGTGATATTCAGATTGTTTTCAAAGAATAGCGGATACTCCGAATAAACAAATGAACCTATGAATGTTTATCGGTTAATTAGGTTATTAGTTAATTGGGTGGCGTGATATTCAGACTGTTTGGAAAGAGTAGCGGACACCCCGAATAAACCAATAAACCAATTAACCAATAAACCAATTAACCAGTTAGACAATA
>CAYUCU010000064.1:0-3625 GCA_964443345.1 uncultured Chitinophaga sp.
ATCCTCACACAAGTACCAGTAATTCCATGTGCGCAGTGGGGAGCTCAAAAAATTAAAAGCAGACACCCTTTCCAAAAAAGACGTGGCCAGCCTCAGAGAAGTACTGCGCTTTCATGAATACCGGTATTATATATTAAACGACCCCCTGCTTGCCGATTTTGAATACGACCAGTTATACAAAGCAGTTGAAAAAATAGAAGCAGAAAATCCCGGTCTTATTACCAGCGACTCTCCCACGCAGCGGGTGGCCAAAGGCCTTACAAAAGATTTTCCCACCGTACAACACCTGGTGCCAATGCTTTCATTGGACAATTCGTACAACAGGGATGACCTGGAGGATTTTGACAGAAAGGCACGGGAGCTGGCCGGGCTGCCCGTTATTGAATACTGTGTGGAACCCAAATTTGATGGTGGCAGCATTTCTGTTATTTATGAAAATGATATGCTCACCCGCGGCGCCACCAGGGGTGATGGTGTGGAAGGAGATGAAGTAACGATCAACATCAAACAAATACGTTCCATTCCTTTATCAGCAAAATTTTCTGCCTATGGATTACAGCAGGTGGAGATACGGGGGGAAGTACTGATCAATAAAAACAATTTTGCCAAATACAACGAACAGCTTATCGAACAGGGGCTTACTCCATTGGCCAATCCCCGCAATGCTGCCGCCGGAACACTTAGAATAAAAGACCCTAATGAAGCTGCTAAAAGAAACCTGGAAGCTTTTGTATATCATATCAGTTATTTTTCTTTGGCCAAAGGGAAAAAGGTCCCGGCGGAACTTACCACTCATTCCCGTTCCCTCGAATTATTATGGGATCTTGGTTTCCGCAGCCCGCAAAAAGAAAAGAGATTGTTCAAAGGCATTGAAGGTGTTATAAAGTATTGCAGTGAGTTTGAAACTGAAAGAGATGGCCTGCCCTATGAGATAGATGGCATGGTGATAAAAGTAAATGATATTGCCCTCCAGGAAAAAATGGGAATGACCTCTCACCATCCCCGCTGGGCGATCGCCTATAAATTCAAGGCCAGGCAGGGCACTACAAAATTGCTGAATGTGGAATTCCAGGTGGGACGAACAGGAGCGGTAACACCGGTGGCCAAACTGGAACCGGTGGGAGTGGGTGGTGTAACTGTCAGCAGCATTTCCATTCACAATGAAGAGTACATTAAAGAAAAAGACCTGCGTATCGGTGATGCCGTTTTGATAGAACGGGCGGGTGATGTTATTCCGCAAATTGTAAAATCACTTCCCGATGTCCGCACCGGCAAAGAAAAGAAGATCAGCTTTCCCACCAGTTGCCCGGTATGCAACAACAAATTATTTAAGGAAGCAGAAGAAGCCGTGTGGCGTTGTATCAATATAGAATGCCCTGCACAAGTGGTGGAACGCATCATCCATTTTGTAAGTAAGGATGCTATGGACATCCGTGGGTTTGGCGAGGCCAATGTCCGGAAATTCTATGAGTTGGGATTACTGAAAGACATTCCCGGTGTTTATAAATTAGACTTTGATGCCATTTCCCGCCAGGAAGGTTTTAAAGAAAGATCGATACAAAATTTACAATCGGCTATCCTCAGTTCAAAAAAACAACCCCTGCACCGGTTGATCTATGCACTGGGAATTCGCTTTGTTGGCGAAACCACAGCCAAAACACTGGCACAGGCTGTAACGCATTTGCTGGAATTCAAAAAGTTTTCCCTGGAAGATCTGCAAAACCTGGAAGATGTGGGACCAAAAGTAGCAGGCAGCATTTATCATTTCTTCAGCAACAAGAGTAATATTGAAATGCTGGAGCAACTGGAAAAAGCAGGGCTGCAATTAAAAAATGAAAAAAAGCAACTCACGGCCAGGGGCAATCTTACCGGTCAGACATTTTTGTTTACCGGCACATTGCCAACATTAAAAAGAAGCGATGCCGAAACAATGGTGGAAGAAAATGGCGGACAGATAGTAAGTGGTGTAAGCGCCAAACTGAATTACCTGGTCGTAGGAGAAGATGCCGGCAGCAAACTGGAAAAAGCAAAAAAGATCAATACCGTTAAAATTATATCGGAAGCAGAGTTTTTACAAATGACCGGTAAAAAATAATCTGTTGTTTTTTGTCCGTGTTTGATACTTTTTTTCTACCTTAGTCCCAGCACCATCAGCTGTAATAACTTCCACTTGTTCCGTACCGCCGTTATTAATGGCAACTGTCCCCGTCTAGAAATAAACCTTATATTATGATTAAAAAATCAGCCGGCGAAATCTGGAAACAATTGGCGTTTTCCGGATGGAGGCAACTACGCAATCGCTATGCCGTTTCAAGTTTTGGCCGCATAGCCAGTTACAAAGAAAATGTATTGAAAGATGGAAAAATACTCAGTGGCTCATTGACCACCGGGTACCGTACCCTCAATTTGCATCGGCCCGGTAACAAAGGCACTTTGTATATACACAGGGAAATGGCAAAGATCTTTCTGCAAAAACCGGGGCCCTTACACAAGTTTGTTATTCACCGCAATCATAACAAACTTGATAACAATGTAAAAAACCTGCGCTGGACCACACTGGACCAGATGATCGAACACCAGCAAGGCAGTCCTGCTAAAGTAGCTTACAAGGAAAAACAGGCCAACAGAACAACAGGGCTAAAGCTTAAGGCCACACAAGTAAAAAAGATCAAAAAGATACTGAAGGATAAAAACCGGAAGGTCACCATCCGCCAGTTGGCCAAAAACCACAAGGTTAGTGAAATGACCATTTACCGTATTAAGAGCGGTGAGAATTGGGGAAGGATATAAAGCAGGACTAAGATTTTTTTGGATTAGAAGGATTATGAGGATAGCAGCGTTATCTTTAATTCCCAAAAATCAATTTTAATCCAGCAAATCTTAGTTCATGTTGCATCCATCCACCATTAAATTCTTAAAAGATTTAAAGAAAAATAATAACAAACCCTGGTTTGACGCTAACCGGAAACGGTACGAAGCGGCGAAAACAGATTTTGCCGGCTTCATTCAAAAAGTAATAGACCAGCTCGGGAAGAAAGACAAGACCATAAAAGATCTCGTTGCCAAAGACTGTATGTTCCGTATCAACAGGGATGTTCGTTTTTCAAAAGATAAATCACCGTACAAGTCAAACTTTGGTGCCAGTATTAATAAAGGAGGAAGAAAAGGCTGGAATTCGGCTGGATATTATTTCCAGGTGCAGCCCGGTAGAAATTTTGCCGGCGGCGGTATCTGGATGCCCGAGCCGAATGAATTGAAAAAAGTGCGGCAGGAGATCGACTACAACTTTGCTGATTTCAAAAAGATAATCGGGGCAAAGAAATTCAAATCGGTTTATGGTGACCTGGACAGAAGCGCCGAATTCTTATTAAGCCGTGTACCCAAAGGATATGAACCTGGTAATCCTGCTGCTGATTACCTTAAATTGAAAAGCTTTGTAGCGATATCATTCTTTACCGATGCCGATCTTGTTTCAAAGGACCTGGTAAAGAAAACGGTGGCAGCTTTTGAGGCTTTGCAACCAGTGATTGTTTTCATTAACGAAAGTCTTGCGAGCCCCGACTGACAGTCTTGCGAGCCCCAACAAACATCCCGATCACAAAAACTCTCACGGGGCGAAGCAAAC
>CAYUCU010000064.1:3725-19278 GCA_964443345.1 uncultured Chitinophaga sp.
GGGGCGAAGCAAACTCCCGCTACCGAGGGCTACCAAAAACTACCGAAAGAATTTTCTGATCCTGATCAGCTCCTCAATAGAACCAGACCCCAACTTATCAAACAGATCTTTCCACCTGGGATTCAGATTTTCAATTAACTCCATCTTCCTTTTCCGGGAACCAGCCTTAACCTGCTTTTCTCTTTCAAAGGCTTCAGCTGCCGAGTTGAATATCTCAAAGTAGACAAGCTTATCTAGATTATATCTTGCGGTGAAACTATTCGTGTACACCTTATTGCGGTGTTCCTGAACTCTTCTGTATAAGTCATCAGTTGCTCCGCAATAGAGTACAGAGTGATGGCTATTGGTAAGAATATAGAAATATCCGGCTTTGTAATTCATAGGATACACAAGCTATCTGATCTTTAAAATAAGCATTTCAACCTCACCAAAATCCTCTATTTCCAGGAGTTTGCTTCAAAATTTATTGGGGTGTACTTAGTCCGAAGGGTTCCTTAGTTAGCCCAATAAATTTTTCGCAAGCAGGAACTCCGCTATTTGCACAGCATTCGTAGCAGCACCTTTACGAAGGTTATCACTCACCACCCACATATTAAGTGTTTTCGGTTGCGATTCATCCCGGCGAAGCCTCCCCACAAACACCTCATCCTTCTCATGCGCATCCATCGGCATCGGGTATTGCTGGTTAGCCGTATCGTCAACAACAATTATTCCGGGTGATGATTGTAAGATCGATCTTACTTCAGCCAGGTCATACTCCTTTTCAAACTCCACATTCACCGCTTCACTATGCCCACCCATTACAGGGATGCGTACCGTAGTGGCCGTTACCCGGATAGAATCATCCCGCATGATCTTACAGGTCTCTTTCACCATTTTCATTTCTTCTTTAGTGTACCCGTTTTCCAAAAAAACATCTATCTGCGGGATCGCATTCAGATCGATCGGGTATTTGTATGCCATCGGGTAATCGGTTGTTTCTCCTTTTACCTCCTTTAATCGTTCACCACGCAACTGCTCCACAGCTTTCACACCAGTTCCCGTTACACTTTGATACGTGGACACAACGATCCTTTTGATACCATACTTTTTATGCAGCGGGTTTAATGCCACCACCATTTGAATGGTAGAGCAATTAGGATTAGCAATGATCTTGTCAGCAGCAGTAAGAATATCCGCATTGATCTCCGGCACTACCAATGGTTTTGCCGGGTCCATTCTCCAGGCAGATGAATTGTCAATAACGGTGATGCCCGCTGCTGCAAATTGTGGCGCCCATTCCAATGAAGTACCACCGCCGGCAGAAAAAATGGCCACCGCAGGTTTGGCAGCGATGCCGTCTGTCATACTTACCACTTTATACTTTTTCCCTTTGAATTCCACTTCCTTGCCCACTGATCTTTCAGAGGCTACAGGAACTAATTCCGTGACCGGGAAATTCCGCTCTGCTAATACTTGTAACATTTTGGTGCCCACCAACCCGGTAGCACCGACTACTGCAACTTTCATGTGTTTAATTTTTGTTTGTCTGACGGTCTCCGTCTGACAAAATTGTAGTTTTCGACTCCCGGTCCGGTCTGAGAAAAAGTAGTTTTTGTCTCCCGGTCCCCGTCTGGCAAAAACTACTTTTTGTCTCCGGTCTCCATCTCTCGGTAAAAAAAAGACCCTCCGGTTAAGGAAGGCCTGCTAAACTCTTATGTTGTTACATACATAACGCTGCAAACCTCCCTCAGGAAAGCTTCTTTGTGCGTTTTGTATGTTTCGTATTGATCATGCTCCCGGCAAAAATAGGTTGACAACTGCTTTGTCCCAAATAATCTTCAATAATTTTTATAAGCAGCTACTCGTATTACAACTGTTTGTTTTAAATTGGTTTCATGAAAACGATCCTGCCCTTACTCCTGGTAATAATATGCCCTTTCGTCACTGTTGCCCAAAACCGCTATGATGTTGTAATTGATGAAATAATGGCCGACCCAACCCCTCCCGTCAGTTTACCCAACAATGAATGGATAGAATTAAAGAACACCACCACAACTCCCATCAACCTGCAGAACTGGCGCATTGCAGATGCATCCGGGCAAAGCGGGCCTTTGCCGAATTTTATATTACAGCCCGATAGTTTCGTCATTGTTTGCACCGGGTCTGCTGCAGCAGCAATGGCTGCATGGGGTACTACAATAGCTGTTACCAGTTTTCCTTCCTTAGATAATGATGGTGAACTGCTGTATCTGAAAGCAGCCAATGGCAAAACCATTCATGCCATCCATTACAGCACCGGCTGGTACAAGAATGAAGTAAAGAAAGACGGCGGCTGGACATTAGAAATGATTGATACCAAAAATCCCTGCACCGGCAGCCTGCCTGCCGGACCGGCAGGCAACAACTGGAAAGCAAGTACCAGTATAGCCGGTGGAACACCCGGCAGGAAAAATTCCGTCGATGCAATTAACACCGATGCCATTTCGCCACAACTAAAAAACGCCTACACGCTGGACAACACTACCATTATACTGGTATATGATGAACCGGTTGACAGTTTAGCCGCAGCCACCGTCACCAATTACACTATCGACGGTGGATTGGCAATATCACAGGCCACAACCATAGCGCCTCTTTTTAACCAGGTTCAATTAAAAACGGTTGCTCCATTGGCTGCCAACAAGGTTTACAACATTACCGCAACCAATATAACAGACTGTAAAGGCAACAGCATCGCCTCCGCTAATACCACCCGGGTGGGCTTGCCCGCAGATCCTGTAGCAGGAGAATGGATCATTAATGAGATACTGTTCAACCCACGATCAAATGCATTTGACTATACAGAGTTTTATAACAACAGCAACAAGATATTCGATGCCTCCAAATTATATATTGCCAACCGCAACAGCAGCGGGACCATCAGTTCTGTAAAAGCATTAAGTACGGTGCCGTTCTATATTTTTCCCGGCGACTATATAGTGGAGACAGAAGATGCTGCCAGTCTTTCCCTACAATACCTGGCAAAGAACCCGGAGCAGGTGCTCACTATTACAGCACCCCCATCATTCCCTGATGATGAGGGTACCGTGGTGGCATTGAATTTCCAGGGCATAGTTGTGGATGAAGTTGCATATAAAGATGACTGGCATTTTAAACTGATAGATAATGCCGAAGGTGTTTCTTTAGAAAGAATCGATCCCGCCGGGCCTTCGCAGCAGGAAACAAACTGGCATAGCGCCGCTTCCACAGCCGGGTACGGAACACCAACTTATAAAAACTCGCAGTATAAACTAACAACTTCTGTTGACGCCACCATACAGGCCACACCAAAGGTCTTCTCACCGGATAATGATGGCCGGGATGATATTGCCACCATTCAGTATGCAGTGACCGCACCGGGTTTCATTGCCAGCATCACCATCTTTGATGCCGCAGGCCGGCCCGTACGCTACCTCGTTAGAAATGCCATACTCGGCCTGAATGGCTACTGGCATTGGGATGGTCTGGATGACAAAGGAAACAAGCTGCCTGTTGGTTCTTATATTATCTTCACAGAGATCTTTAACCTGCACGGAAAAAAAGAGCATTTCAAAAGCGTTCTTGTACTGGCAAGGAAATTATGATAAACCTGTTAAAACAAACTTAAAGGCGCCACTGGCAATTTACAATGGAGATAGGGCAAGGAAAGCTTCGGCTGTCACATCTGGTGATTATCGTCATCGTCTGACCGTCCCGGTCTGACGAATTTCACAAGCAATCTGACACATTACTCGCTCCGGAACTACTTCAGTTTTTTTTCTTCCCTTTCATTATCACCGAAGTTTCAATAACTACCGGTATCTCCCGGCCTGCCATCTGGATCGTACCCTCCATCCTGGCTTTTATTTTACAGCTGATAAGCATCCCTGTCTTTGCTTCCATTTCAAACTGGCCTTTTTGCTCTCCATCAAGAGCGGCAAGGGTAGTACCAACTCCCATCCCATTGGTGGCATTACTTATACTGGCGATTTTTCCTTCTGATTCTATTATGGCGATCTCGCTGTTAATGGCCTTAAGTTTATAATGTCCCTTCACCACCAGGCTCAGATCACCCTCCTGCCTCGATGTCAGGTTCCAGGTATCTCCAAGGTGAACTGCTGAATCAGGAAAAATTTTAAACAACTGGTCCATATTCTTTTTTACCAGTTCCTCTCCAACGGCTTTTTCCCATTGTCCTTCTGCTATTCTCCGTGAGTTAGCATCATCCGGGGCAAAGCCAGCCATAATTTTTTCACCCACCTCTTTATATCCTGTCATGCTTTTTATTTCACCGCCCGGGGTAACGGTTGTTACGATGGTGGCATTCTTTAAAATGCCGATCATTTTTTCCACCGGGTTCAGGGTCATTTGTGCATTGGCAGCATCTGCTTCCGATTCATCCCCGTTTTTCTTAGTATAGATATGAATAGTGTCATACCGCATGGTGAATAAAAAATTCCCCAAACTGTCCTTTTCAATGGTATAACTCAACCCAACCTCTGATCGGTTCACATTCTCCACTTTTTTATCATCCACTGTCAGGTCTATTTCAGTCTCATTGGTGATCTCATATTGATAGGAAGAACCGGCAGCTGGGTTTAACTGCAACCTGTAGGTTTTATCCGGGTCATACTTATCAGAATCACTCACACTATCCCCCTGTGTTTTGCACGAAGCGACACCAATCAACAGACCAGCACAAATGATTATACATTTCATAACAGTATAAAAGTTTTTATGAATTATTATTCCCCGCCCCGTCCAAATACAAAAAACAGTCCGGCACCGATCGTGGCGTTATGCACATCATAGTCGGTATCAAAAGAAGTAATACCAAGAGAGTAACGGACATTAATTCCCAGCCCGGACCGAAACATATATCCAAGTCCAGCTAATAGTGAGAAATCCGTCTTCTTTGTTTGCTCTTTTATGTCGTTGGTGGTTCCGGCCACTTTTGATTTAGCAGAAAGTAAGAACCCGATCTGGGGGCCTGTTTCAATATAAAAACCGGTTGAGCCGACATATCGTTGTATCACCGTTCCAAAATTCAGGTAGGACAAAGTGGTTTTATCCGAACCACTTTTGGCCCCTTGTTGTGAATAGTATAACTCCGGCTGGATAACGTAAGTCATAAACCCTTCATCTTCTCCCATCCAGGAAAACTGGACCACTGTTCCAAAATGAGGGCCTGTTAAAGCTGATGCCCTTTCCGCATCCTGTCCGATAAAAGTGGAAAAATTAGCACCCCCTTTGATGCCCAAATTAATGGCCACTTGTGAATGGGCGGATAGACTTGCTGCCAACAGGAAAAAGAATACAATTTTAATAAATTTACTGTTCATAAGGTATTTATTTATAGAATTTGACAATCATCATTTTGTAGCCTGAAAGGGTCCAGGCTGGCCAACCCAGCCGCAGGCTCTGGAGGTAGTTTATAACTACCGACTTCTACAAAAACATTTCAAACAGTTTTTCAGTCCATCGTTGCAAACGATGGACAACCCTTCATACTTTTTTTATTTATTCAGCCTTCTACTTACCGTGTGCCTTCCTTTAAACTGGACAAACTCCGGAGAACAGAGTTGCAAACTCATTAAACCCCATCTTCCTTCCTTTTAATTATTCAGCATACTCACCACAATGGGGGTGCTGATACATTACCGAATAATATAGCCCCAAAAATTATTTTTAAAAAAAGGAGTTCCCAATAGCAATCCTGGCTTTTTTACATATGGTAAATTCACAAAATTTTCAGGAGTTATTGTTGAATTTTTAAAGTAAGAATCAGAGTAATTTCTTAAATAAAAAATTGAGCTATCAGGATAAATAATTCCAATAGTATAATATGGATTGTAGCTTCCATACTTTTTTAGCAGAATCCATTTCCCATTATTTTTTCTCCTTACATATTCACCCAGAATGGCAGATGAATAAAAAAATTCCTGCTTTGAAAGTTTTTTATTTTTATTCTTTTGTTTTAAACTCTGAAGTAGCTCTACTATTACACCATCATCATCACCATTTATTGGTCGCTTTTTTAAATTGGAAAAATATTTTATAAAATCATTGATTTTTTGGTCTATACATAATATGTCAGACTGAAACAATTCTTCAATAGTTAATTTATCATTTTGGATAGGGAATTTATCGTTTTCTAAATAATGCAAATAACATTCTTTAGAATCAAAAATAATTCCATTTGAATTATCTGAATGCTCTCCCGATACTAATACTGTCTCTCCATTTCTTAAAAAAAAGACAAGAGCTCCGCTATTTAAAAGGCAAGTATCAAAATCTGACATTTTTAAGGAATCACTACTCAGCCTTTCTTCAATTTTATTTAATGGCAGTATTTTATAGCATTCTTCAGTCATAAAAAATAAATTCAAAAAAAGAATAATAACCATTTTATACTCATTATTTGTCTGTTCCCAAAATAAAATTAAGCACTCCTACGGTTCTAAACTTCCATACACCATTGACAATTTTATATTGAAATGTTCTGTGAAAATATTGAACGCCTTTATTTAATGCATATTTACTCATTGATGGCGACCACCTAATATCTGCAGTTCCAATTAAAGTAAAACTTGGATTGTAGGGATAATCAGCCATTCCTTCCCCGACGAGTCTCCTCCCCGTCCTTTATAAAGCTACAAATTTTCAACCTCCGGGGAGGGACTCGTCGGCTTAAGAAACGTAACTTCCCTCTATGTCCGTACATACACCCGTTACCCACCCCGGTATCTATTTTATCACCTTCACCAGTCACCGGTGGTTGCCACTGATTGAACAAACACAGGGGTTTGATCTTGTCTATAACTGGTTTGGTATCCTGGCAAACAATGGACACATCGTTAACGGTTATGTCATCATGCCAAACCACCTGCACCTGCTGGTATACTATGTCGGCGGCAACCAATCGCTAAATACTATTGTAGGAAATGGAAAACGTTTCATGGCCTACTCGATCGTAGAGCGATTGATAAAGCAGGGAGATAACACGCTGCTGCAAACCTTGCAGGCAGGAGTAACTGCCAAAGACCGGACCCGTGGCAAAAAACACGCAATATGGAAAGATTCTTTTGATGTAAAAGAATGCCGTACAGAAAAGTTCATCTTACAAAAGCTGCATTACATACATAATAATCCCTGTACAGGAAAATGGAAACTGGCAGAGAGCCCGGATAAATACCTGCACAGCTCGGCATCATTTTATATGTTCAGCAGACAGCCGCCTTTCAACATGCGGGATTACCGGGATTTTATAGATTATACTACTGCTGAATAACAACCGGCCTTCCGTTCATTAAGCGACGAGTCCCTTCCGGCTACGCTGCCAGTTCATAGAGGTTGCAGAGGAGACTCGTCGGGGAAGGAAGGAATGGTATTGCCCCATCCGCATAAAGATTTGGTTCACCATTTAAAAGAAACCACAGATATCCAGCCCCTGCCAATGCCCCTGCAGTTGCCAAATACCTGCACAGCTCAGCATCATTTTATATGTTCAGCAGACAGCCTCCCTTCAATATGCGAGATTACCGGGATTTTATATATTATACTACTGCTGAATAACAACCGGCCTTCCGTTCATTAAGCGACGAGTCCCTTCCGGCTACGCTGCCATTTCATAGAGGTTGCGGAGGAGACTCGTCGGGGAAGGAGACTCGTCGGGGAAGGAATGGGGAAGGAATTTGATACATTACCACAACATATTCAATTTAAAAAACCCTGTAAGATCTTCCACGTATTTTCCCACATCAAAATCCTTAATCTTTAATTCTGTAAACTGGTTGCTGCGTTCGATGTAAAGCTTTGCAAGATACTTTCCATATTCCTCATTACCCATTTCCAGAACTGATTGATAATTCAACACTATAGCACAATCAACTATTTTCTTCCTCGGCCCATAATACAATAATTTATCATTATAACCTTTTTTCAGACAAAACTCCCTGTATAAAACCTCATTCACTTTTTCTCCGTAACTCCGCTCTGAAAAATATTTACCCAACGCAGTAGAGTAAACAGGAGCCCAGATAATAACTTTTTCTTTTATTGGGTCTTCTTCATTTGAATAAATATCTAAGGGGCTATCGTGAACACCTTTTTTCCAAACTTTCATATATTTCTATTTTACAAAAATCAATTTATTATTACCATGTTGCTTTATTCCCAGGCGGTAAATCGCCATTAGCCAAAAAATATTCTGCAATCTTGTATGCTTGCATCGCTAAAACCTGAGCCCGATTACCAGTATATATAACCCTATCTTGAAGGCCGTTCCCAAGTTCCCCTGAAGAATACCTTGCAGGGTTTTGTCCTGGCCCACCAATTACATTAGTTTGCTTTGTAGTTCCATACTTCCAAACTGCTCCAGCAGCTAAATCAATTTCACCTTCATCTAACATTTTCCAAAATCTTCCGCCTTTTAAATAACGGTATGCTCCGGCTGATTCAGCATATATTTCATACAATTTTTCCTGTTGCCCTCCCCATTCCGCCAATGCTGCTAATGTGGCCGCATGGTTAGCGACAACACCCTTTGCCCATTGTCGTAATCTCTCCTTAGTGACTTGTGCTGCTTGATTTATTAGCTCCTCAATCGTTGGGCCTTTAATTGCATATTCACCCACTGTCCATAGGAAAGCAAAACCTACCCCGTACCAGCCAAACCTTGAACCTACTGCTTCTCTTGTTAGAAGCAATGCTCCAAAAGTAACATAGTTTGTCTGACTACTTGATGCTGCTGCTCGCTTTCTTTTGCCTGTTACCGTTACATTCTCCCCGGTTATTACTGACCGAACATGTTCTTTCTTTTTATCACTACCAACAACTATTGAATCTTTTAAGCCCAGCGGGTCGTTTCGTAAAATAGGGTTGTTTGAAGCAAACGCATAGGTTGACCAGTTATCAGAAAGATTAGCCAATGGGTCTATTTGGTGGAATCTCCCAATCTGTGCATCATAAAACCTGTTACTGGCATCATACATTTCTAATCCGCTGCCATCATTAAACTCTTTTGATTGTAATTCGTTCCCTCCATTAAACATTCGCTTGTTTTCCTGATATTCATTTTTCATTGACCGATAAGAAATGTTCTTCATCAATAATCCGAATGGATAGTATTCATTCGTTTCAACCATGGCACTTCTTATATGTGTCACCTGTAAATTATCAAAGAACACATCTATGTTTGGTGTCTCATTACTTACATACACATATAACCAACCACTTTTACTTACCGGTACATCATTAAACAAATGTGTTTTAAGCTCTTCATTGCTTCCCACCTGTTCAACCCCGCCAGCATAATATTTAAATTGCTCATCCAAAAATATCCAGTTGATAAATGCTTTCGGTTTGCTGCTGTTGTAGCTCTGGCTGTTTAAGAAGTTCGTTAGTCCCGGTGTCAGTACGCCGCTGTTGGTAATTTCTGTGCCTGTGACACCACCATGGCCACCACTTATATTTCCTATCCCTCCAGCTAATGCGCTTAATAAATCATTCAACGAACTTACTGGCGTTCCGGGGCTTGCCCCATACGTTTTATACCAGCTATTTACCCTAAGATTAAACTTATCCCCCGCCATAACTTTTAAAACAATAGCCGGACCAATTTTATTTCCGCTGCCATTTGTCTTTGCCACTTCGTCATTCGGGTTAGTATAAGTATCAGCTGGGTATCCGGCGGGTTTGCTAACCCTTGTTGCTGGTAAATTTGCATACAGCGCTTCTTCTGTCGTGGCTTGTGCCGTTTCCATACTGGCAGGCGGGTAGGCATCTGTCTGCTGCTGTTCCGTCAGTACCATCCGCACATTGCCCAGGTGGTCTTTGATCATGTAGTCATAATGAAAGCTGTCTGTCGCATTTACACTTTCTGGTTGATAACGTATCCGTCCTTCTTCCTGTCCCAAAAACTGTAACACATCATTCTCATACACGGCACCACCAAGATATAAAGTGGTTTTTGGTAGTTGCCCTGTTTCAGCCACTTCTTTCTTTATTTTATTGCCTGCAGCATCGTAGGTATAGGTTATGGTCCCTTTTACCAGGCCATAAGCTTTTCTTACCGTTATGCTTTGGGGCAGGTTCAGGTGGTTATAAATAATATCTTCTGCGGCGGCTGTACCTATATTCTTGTTCAGGTCTTTTTTCATATTGCCGTTGGCATCGTAGGTATAGTCAACTGTGGCAGCCGTTTTAGATGGGGTGGGGTGCAGAGAAGAAGTGCGGAAATCACCCAACTTTGTCAGCGGGTCATTATTCGCATCTATTACGTTCAGCAGTTTGTTGCTTCCTGCTATATAATTATAGGTAAGATTATCTATCGGTGTGTTCACATTACCACCCAGCTTCCAGCCATACTGTGTCATCGCTTTTATATTGCCGTTGGCATCGTAGGCCGTCAGCGGGTCGGTGCCATTGCCCATCTGCATGGTGAAATTCATGGTGGTAGCATTCCAGCTGTTTGTCGCATCATCCTGTTCGTACTGGCCTTTTAGCAGCCGGTTGGCAGCATCATAACTAAAATCATACTTTCTTTTTACATCATCGCCATCGCTTTTCCAGGTCATCCCGGTTATATTGCCGTTGTATTGCTGGGCGGTGAAGTTGCGGCCGCTGCTGCTGGTGGTTTTATCATAGCCCAATTCAAAACCAAATTTTTTTACGCCGCTTTGGCCTGTGGTGCTCAGGTAATCCCTGTTCATACCCAGCAGCCAGCCACGGATATTGTAATCGTAGGTAAGCAACCCCGCCCCGCCATACAGTGGGGTACCTGGCCCTGCGCCTAATTGTTTTTCCTTCAGCTGGCCCAGTTTATTGTACTTATTGCTAACAATAAGTTGTTCCGGTTTATTCAGAGCAATAGCGCCGATCGTGCTGTTCACTATTTTCTTTACCGCCAGCACCCGGCCCTGGTGATCGTACTCTATTTTGGTGACCACGATGTGCTGTTGTACACCGGTACCGTTTTTTTGTTGCTTTTGTATTGTTACTAATGGTTGCCCGGCCCAGGTATATTGCGTAGTGGATATGTCCGTGCCCCCGGTTATATTAGTACCCTGGAACTGTATCACCCTTCCCTTTTCATCATAAAAACTGATATTGTATAAGTAGGTGGATGTACCCAGCACTTTTATCCGGCTACCCGTTGACATTCCTTTCAGGTTGGTGGTTTGTACATTGGCCTGTGCATAGGGCCATTCAGTATTGCTCACTGGTTGAAAGTAAGTATTGTAGCTGCTGTTATAAGTGGCTGGCAGCGGGTTGCCATAGTTGCTCAGCCAGCTATAGCTGTCATAAAATGTCCGGGTCAGTTCTTCATTGGTGTAATTTCCCACTATGGGGTAGGGGCTGCTGCTATAGGCTGCAGTTAGATGATAGCCATGGTTGTTATAATTGGCAGGGTCGGTTATCAGCCCTGTTGCCTCGGGCCGGTTAAATGCGTCATAGGTGGTGTACATCCATTTCTGCTGTGTTCGCAGGTTCGCATCCTGTGTCAATACTAATCTGTCCTTTGCATCATACACCATCCATACCTCACCTGCACCCGGCACTTTCTTTTTTATCATCCTGCCGCGGTTGTCGTATTCGTAGCGGAAGCATTGCTCGGCAAGTTGTGTGGCTGATAGCAGCCAGCCAGCTCCCGGCAACTGCTTCACCCCTTCCGGCTGTATCACACAGCGCAGGTTGTCCATATCATCATACAAATAGTAGGTACAAAGCCAATCCGGATAGCCTCTTCCTGTTCCATCATCAGCCACTCCTGGTGTTGTACCTATCTGTACTTTTTTCAATAGTACTTTTTCTTCTTTGTCTTTAAACTCTATCACCTGCTTTCCATGTTCATCCACGGTGACATTCTTAACTAATTCTCCGGCTGGATAAACACCTCCGTTCACTGTGGTATTAATGGAATAAGTACCAAAGGCTCCGGTCACATTATCCACTTTCCACACTTTCACGTCATCCACATTGGTATTAAACCAGTATTTCATTTCCACCCCCCGGTTGCTGCCGGCCCAGCTATTGCCGGGCGCCATTGCTTTTTCCACCCGGTTGAGTGGAGAGGCTTCAAAATTGGTCTTGCCATAGAACACTGTTTCTCCCTGTGCGCCATACTCCGCAGTCATAAAGGCCTGTTGCTGTACCAGGGCATTCGGTTTATAAGCACCATCAGTTAGAGAGGTGTTTCCCCCGGCGGTATTAGCCACAAAGGGTAAATATTTAAATGGCTCCCTTCCGTACTGATCATACACTACCGGGCTTACTACATCGGTGGCAGTGCCGCCAGTTTCAAGAGAGCCTTGTTTCATTACTGTTTGCACTGGCCTGCCAAGCCCATCCAGATACTGCGTGGCCTGTTTCACATCTTTCACCGGCCTGGTCATCAGTATATTCCCGTCCTGCTCGGGTGCCACGGCATCCCATGTTCTCACATAGTTTATTTGTGCATGTGCCTTGCTGCACAGTATGGTCCCCATCAGCAGCAAACTGACCGTTATCTTACTCATAAGTTCTTTATTAAAACAATAGATTCTCATACAATTGGTTTCAGTACAATTAATAATTTATAGCTATCGCCTCTGTGATGTCGGCATCCATCGGTAATACCTTTGGCGAGAACACTGCCTGGATACTTCCGTCCTTTGCTATCAGCACTTTTTGAAAATCGGCATTGATGGCAAGGTTTGTATCCCCGTTCTCTGTTTGATTGGCCAGCCAGTGATATATGGACTGAATGCCGGCGCCCTGAACGGACCCTTTGGCAGCAATGATAAAATTGCTGTTGTAAGTGGACTGGCAGAATTGTGCGATCTCCGCATCCGTCCGGGGCTCGTTACCAAAACTGTTGCTGGGGAATGCAATGATCACCAGGCTGTCACCATGCTGCTGCTGTAACTGGCGCAACCCGTCCAACTGACCCACCCTGCTGCTGCCGCTAGCAATATTTACCAGCAATATCTTTTTGCCCTGGAAGCTGCTTACATTAATGGTGGCGCCACTGCTGTTTTGAAACTGCAGGCTGTAGATGCTTGTATAAAAAAACGATACGATGCTTAATAATAGAGTTGTCATTTTAAAATAGTTTATTCGTTTACCAATAGCAGGTGATGGGGCACATCGTACTGCTGGATACATTTTCTGAATAGGTGCTGTAGGTACCATCGCTGAAACAGTAAGCATACACACAGGTCCATGGGCCGCTTTTCAGTAGCCGGTAGGAGGATATCACCTGCCAGCTGCCGGTCTCACATATGCCGTTGATACATTTTTTATCGTTGCCACTGCAGTTGCCGCTATTGCATCCTGATGGCAACGGGCAGGCGGTGGTATTGTACCCGGCCACTATCCATTGTGTTTGATTGTAAGTAGCGCTACAAGGATTCATGTCTTTTTGTTCCTGCTCCTGGTAGCCGGTGTTCTGGCTCGATCCGTTCAGCTGGCAGCGTAGTGCGGTGGTGGTATTTTGCCAGTTGGGTGTAGTGATGGTGCAGGGACTGTTGCAATCTTCCGCCTGCCCGGCATAGTTGTAACAGATCTTTTTGATGATGTTATTGTCATGATCTCTTACTAATACCAGCCGGTTCAGTTTATCGTATTCATAATACAGGTTTCGACCACGGGGATCTGTTTCCTTCGTCATGCCCACACCGGGTGTATATACATAAGTATTGATAAATGCATTACTGAGTGAAGGCTGACTGCGCAGCAGGTCAAGGTTGCCGCCTACTGCATCATAAGCAGCTTTCAATGTGGGGTAAGTGACACCGGTTGCTTTTGCAACAGGTAGTGTGTAGTTATAACTCCAGATATAAGATGTGGTCACCCCGTCTTTTCCCAGTACTTCAGCCACATTACCATTTTCAATTTTAACAGTGGCTTCATCTTCATAGCGGCTGTCTTTGGTAAGCCCGCTGCCATTTACTGCAGCCGCAGTAAATGTAGCAGACGGTGCTGCAAGGCTGATACGTTGTGCCTTTACCGGATAGATCATCCCCGGAATGCTGGTACTGTAATCATATTTGGTAAAAGATGCGCTTAGCAGGTTGCCATTTTTCCAGTTGGTTACTTCAATAGGAGCATTGATGTTCTTGCTTTGCAGTTCGAGGATAGGTTTCAGATCGGTATTGGCATTATTCTTTGCGGTGGAAAAACAATTAGTGTAAGTGGTTTTATTGGCCAATTGGCAGGTTACATAGTTGATACGGGCAACGCTCATGTCACGGCGGTATTGCTGGAAGGCCTGCCATTTGCAATTGCCGCCACAAACAGCCGGATCATTACAGGTAGCAAGCTGATAATTAAAGGTGTTCAAAGCCCCTTGGGCTGCGGTAGCATAGGTTTGCCAGCAATCAGGCATCGCATCGCAGCCAGCAGCCCTGAAATCAAAAGCATATTTATACTTTGCTTCTGTGGTCTCTCCTTTTGAATTAACACTTGTCATCCTGGTTGCCTGCCGGTGCCAGGGACTTTCATAATATGTGGTGCTGCTGGAGGTAAATGTAGTTCCGGTCAATGGGTTTACGATCGTTTCATCCACTGTCATCTGGCTTTTTCTTTTAGTGGAAATTTCATAGTTGGTCATTGTAGTTATTGGGAAAAGCGACCCTCTCATCGTACCCGGGGTTTTTAGCAGGTTATCCACAAAAACCGGGTAATACCAACTATACTTGAGCAACTGCCCGCTTTCATTAAAATGCCCTTCATACTTCAATTCTCCCCGCTTGTATTCAAAAGGCAGCGGAGCGGCAGGATAATTGGGAACTGTAAGATCGCAGCTGATGTTCACATTGCGGGTACATACATCGCTGGTGTTAAGGTCCCAGATATCGGAACCATAAAACCGATAGACACTTGACCCCTTTCCGGTCTGGAAGGTTTTTACTTCGTTGTATCCGATGTGTCCTCCCTGCAATGTTTCCATTGGGCGCATACTTGTTGGCGATTTATAGTACCCGGGTGATAAACAGCTGACGCATCCGTTTGGACTACAGTAAGGCAGCGGGCCAGCTAACCCAACTTGCCTTATAATGTCATTCCTTATTACTGAAACATAGACAGGCTTGCTGTATAATATCCCGGTAGATTTATTATTCTGATCTTCATAACGGTATTCTGTAGTTATATCATTTACCGGAGAAAGTGCGTCATGGCTGATTACCTTTTTGATACGTAATCCACCGACTGTAACATTACTTTGCAATATGGATGGTACGATTTCTTCAAAAACGGCCGTTGCACCACTTCCGGACTGTATCGTATTATCTCTGGAAAGGTGAATGCGGTAAGTACCCGGAGCAGGAGCTACCACAACACCCGTAGCAGATTGCCCCCCCGGGGCCCACACAATTTGCGAATAGAAGATTGAACCATCGTTACTTTCTAAATAAACCGCTGCATTGCAAGTGTATCCCTGAAGGCAATTATTATTGGTCAATGTTACCTTATAATGATTGGATGTAAAATTTACATTGGGGAAATAGGCATTCCCATTCCCATCATATCCAACATGATAGACTCCTGTTTGCACAAGATTATAAACTGT
>CAYUCU010000065.1:0-18942 GCA_964443345.1 uncultured Chitinophaga sp.
AGCACAACGATGGAAACATAGTGTATGCTACCACCAACCAGGTAATGAAGAGTACCAATGCAGGAGTTGCATTTGCTGCCCTCACCGCCAGTTGTCCGGGTAGCAGGTATAATATTGAAATTGCAAGGAGCAATACCAAAACATTATACACCCTATGTACCAACGGAACGGTTCAAAAAAGTACTGATGCCGGCTCTACCTGGTCCACCACTACCGCACCCGGCGTTACCCTTTATGGATATTATGATAATGTACTGGCTGTCTCTCCTATCGATGCCAACTTAGTATATGTAGCGGGATTTGATATAAGACGGACCACCAATGGCGGTACCACCTGGGGAGCTGTTTCAACGGCAGGGCATGTGGATAATCACTGCATTGAATTTTTTCCATCCAGCAGCAGCAGTATTTTATGCGGGAATGACGGCGGGTTATTTAAAACCACCAACAGTGCTGCAACCTGGAGCAGTTTGAATAAAGGATTAGCTATTACCCAGTTTTACCGGTTAGGTATCTGCAAGCTGGATCCAAATATTATGATCTGCGGCGCACAGGATAATGGCAATATGAAATATACGGCCGGTGTTTTTACAAATGCTACCAATGCAGATGGTATGGAAGGATTTATCGATTGGAGTAATTGCAATACGATGTATGCCGGTACACAAAACGGAGGTATGTTCAGAACCTTTACCGGGGCTGCCCCATGGACCAATATCTCCGCTCCGGGTTCCGGAGCATGGATAACACCCTGGTGCCAGGATCCCGTAACTAATAAAACCATATATGCAGGAACAGACAAAGTGTATAAAAGCACTAACCAGGGAACTACCTGGGCGGCAATCAGCCCGGCTTTGGCAGGTGTATCACCATTTACGGTACTGGAAGTGGCCAAGAACCCCAAAGTTATCTATGCCGGTGACGGAAATAAATTATACCGGACCACTAATGCCGGCACTACCTGGACTGATATCACCGCCGGACTTCCGGTAGCATCCAACTACCTGATGGATGTTGCCATAAATGATAATAATTCTGATATTGCCTGGGTTACTTTTAGCGGGTATAATGCCGGTAATAAAGTGTATAAAACAACCAATGGTGGTACAACATGGGCAAATGTAAGTGGCACCTTGCCAAACATGCCGGTAAACTGTGTTGTATATGAAAATAATATCAAGAATGCTGTATACGTAGGAACCGATGCCGGAGTGTATTATATTAACGATGGGCTGGCAGACTGGGTGCCCTATAAATTTGGATTACCCAATGTAATTGTAGATGAACTGGAGATCCATTATGCAACAAAAAAAATAAGGGCAGCTACTTACGGAAGAGGAATGTGGCAGGCACCACTAAAAACACCTTAAATAAAAGAAACCGGATCCGGACAATTGGATAAAAAAAAGGGGCTGGTGTCATACAGCCCCTTTTTTTTATATTCAATACGAAATAGCCGATCACATCATGACTGCAGGCGTTAATTCTTTGATGGTCGCTGAAGCAGCAAACTCTTGTTTGCCATTAATGATAAGGATAAGCACTGCTTTATTTTCTCCAACCAGTTTTTTTTCTGTTTCATTCTGAATGGCCCTGCTTTTTTCTTCACCCACATTTATCCGGTACACATCGTTGACGGTTTTGTTTACCAGCGTTTCTTTTTCCATTTTAATAGCGGTCTGCGTTTCAACTATTACAGGGCTGTTTACTTTTTCCACACCAGACACACTAAAGTATTTTCCATCGATCCAAAGCCCTTCGGCAGTAATCGAAGTGCCTTTCTTTATCTCTGCATATATAAAATATTTTTTTGGGAATGGATTTTTATCATTTCCCATCGGAGCACCTGGTGTGGTGACCTGGCTGTAGATATATGTCTTGATCTCGGGAGATTGTCCGCAGGCAGTCATAAACAAACTAATGAACAGGCTGTAAAAGAAAATTCTTTTCATAGCTGAAGTTTTAATACATAAAGATGATAAGTTCCGGCAAATACATAAAATTTTATTCAAGTGCACAACACTACCCGGCTAAGCAGCAATGATTGTTCAGGCAAAGAAGGTGCCAGTGATAAGGCTTTTTCAAAATGTTTTTTTGCTAATGCATTGTTTTTCAATTCAAACAGGAGTTCACCGATACTGGCATGATACAAATGATGTTGTTCCAGCCCCTTTATCTGCATCAGCGCCTCCAGCGCCTCTTCCTTTCCAACAGCATAGGCGGAAGCGATGGCTTTATTCATGGCCACCACCGGACCCGGCTGCAACTGGTACAGCAGTTCATATAAATAGTGAATACGTTTCCAGTCTGTTTTGTCAAAAGCAGGTGCAGCCGCATGAAGTGAAGCAATGGCGGCTTCTAACTGGTAAACCGATACTTCAAATGGTTCGGAAGAAGCATCTAAATAGTCAAATCCTTTTTGAATAAGCGGCCGGTACCATTTGCTGCGGTCCTGGTATTTCAGCAAAATGATATTGCCTTTATCATCCAGCCGGGAACCCAGCCTGGATGATTGAAAACACATCAGCGATAACAATGCTTTTACTCTTGGAAAAGCAGTAACGGGCTGCTTGGTCAGCAGTTTACATAGCCGCATGGCCTCATAGCAAAGATCTTCCCGTATCAGTTGTTCCGGGTGGGATGAGTTATATCCTTCATTGAACAGCAGGTAAAGCGATTTTAATACTGCATCCAGCCTTACGGGCAGCTCATTTCCAGCCGGCACATCCAGTTCGATCTTTTCTGCTTTGATCTTTTCTTTGGCCCGGTAAATTCGTTTGCTGATAGTATCATCTGAAGTTAAAAAAGCACGGCCAATTTCATTTACACTCAGCCCGCCCAATGTTTTTAAAGTAAGCGCTACTTGTGATTCAGGTTGGATGGACGGGTGACAGCAGGCAAACATCATCCGCAGTTGGCTGTCTTGTATCTCATTTTCCAAAAATAACTGGTGCATGGTGCTGGACAGGGCCCACTCCGATTCCAGGAGGTAACCATAGTGCGGGACCAACTCACGGAAGCGCTTATGCCGGCGCAGGTGATCAATGGCTTTGTTGCGGGCGACCCGGTGCAACCATCCTTTGGGGTTTTCCGGCAGACCATTATAGCTCCAGGTACTCATCGCCTGCAACAATGTATCCTGCACTATATCTTGTGCTGTTTCCAGTTGCTGCATACCAAGCAGGTGGGCTAAAACGGCGACCATCTTTCCCGATTCATGCCGGAAAAGATGGTCCACCAGTTGCGTAATGTTATCAGAATGACGCATGATGATAAAAGAAAAAATCCCAAAATAAAAATCCCCAATCCCAACACGTAAAAAACTTCACCATAGCTCGTTTCTGAATTGTATTGGCTTGGGATCTGGCCGCAGGTCCCTGTGGGGAATTTGTTTTTTGGAATTTATCGTTACATATCAAATTTCATCACATGCCTTACCTGAACGCTGCCGCCGGAACCGAAATCGGGATAGTCGGCACAAAGGGCGATGGCGTCATCATAGCTGGCGGCATTCACAACAAAATATCCGCCCACCACTTCTTTGCCTTCGGTGTAAGGGCCATCAGTAACGTTGGATGCACTTCCTTTTACCAGTTTACCACCCGGCACCAGGGCCTCGCCGCTGGCATAAGTGCCATTCTTTATCAGTTTGTCCACCCAAGCCATCCATTTACCCATGTTGGCCTGCATTTCTTCGGGTGAACTGTCTGGCGACATACCGCCATGAAAAATAAGCATGAACTTTTCCATAAAACTTGTTTTGTTGGTTTAAAAAAATTGTGTTTTATGTGTTAATGACGAACAAGTTCGGGCATTCCGGACAGGGAGGCAATAATTTTTTTTAGAAGGGTTTCTCAAAGAGGCCATGGCACAACGATTGTTGGCCAGTTATGTATTCTTTTTGACATAGCGCCTTAGCGGGATTTTTTTTGACTTTTGTTGCATCCTTTGTGGGGTATAGTTCTCAGGCGATCTGCTGCATCCGGGTCAGTTTCTTATACACACCTTCATCAATCTCAATTAATTCATTATGATGGCCCCTTTCGATGATGGTGCCTTCATGCAGTACAATGATCTCATCCGCTTCTTTGATGGTACTGAGCCGGTGGGCAATAACAAGTGTGGTACGGCCTTTCATCAGTTTACTCAGTGCATCCTGTACCGATCTTTCGGATTCTGTATCGAGGGAGGAAGTGGCTTCATCCAAAATAAGTATGGAGGGGTTTTTCAACACCGCCCTGGCAATACACAGGCGTTGCCGCTGACCGCCGGACAACCGGATACCTCTGTCGCCGGTAACGGTTTGATACCCATCCTCCGTTTGCATGATAAATTCATGTGCATTGGCAATTTTAGCTGCCTGCATCACTTCTTCCATTGTGGCATCTGGCCGGCTGAGGGCAATGTTGTTGAAAATAGTATCATTGAATAAAAAGGTTTCCTGTGTTACAAAACTCATCAGGCTGCGCAAAGATTCCATTCTATATTCTCTTATGTCAATCCCATCCACAAGCACCGCACCTTCTTTTACATCATAAAAACGTGGGATCAGGTCGGCAATGGTGGACTTACCCACACCAGAGGCACCAATAAGGGCAATGGTTTTTCCTTTTGGTATGGTAAAACAAATATCCTGTAGCACCGGCGTTTCGTTATAGGCGAAATCCACGTTTCTGAATTCAACAGCATGATTGAAATGGGTAATATCGATCGCACCGGCTTTATCTGTTACTTCAATCGGTTTATCGATGATCTCTAATATCCGTTCACCAGACCCACGGCCACGTTGTATGTTGGCGCCTGCGATCACCATAGCTTTTGCCGGACGTAATACCTGTGAAAAAATAGCGATAAAGGCAATGAACTCACTGGCCTGGATACCGGCGGCACTTTGTCCATTCTTTAAAATTAAACTGCCTCCGTATAATAAGATACCGGCAACAACGATCACACCAGCTGCTTCTGAAAAGGCCGGTGCCATCTCTCTTCTTTTAAACCCTGCCAAACTGGCCTTTCTGTAAAAATCATTTTCCCGGCTGAATTTTTTCAGGGTAAACCCGGTAGCATTAAAAGCCCGGATGATCCGCATACCGGTCAGTGTTTCATCCATAATAGTCAGCAATCTTCCTATTGATGCCTGTGCATCTTTGGCATCCCGCCTTAATTTCTTTTGTACCGTGGCGATGCCCAGTGCTGAAAGCGGAATGATGATGAGAGTGAATAAGGTCAGTTGTGTGGAAATGGAAAACAGTGCTACGAAATAACCAATGATCATAGAAGGCTCTTTGAACAGCACTTCCAGCGAGTTGGCGGCCACACCTTCAATTTCAAACACATCCGAATTCATGCGGGAGATCAGGTCGCCCTTATGCTCCTTTGTAAAAAAACCCATATGCAGGTGATTGATCTTTTCAAACAACGCTTCCCGGATTCGTTTTACCAGCAAGGTCCTTGCTTTTATCAAGGTTCGTTGAGCCAGGTAACGAAACAGGTTGGTGAGCAACACAGCACACACAATGATGAAAGTGATGAAGTAGAGGGCATACACCGGGTTGATGGCTTTGAGGCGGTACACCTGGTAATAAAATATATCCCTGATAAATCCTGTTGATACCGAAAAAGAAGGCGCTGCCAGTACCTGGTTGCCATTGTTGTGATCAAACAGCACATTCAGCAGCGGAATGATCAATGCAAACTGGAAAACGCTGAATATTACGGCCAGGATAGTGAAAATAAAAAAAGGCGGTACAAACCACCGGAAAGGACGGGCATAGGCGAGAAGGCGTCTGTAAACTTTCATTGTTGTACTAAAGATATTTAATATAATGAACGGTACACTTCCAGGTATTGTTTGGCGGACTTATGCCAGTTAAAACTCAGCCCTCTTGCTTTTATCTTTGCCTCCAGCCCGGTAGCATTGTATTCTTTCATGCCAATAGTAAACACCTGCTGCATATGATCAGAATTGAAATCATTGAAGTAGAAAGAAACATCTCCCCCAATTTCAGGCAGCGCTGTCTTGTCTGACAGGAATAAAGGCTTACCACAACTCATGGCTTCCGCCACCGGCAATCCAAAGCCTTCTGAAATAGAAGGAAAAGCAAAAGCCCGGCAGTTATTAAAGTACCAGGATTTTTCATGTTCTGTTACCCTGCCGAGTAAATGCACATTGTCTTCCACACCCAGCTCCCGTGATTCTTTTTGAATGAAAGAAAGATAAGACGCATCATCCTTCTTTCCGGCTATCAGCAATTCCATGGTATTATTCTTAAGCAACGGAAGCAGCACATGGTAATTCTTTTTCCTGTTGATGACCCCGATGGAAAACAGAAAGGGCTTACGGGGTTTATAGGACCGGGCAGTCAATTGTGGTTTTACCAACAGGTTGGTGCCATTGTGTATCACATAAAGTGGTTTGTTTTTTATATCACAATGCTGCAGTACATCCTTTTTGCTGAACTCAGAGATGCAGACGATCGCATCTGCCCGGTGGATCAACCCCTGTAAGTAGTGCAGGTACTTTTCTTTTTTGGCAGGTGATTTCTTTTCATCATATAAAAAGTTGAGGTCATGTATAGACAATACTACCCTGATCTTTTTGTTGAGCATCGGCATGTAGTGTGTACTTTGGTAAGTGGCATGCCAGATATCAAAGGATGAAACAGAAGGGAGTACAAATTTGTGCAACGGATTTTGTGTAAGATGATTGGTACGGCTGAATGACCAGTCCTGTTCGCCGGGCGGTGTATAGAAATAAAGTTGTTCCTGCTGCAGGCTGATATTTTTTTCCAGGTAGTTGCCCAGGTTGTGGCAATAATGATACAAACCCGTATCCGGATACTTCATTCGTTCGCAATCAAAAATTATTTTTTTCATACACCTTGTGCTTCGGGGTTTGCATGGGGGTGAACTATTTTTTCGGTCAATCTTAGTATGTAGCGGCCACTCCACCCACTAACAATATTCATGCCTTGTCCCGCATACCTGTACCTTGGTCTGTCCTCGCAGCCGTTCTGTAACCATTGCGGAACAATTTTTGAACAAAGTCATAAGAAAAATCAGGAAGGGCGGGTACATTTATTGCTTTGGTGGTTACAAAATAAGGATATTGAGCAATTAATGAAATGACATCAGCGTATTATGAGCAAGATCATTCTCGATTGTGATTTAATGAAGCACCGCGACTCCGGTCTGTATCACTACTGTCTGAACCTGGGTAATTATGTAAACAGGGAGTTGCTCCGGCAACAGGGCGACCCTATTTCCTTATATATCCCCAAAGCAGAATTGAATTCATTTGAAAACAGGACCCAGTGCATTGTGGAAAGAAAGTGGCATCACCAATTCTTCCGCCCTTTTTTATTGAATTGTGATATCTGGCATGCACCATTTCAATCAGGAAGAATATTGCCCAAACAAAAAAACAAACGGATCAGGGTCGTACTGACCATTCATGACCTGAACTGTCTTCATGAAGATAAAACCGCCCGGGAAAGACGACTGAGTTTGCAACATACCCAAAAACTGATCGACCGCTCTGATGCAGTTATTTGTATATCTCATCATTGCAAGAAAGATGTTACAGAAAACCTGGATACAGGTAATAAGCCATTATACGTAATTCACAATGGCACGCATAATGTAAGCAGGCCGCCGCAACAGCCATCCGGATATCAGCCTTCTTATCCGTTCCTGTTTACGATGGGCTATGTGAACCGGAAAAAGAATTTTCATACCCTGGTACCATTACTGCAGCACAACCAGATGGAACTGATCATCGCCGGTAAATTAGATGAACCGGATTATATAGCTGCGATGAAGAAGGAAGCAGACAAATTGGGGGTAAAGGACCGGTTGAAGATACTGGGCCCTGTTTCCGAAGAAGACAAGGCCTGGTACTTTAAGAATTGCCAGGCATTTGCGCTGCCTTCATTAGCAGAAGGTTTTGGCGCTCCGGTGGTGGAAGCGATGGCATTTGGCAAACCGGTGTTTCTGTCCGGCCGTACTTCTCTGCCGGAAATAGGAGGTGATGTGGCATTTTATTTCAACAGTTTTGAGGCCGGTCATATGCAGCAGGTATTTGCAGATGGAATGACTGAATACAATAAGAATGGTTTGGCCGGCCGTATCATACAAAGGGGAAATGAATTCAGCTGGGAAGCCAAAGCTGCAGCATATGTAAAAGTGTATCAATCTCTGAAAAACTAAAGGAAGCCGTATGATAGCAGAACCTGTACAACGAAAATGGAACGCCTCATTGCTAACTGATTTTGGCAAACGCCGGTCAGAATTGTGTAAAGCCAAAGATTTTTACAGTAGCTGGTTTGAAAGGTGGTGCGATGAATTGAATGAAAAACCCAACTTTCACCGTAAGCAATGGGAGTTTGTATTCATCATGCAGGCATTGTGGGAACGGGGTTGTATTGCTGCAGGCAAAAGAGGGTTGGTATTTGCAGTGGGAACAGAGCCCCTGCCTTCTGTTTTTGCAAAGCATGGGTGCGATATACTGGCTACAGATATTCTTCCCGAGCAGGGTATTGCCAAAGGGTGGGATAACAGCAATCAATTGTGTATGGGACTGGATTCTTTATACAAATGTGATATCTGCGACAGGGATACGTTTTACAAACGGGTGGAGTATATGGCGGTGGATATGAATCATATTCCGGCAGATCTCCGGAACTATGATTTCAACTGGAGCAGTTGTTCTTTTGAGCACCTTGGCACTATGGAAAAAGGATTTACTTTTTTAAAAGAACAGATCAAAACCCTTAAGCCCGGTGGCTGGGCGGTACATACTACCGAGTATAACATTTCCTCAAATGATGAAACACAGGATCATAATGATACCGTTATCTACCGGAAAAGAGATATAGACCAGATCGTTCAGGAGCTCAGAAACGAAGGACATTTTGTAGAAGAACTGGATTATTCCCTCGGCGGACTGCCCGAAGATTTCCAGGTGGATATTCAGCCGCATCAGCAAAAGGTGCATATCAAATTACAGATAGACAAGTTTGTGGTTACGTCCATCGGGCTTATCATCAGGAAAAAGAATGCCTGACCACACCGGTTTCAGGCTATTTCCAGACCTGTCTCCTCTAAAAAGGGGGCATTTTGTTTCGACAAGCTCATTTTGCAGCCTGGTTCTTAGCACCGCTTTTCACGGCTTTTCCCCAACCCCAAAAACCTTCATTTTCAAATTGGCGAATTACCCCTGCACCCTTACCTTTGCGGCCTGAAAACGGAAGTCTGAAGACGGAAGTCAGAGGTCAGAAGCAGGAAATCGGATCGTTTACTTAATGCGGGACTTCTTACTTCAGGCATCAGATCCCAGACATCATTCTACAAATATTCACTATGGCAAATACAGGCAAAGTAAAACAGGTTATCGGGGCCGTAATAGACGTGCAGTTTGACGGCAAACTCCCTGAGATATACAATTCATTGGAACTTAAAAGAGAAAACGGCGAGATCCTCGTACTGGAAGTACAGCAGCACCTGGGTGAAGATAGTGTTCGCACCATTGCTATGGACGGTACAGAAGGTATTATGCGGGGCATGGAGGTAACGGATACCGGGATTGCCATCGCTATGCCTGTTGGTGATGCCATTAAAGGCCGTCTTTTTAATGTTACCGGCGACCCTATTGATGGATTGCCTGCTGTGTCAAAAGTTGGTGGCCGCCCTATTCACAATAAACCGCCCTTGTTTGAAAACCTGAGTACGGCGAGTGAAGTACTGTTCACCGGTATTAAAGTTATTGACCTGATCGAGCCGTATGCAAAAGGTGGTAAGATCGGTCTGTTTGGTGGTGCCGGTGTGGGTAAAACTGTTTTGATCCAGGAGTTAATTAATAATATCGCTAAAGCATATGCCGGTGTGTCTGTGTTTGCCGGTGTGGGAGAAAGGACCCGTGAAGGAAATGACCTGATGAGGGAGATGATCGAAGCGGGCATCATGAAATATGGCGACGCTTTCAAGCACAGCATGGAAGAAGGTGGCTGGGACCTGAGCAAAGTGGATATGAAAGAACTGGCCGATTCCAAAGCAACTTTTGTATTCGGACAGATGAATGAACCTCCCGGTGCAAGAGCAAGGGTGGCGTTGTCTGGTTTGACAATTGCAGAATACTATCGTGATGGGGATGGACAAGGTAAAGGCCGTGACATCCTGTTCTTTGTTGACAATATCTTCCGTTTCACCCAAGCCGGTTCTGAAGTATCTGCCCTGCTGGGCCGTATGCCTTCAGCGGTGGGTTACCAGCCTACGCTGGCTACAGAAATGGGTATCATGCAGGAACGTATCACTTCTACTAAAAATGGTTCTATCACCTCTGTGCAGGCGGTGTATGTACCTGCGGATGACCTTACCGACCCGGCTCCTGCAACCACCTTTGCGCACCTGGATGCCACTACGGTATTGTCAAGAAAAATTGCTGACTTAGGTATCTATCCTGCGGTGGATCCGTTGGATTCTACTTCCCGGATATTAACACCGCTGATCGTTGGAGAAGCTCACTATACTTGTGCCAACAGGGTGAAACTGATGCTGCAGCGGTATAAAGAATTACAGGATATCATTGCCATCCTCGGTCTGGATGAATTGAGTGATGAAGATAAACTGGTGGTAAGCCGTGCAAGGAAAGTACAGCGTTTTCTTTCCCAGCCTTTCCATGTGGCCGAGGCCTTTACTGGTTTGAAAGGAGTGCTGGTGCCGATCGAAGAAACGATCCGTGGTTTCAATATGATCATGGATGGAGAAGTGGATGAGTATCCGGAAGCAGCATTCAACCTGGTAGGAAGTATTGATGATGCGATAGAGAAAGGTAAGAAGTTGATGGCGGCGGCGCAGGGGTAATTAGTAATTTGAAAATGAGGGAATTTGAAAATGTGAAAATGTAATACAAGGCGTACAAGCATTTCATTTCCACATTTATCACATTTCCACATTTATCACATTTTCACATTTGTATTCATGAATTTAGAAATATTAACACCAGAGAAAAAATTATTCAGCGGCGAAGTGTACGGTGTGCAAATGCCGGGCATCAGCGGTTCGTTTGAAGTGCTGGACAAACATGCCCCGCTGATCAGCGCCTTAAAAGCCGGCCGGGTAAAAGTGCTGAAAGACAAAAGTGCTTTGTCGGCTTCGTCCACTCATGTTACCAACTACGATATCCAGGGTGGCTTTGTGGAAGTATTGAACAATAAAGTAACGGTGCTGGTAGAAGGTGCCGTAGTGGTGGAATAAATAATTATCCCGATAGCTATCGGGAAGAAAAACCCTGTCAGCGAAAAGCCGGCAGTGTCCGGGATCTTGAAAACATATTGAAACCCTCCTGATTAATGGAGGGTTTTTTATTTGAAGCTGCCGCATAACAAAAAAACTGCGGAGGCGCAGAGCCGCAGAGAAATACAAATGCCTTTATGCTGCGCCTCCCCGTCTCTGTGGTTAAACTTGTATTTGCTTTTATAGAACGGGGATTCATCTGGGCAAGCAAACCCTTGCTTTTCTTGTGATTTGTATTCCCCTGTATTACCTGCGAACTCTGCACCCTCTGCGTGACTCATTTCTCTCAACTCAATCCTTCTTTTCTTCAACTCACTCCATTTTGGTTGCCTCCGGACCATTCTGTTGGTAGCATTGTGTCCACAAAAGCTAACAATAGTCATTCAAACTAAAAACTACAAGTATGAAAATCTCAAAAACACTCACACTGGCAATTGCTTTAGGCATGGCATTCGTTCAGGTACAGGCACAAACAGAAGCTCCCAAAGGTTTCAAAAAAGGAACGCTGGTACTATCCGACAGTACAACAGCTACCGGGTTTGTCAAAGAAAACCTTAATGGTAACGCTTCTTTGCAGTTTTTGACGCAGGAAGGAGCAAAGAAAAAAACATACAGTGGTGACGAACTTATTGCCGCAGAAATTGATGGTACAAAATATCTCTGTATCAATGGCGATTTCTTTAAAGTCATCTGCAATGGTGAACTGGCCTTTCTTCAAAAGGCAAGCGATGCCTCCGGCAAAGTTTCTTACAACGGGACCAATCCTGTATTCAGTAATGGCACAGAAGGTAAGCCCGGCGATTATTTTATCTATACCGGAAGTAAGAAAGACCTGAAATTAGTTTCAAAGAAAAATTTTGAGGAAGTGATCACCGCTTCGTTTGCAGGTTACCAGGCTGCTATTGAAAAAGCAAAAGCAACCAGCGGGGATATTTCACAACTGAAGGATGCTATTGTTATTTATAATAACCGGAACAGTAAGTGATCAATGATCAGTGCAGGAGCAGAAATAAACAGGGGTAGGGGTTCGCTCATGTAAATTGTCAAATCGTCTTTTGATTGTTATAACTTTACCATTATGTGGCGAACCAATGGGAAAATAGGATTTGATGACCGGCTGATGGTATTGATACTGATACCACTTACATCACTTATCGTTCCTGTTATATTTTTCGGGATGCGGTTTAATAAGATCCCATTTTATTCCTGGCGAAATTTCTGGACAACGCTTATTATCACCATTGTTATATGGTTGGGTAACCGGTACATTATGATATGGAGCAGGACCCGTTATCCGCTCTTCCAGGAAGTGAGAAAAAGATTAATAATCCAGTCGCTGGTAATGCTGGTGTTTACATTGATGATTACCAATTCACTTGGATTTGCCCTTCATAGTTATTGCGGGCTTACAAATCCTGCGGTGTACCCGGGGCGTGATGTTTCGGATATCATTTTCAACTCAAACAGCGCCGCCATATTTTGTTCACTCGCCGTGGGAGCTATTTACGAAAGTATTTATTTTATGAATGAACTGAAGAAGTCAGTGGAGGAAAAGGAATTGCATAAAAGCGAAAGCCTTAAAGCGCAACTAAGTGCTCTTAAAACACAGGTCAATCCTCATTTCTTATTTAATAACCTGAATACACTGATCTCCATTATTCCGGAAGACCCACAACAGGCTGTAAAATTTGTACAGCAGCTTTCCAAAGTGTACCGGCATATACTGGAAGTTCAGGATGAACAAAGTATTCCATTGAAAGATGAGCTGGACGTGATGAAGGCCTATGCTTTTTTATTGCAAACCAGATTTGGCGATAACCTTGACATTACTATTGATGTGCCAGCCGAGAAACTGAAAAAAAGGATCGTTCCGCTTTCTTTGCAAATATTAATGGAGAACGCCATTAAGCATAATATCGTTTCTTCTGATAAACCACTGAAGGTAAATGTTACCGCACTGAACGGCCGGCTGGTGGTAAGCAACAACCTGCAAAAAAAGAACCAGGTAAATGAATCAACCGGTATTGGGTTAGATAATATTCGTAACCGTTGCAAATTGCTGGGAAACGGGCAGGTAGAAGTAACAGAAAACGGATCTGATTTCACTGTTTCAATTCCATTGAGCGATACATAATATGCGGGTAATAATAATAGAAGATGAAACCCCTGCAGCCAACCGGCTGGCCAAACTGCTTCAGAACATCGGTGATGAGATGGAAGTGGTGAAACGGCTCGACAGCGTGGAATCCGGTGTCCGGTATCTGAAGTCTGCCGAAAATATTGACCTGATCTTTATGGACATCCAGCTCGGAGACGGGCTGAGCTTTGATATTTTTCAGCAAACAGAAGTAAAGGCGCCGGTAATATTCACCACCGCATTTGATCAATACACCTTAAAAGCATTTAAAGTAAACAGCATTGATTATTTATTGAAACCAGTGGATGAAAATGAGCTGCAACAGGCCGTGGAGAAATACCGGCAACTATACAACAATAATGGAAACGGCTTTTCTGAAAAGATACTGAAGCTGGTGCAGTCGATGAATGCAGGAACGTATAAGGAACGATTGATGATAAAGAGAGGCCAGCAATTAAGTTACCTGAAAACAGTACAAGTGGCTTACTGCTTTGCGGATGGCAAACTTTGCTATGCTGTTGATTTTGAAAGCAACAAATACTTATTGGAACTAAACCTCTCACAACTGGAAGATCAGTTGCAACCGGTAAAATTTTACCGGGTAAACCGGCACCTGCTGATCAATATAGACGCTGTAAGTAAAGTACACACCTGGCTCGGTGGCCGGTTAAAACTGGAATTATCACCCTCCACCACTACAGACACCATAGTAAGCAGGGAACGGGTGAATGGGTTTAAAGAATGGCTGGGCCAATAGCAGGGGGACATTTATTTTGGTTGCTGCAATCTTCTTTTCAACTCCTGTTCAGCATAGGTAAATACCTTTTTCATCAGGTCTGTTTTTCTTAATTCATACTTTGCCCTTACCTGCTCTTCTTCATTAGCCACCATCATAAACATCAGGTCAATTACCCGTGCAGATATAAAATCAGTAAGACTGGTCTCCAATGGTTTATTGATAAAGGGAATGCTGTTGTAAATTTTAGTGATACCGCTCCATTCTTTATCGGCACCTTCTGTTTTTATAGTGCTGTCCACGATGGGGCGGAAGGCGGTCATCAGGCCGGGTTTCATTTCCTGCTTGAAATAATCCGTGGCAGCATGCGTATTATCGGTGATCAGGATTTTAGCAGCATCTTTAATGGACATGCTTTTAATGGCATCAAAGAAAAGCGGTTTCGCAACTGAAACCGCGGAAGACATGGCCCTTGTAAACTTTCCGGTTACCTGGTCAATTGCCTTATCAAAACCAAGATCTCTTAATGTATTTTCAATTTTTGCTGCTTCACCTGGAAAAGCAAAACGTACCAGCGGATTTCCATTCGGGTCTGCAAATGCATCCAGGCTTTTGAATAATCCCTGTGACAAAGCATCTTTTAAGCCCAATGCCATTTCCAGCTCGGAGGGAATAAGCCCCAGCTTCTTTAAGGAACTGCATCCGGAAAATAATAATACAACAGGCAGGGTAACAAGAAGCAGTAATCGTTTCATCAGGAAGTATTTAGTTTAGTTGCGGGTCTATGGGAAAGTTAACCATCATTTCATAATCGCCGCCAAGGTGTTTTAATGAATCCTTCCATATTTCACCATAATTATCATGAAAGATAAGTTTGCGGATGGCTTTTACGGTCAGCCAGGTCTTTTCATTCAATTCTTCCTTCAGCTGGCCTTCACTCCACCCGGAGTAGCCGATATAGAACCTGATCTTATTGGCATCGATAGCTGAGTTTTTAATAAGATCAACCACAGCATCAAAGTCGCCACCCCAATACACACCTTTTATTACTTCATGGCCGCCGGGTATTTGTTCGGGGTATTGATGCAGAAAATGAATGGAATCCAATTGTACCGGTCCTCCGTAAAAAACAGGAAGTTGATGCCCTTCCAATTCCGGTATCAGCTCATCAATAGTGTTTTCATATTGACGGTTCAATACAAAACCAAAACTGCCTTCTTCTTTATGCTCGCATAAAAAAACGACAGTTCTCAAAAAATTGGGGTCTTTGAGAAAGGGATCTGCTATCAATAATATGCCCGGGGCCAGCTCAACCATAGTCTAATTTAGGATAAAATTTATTTTCCGGCATTTTTGTAAAAAGCAGTTAAAATAAACCGGGTACCCTGTTCAGGGTATTGAAGGCCGGTTTTCTGCTGTATTTTTGTATGCTGCTCCGTCTTGAGTATCTTGGGGCAGCAATAAACACACTTTTTGTGAAGCGGACTTTCAGCATTATTACCGTTTTGATCAGCCTGTCGCTGATAGGCATAATTGTCATTCAGATCTCCTGGTTGAAGAATATGGTATTGCTCAGAGAAGAGCAGATCAAACATAGTGTAGAAGAAAGCACGGTGGCAGTGGCCAATGAACTGGCACAGCAAAAAGGGAGTTATGCAGCGGGCGGAAATCCCAGAAAAGGATTTTTATCAGATGAACTGAACCTGGATGTATTCAAACCATTAAGTATAGGCAAAGGAATTGATGTGGACCTGGTGCGTCAGAAAATAGAAAAAGAATTTTCCCAAAGGAATTTAAAGAATATCCGGTTTGAATTTGGCATTGCGATCTTTGATAATAATGGGGACGCTAATTTCGAACGGATGTCCTCCGATTTTACAAAAGTGTTTGAAAATACAACCGATAATTTTCATACCAACTTTGAAATAAAAGCCCTGAGCGGAACGGCAGGGGAGAACCTGAGTGTAAATGAAGCCCTGTTTGTATCGGTGCCCAACATAAAAGGGCTGGTGTTTAAATCATTGCGCTGGCGGATCATCACTTCTGTTTTTTTCACCCTGATAATTTTAGCTGCATTTTACCTTACAGTTCGTACCATGCTTCGCCAGAAAAAACTGGGAGAGATCAAGAACGACTTTATCAATAACATGACGCATGAATTTAAAACACCCATTGCCACTATTTCATTGGCAGTAGATGCCATGAAGAACGAAAAAGTGATAGCTGACCGGGAAAAACTGGGTTATTTCAGCAGTATCATCAAGGAAGAGAATCAACGGATGAACCGGCAGGTGGAAACTATTCTGAAAGCATCCCAGTTAGAAAAGCAAGAAGTGGACCTGACCTTAAAACCAGTGCATGTGCATGAAGTGATACATGATGTAGTGGATAATTTTGTATTGCAACTGGAAGACAAGAGCGGAAAAGTGGAATTGCAGCTGAATGCACAAAATGACCTTGTGAATGCAGATGAAGTTCATTTTTCCAACCTGGTAAACAACCTGGTGGATAATGCAGTAAAATATGCCAAAGACGATACACCCCCGGTAATAAAACTATCCACCAGTTCTAACGGAAAACATTTTTCAATGAAAATAGAGGATAATGGAATTGGGATGAACCGGGATACGGTGAAAAGGATCTTTGAACGGTTTTACCGGGCACATACCGGCAATGTTCATAACGTAAAAGGCTTCGGACTCGGGTTGAGCTATGTAAAGACAATGGTGGAAGCCCATGACGGGGATATCAAGGCAGAAAGCACATTGGGTAAAGGGAGTACCTTTACTGTTGATCTGCCTTTGAAAAAAAATTAATTCTCTTTTCTCCACAACAAACTTCCATCTCCATAACTGAGAAAGCGGAAATCATTTTGCAGGGCATAAGCATACACCTTTCTCCAGCCAGAACCGATCAGCGCCGCTACAAGTAATAACAGGGTTGATTGAGGCTGATGAAAATTAGTGATCAGCCCCTTTACAATTTTAAAAGAATACCCGGGCGCAATAAGTAGTTGAGTTTTAGAAATTAATTGCTCCCGTTTATTTTGCTCCATCCAATCCAATAATGATTGCAAGGCATCGCTAACAGAAATTTTCTTTTCTGCCAACTTATACGCCTCCCATTGCTGAAGATGTATTGACTCCTGACTATCGACTCCCGACTCTCGACTCTTCATTCCCGACTCCTGACTCTTCACTCCCAGCCAATAAAGACTTTCGATCGTACGAAGTGAGGTGGTTCCCACAGCAATGATAGGATTATCAAGATTATCCAGGATATTCTCAATAGTGGTCTTTGATACATCGATCCATTCAGCATGCATTTCATGTTCCTGCATAGTAGCACTCTTCACCGGTTTAAAGGTACCGGCGCCTACATGCAGCGTTACAAAATCCGTTTGAATTTGTTTTTCACTAAGGTCTGCAAATATTTTTTCGGTAAAATGTAATCCTGCTGTTGGCGCAGCAACAGATCCATCAAAACGGGCATACACCGTTTGATACCTTTCAGCATCCGACTCTTCCGCTTCCCGTTTTATGTACGGTGGCAGGGGAATAGCGCCGCTAAGATGCAATATTTCTGCAAAACTCAATGAAGAAGGTTGCCATGACAATTCAATTATAAAAGTTCCGCTTCGTTTTTCAATATAGTTTGCCTGCAGGGTTATTTCCTTACCGGCAATTGTAATTTTCTTTTCTAATAACTGACCTGCTTTCCATTTGGAAACACCACCTATAAGGCATTGCCAGTACACACTTCCTCTTTGTGCCATCGCCGTTGTAATGTCTGCATATTTCTCATGCGACTCAAGGCAAAAGATCTCAATTACACCGCCGGTTGGTTTCTGGAATAGTAACCTTGCTTCCACTACTTTGGTGTTATTGAAAACTAATAGGGAGTTTTTGGGAATGTGTTGAGCAATGTTTCTGTAAGCATCCTGTGTTATTTTTCCCCCTTTACAGATAAGAAGTTTGGAAGCATCTCTTTCTGCCAGCGGGTATTTGGCAATCCTGTCTTCGGGAAGGGAATAGGTATAATCCTGGATGGATATTTTTTGAGGGTCTGTCATGATACAACTAACTGTTGTAATGTTTAATGACAAAAATACTATCGTTTACTTACCGGCACAACTAATTTCAATCCGCTCCATACTTCACTTACAGCACACACTTTTACATCCACCAGCCCGTTTTGCAAGGCATAGTTCCGGATCGTGTCTTCAGTAACATCAATCGGGATCTTTGCACTCTTCTTATACCAGGAAACCCAAATGGTAATGGAGGTGTTCTTCTTATACACAGGTTTCAGCTTTTTCATTTTATTTTCAAATTCTTTTTCTGTTTTTACAAAAAGATGAACGAAGTCAGGTGTTTCATTCTTCTTGCTGAGTTGATTACTGATGTTTGCCTGGAGTAAGACATAATAATCATCCGGTTCATTTAGTAACAGCACTTTCATACCAGGTTTGATACCAAGTTTTTGTAAAAGAGGTGTTCCGGAATAGCCTGATGTTGCCATTGATGCTGATTTAAGTTTAGCGAAGTAACAAGTTCTCTTTATACTTCTTACTTTCTGCCTCCTGTTTGCCCTATCCACAGCTTATCCACTGCAATTCACATCAAATTCACGGTATTTTTCGGCAAAAAGGGCCTCCACTTGCTGAAAGCCTTCACCAGCGATGATTCCAGGGCAAAATAGGGTGGGGATAAAAGAATTGCTGAAAAATTTGGTAGTTAAGTGGGAAAAAGTGTTATTTTGTGTCAATTAATTCAAA
>CAYUCU010000066.1:0-18848 GCA_964443345.1 uncultured Chitinophaga sp.
TAACCGGTGCCGCCAGTTCAGTCATCATTTGCTGATGCAATCCGGCCACTTTTTCTTTCAGTCCGTAATACCGGATAGATTCACGGGTCAGCAACAGGCTGTCAAACTGCTGCTGCAAAGCCGAATCATCAGCCAGTTGTTTTTCCAGGCTTTCTTTTTCATTACCCGCCAGTTCACCGTCCATGTATTGAACCAGCAGTGCCGTCATACCAGGTGTAGAATTATCCATGCAATAAGTTTTTCAATGTTTCTTTTAAAAATGGTTTATCTAAGATCATTTGTTCCAGCTGTTTCAGGCATTTATACTTTTTGTTGCGTACTACCTGTTCATTTTCATAATCGGTTACTTCCAGTATTTCTTTCATCGGCATATTCTCATAATAAAAAAGGAGCAATATTTTCCGGCAGGTCTCGCCAAGTTCTCCTACCAGCCTGGCCACTTCCGCCTTTCCTTCCCTGTCGGATATATGATGACTGGCATCCAGTTCCACCCGTTCCTGTCCCCGTTCAAATTTTTCTTCCCGAAGTGTGGCCCGTCCTCTTCTTTTCAGTTCATTCAGCCAGGTGTGACGGTTCAGCGAAAACAAAAACGTTTTTACAGTTGATTCTCCCCTGAACTTGTTTTTTTGGACCAGGTCAATAAAACTCACCACCACCTCCTGAAACACATCCTCTGCATCCTGCCTGCTGCCGCTGTTATTGATCACATACCAGCTCAGGCTGTCGAAGTGCGTTTGGTAGATCGCTTTTATCGTTTCATCCATCTTTTGCCCGTTCCGGAGGTTGCCCACCAGTTCCGAATCCGGGAAGTTCCTGATTACCTCCATGCTGAATACCTAAATTTGTACGTTTAAAAGATTGTTTTGTAACCCAAACTAAGGATATTTTTTTAAGAAATCTGGCATAAACGTATAAATGGCAATGACTTATTTTGAATTCTTTGGTATTCCGGTGCGGCTAAAAGTGGACCCTGCTTCTCTTTCAAAGAAGTTTTTTGAATTGAGCAGAAAATACCACCCCGACTATTTTGCCAACGAGGACGAGGCCGCACAGTCAGAAGCACTGGAACAATCGGCCCTGCTGAATAAAGCCTGGAAAACCTTTCAGCAGCCTGACGAGACCATCAAATATGTGTTAAAGGAAAAAGGCCTGCTGGAAGAAGAAGAGAAATATGAATTACCAGCTGCTTTTTTGATGGAAGTAATGGACATCAATGAGGCGCTGATGGACGCAGATGATTCCGGAGCGGCAATTGAACTACGATCAAAAATAGAAACCCTTCAAACTGAAATATATGAACCTGTTGAACAAGCTATTGAAAATTATCAGGAAGGTGTTACTACCGAAAAAGAGTTGCTGCAGGTAAAAGAGTACTACTATAAGAAAAAATATTTAGACCGCATCCGCCAGCAATTAGCCGGAATGGCTTAATATTGCAGCCCTGAATTTGGTTAATTGGTTAATCAGGTTATTGGTTAATTCGTGAGGGTCTCTATCTTTAAGACTCTTCCTAATCCCTAATTAACCAATTAACTAATCAACCATCTTGCCCGGGTGGCGGAATTGGTAGACGCAGCAGACTCAAAATCTGCCGTTCGCAAGGATGTGCTGGTTCGATTCCAGTCCCGGGCACAAACCTCATCGACAAGGATGAGGTTTTTTTATTTATTGGCAAGGTGCTATTGACGCAGCAGACTCAAAACCTGCCTGCCGGCAGGCAGGTCTGCCGTTCGCAAGGATGTGCTGGTTCGATTACAGTCCCGGGCACAAAGGCCGAAGTAAACTACTTCGGCCTTTCTATTACTGCACTACAATTATAAACCGGTTATATTATTCCATATCGCTGTGTCCGGCGTCTGTTTTCTCTTTCTCTTCGTTTTTAATGTCTCTTCGGTTCACGATCAGTACAGGCAGCAATGCCACCAGCATTCCTATTAAAAAAGAAAATAGACAAGGCGCATATTGAATGACTTCTTTCACCACAAAGCTTTATTGTTTTTATTGGTGTTTGCAGCACCTGTTATTATTGCAGTACGCTTCTCACCTGCCCCTGTTAAGGGAAGAATGGTTAAGGCAGATTGTAGTAGTTTCATCAGGGCTACCGGGTTTATCTTAATTTACAGTGGGTGTCAGTTTTTTTTCTTATTTACAGGCCGCGGCGTTTCCACAATAATGTCTTCGATAGCGGCACCTGTTTCCTTTGAAATAGCCCTTAATGCATCCATTTTGGTCAGGCGTCCATTTATTCTGTTCGCATGGATGTGCTTATAAAGCATTTGGTCACCGATACCCAGGTCATTGCAAATTCGTTTCCTGGAATTCACATTGTTTATTTTGACAAGTATAGTTTTTCTAATTTTCATACTTTTACTACTGTACTGTTATTACTGAATCAAATTTATGGAATAATAATTCCTAATTGAAAAAATTTTAGAATAAATATTCCAAAACAATCCACATGTGGACCCTGAAGAATAAAGATGTCGGTAAAAGATTGAAAACCATACGGGAAGGAACCAAGCTTTCCCCAAGGAAATTCTCAATGAAAGCCGGTATTGATCAGAGCCAATACCTGAAGATTGAAAAAGGCACACTCCCCATCACCGAAAACATAATGGCCAAGCTGGTTTCCACCTACCAGGTCAGCCAGGATTTCATTTTATATGGAACTAACATTCCACAGGAAAGCGGTGTGGCAGAGCCACCGGCAGAATACCATATTCCCATAAAAGGAAAAGTGGCCTCGCATGAGGCACTGCTTTCGGTGATCGTAAGCGAAGTGGCTGCTTTAAAAGCATCTGTTTCCGGTGAGCACCCGGAAGTGATCGTCAAAAAAATTTATAAGGCTGCAGAAGATGTGGCCAAACTGTCTAAAGATGATTCGTAACCCGGGCCTTTCTAAATAACCTTATTAAAATAAAAAACCTCAGTTGTAAACTGAGGTTTTTTATTTCACGGTTTGCGTTTGGAGAGTTATTTATACGCAATAAATTTCTGTTCTGCTTTTACGATCTTTTCAAAGAAAGTTTTAAATGCAGTGTAATCTGCTGCAGGAATATTTTCCCTTGAATTGGCAAACCGCCTGGTGACTACCAGTTTATCCGGCGCCTTTAAGGTGTATTGCAGGGTAAATTTCATATCCTTGAATGTTAGCGTTTCAGAAGCAGGTACTTCCATGAACTTGCTGCCCACCGGTGCTGTAATGGTAACAATGGTTTCATACACGTCAACATCTTCATACTGCCAGTAAGCTATCGGGTAGGTCCTTGTTTCTGCTGAAAAATTATCCAGAGAAGCCACCACATCAGGGTACGTTATCCGGAATGTTTTTATCGCCCCTATTTCTGATATCTCATTTTTTACTTTGAAGCTGTAAGAATACACTACTGAATCTTCCAGTTTAGCCAGGTCTTTAAAAGTTACCTGTTCCAGTTTCACGTTGTTCTTGTAACCGTTGGCAATAGATTTCTCCATTTCTTTTAGCTGCTTCTCATTATCCATGTCCTTATACGTGTCTCTTACACCGGATGACAGGCTGCCGTATTTGATGGTCCTCACCGATACACCCAGGTCCGATTCAACAGGCTTTATCTCCATCACCCGCTTTACCACATCTTTGGTCCTGTTTTCAGCTTTCAGCGACTGAAGTACTGCTGCTTCTTTTATATTTTTGGAAGGGATCTCCAGTATGGCCGAACCGCTAAGGTTATTCGGTACACTGGCAAATGGCAGGTTGTTATCCGTCAGTTCAATATAATACTTCTTATTGTCCAGCGTAGCCCTTACAATACAATGGTTAAACTCCACACTGGGAAGCATGATCTCCTTATCACCATTATCACGGGTATTCACCAGCACCATTTGCGCATTGATTCCGGCCATATGCGCCAGCGTTACAAACAGGCTGGAAAGATCCTTACAATCCCCCAGGCGGGTGGTCAATGTGGCAGAAGCCCGCTGCGGCACATAGGCGCTCTGCCGGAAAGAAACAGAACTATACCGGATATTATCTTCTATATATTCATATATCTTTTTTGCCTTTTGAAATTGTGTCATCGGCTTTTGCCCGTCCGGAAATAATTTTTTGTACAACGCAATTATCTCAAAGTCCTCTTCTGCCTTATTATTACAAATATCACTGTACCAGTCGGCAATTTCTTTCCAGTCCGGAATAGTGGAAACATGCAGCACGGTGCTTACATCAGATAATTCCGGCATCAGTGGTTCATCCTTTTCAGGTACCGGCTTTACCATTTCCCAGCTGTACTGTTTAAAATTTTCCACATCCTTTATCACCGGCTGAACAGTTGAATTATTAAATACATAATTGATCTTAAGATCAGCAGGTGCCAGCAGGTGATACCTGGTGGTGGCCGTGTATATCTGTCCGCCAAAATAATAGCGGTCCCAGTATTCCTTGGCAAACCGTCCGTACACATAACTGCGCAGCCGGTATTTGAATACGATAACATCACCGGCTTCCAGGTTGGTGAATACGATCTCATTTTCATTCCGTTCCCCGTCTATCTTGCTCTGGTTCTTTTTGATGATCTCGGCCTTTTCTATCAGCAGCGATTGTGAGTTGCCATACCCGATAGAAGATTCCTTATAGCGGTTCACCCCTTTTTCATTGGTGATCCGAAGGATAATGGTATAATACTCTTCATTAGCTCCACCGGGATACAGGATCACTTCTTTCTGGTCCAGGATATAGTAGTACCCATAGTCTGTATTTTTAGCATCTTCCAGCTTATCCTCTTTGATCACTTTTGCTATATCCGTTTCCGGAAATACTTTGTAGAGTTCTGACTTGCCATTCAGCTTCCGTATCTTATTCAGGATAGTATATTGGTTCGGATCATATTTAAGGGACTGATTATATGCATCCAGCGCTTCGGTAGTATTATTCCGCTCATTTTTTATATCTCCCAATTGCTCCCAATAACCTTCGCTGTACGGGGCCAGTGCCAATGCCCGGCGTATGTACTCTTCTGATTTATCATATTGCTTGGCAGAATAATAATACTTTGACATATTGTAAAATCCGCTGGGCGAGTACGGAAAGGATTCTGCCAGTTTTTTCTTTATGTCAAGCGCTTTTTCATTACTGCCCAGCTCCGCCAGTAAGTCAGCATAATCCTTATACACTTCATAGTCATAGTTGTTCTTCATGAAATTCTCATACACTTTCATGGCGCCTTTCTTATCCTTGTACACATCTTTCTTAATAGCATACATCAGTGCAATGAACTTGGGATTGTCCGGGTACTTCTTAAACATCATTTCAGCTTCCTTTATCAGTTCCTCATACTTCTTTTCCTGCACCAGCAGCATGATCTTATAAGCAGCGGTGCTTTCATCTTCGCCATACAAACTGATCCGTTTGTTCAGCTCTACAGCCCCGTCCTCGTACTTCTGGTTATCAAAAAGCTCTTTGATCTTCAGGTCCAGCACAATAAGGCTTTCTGCATCGGCCTGTTTTATTTTTTCTATCTCTTCCAGCAGCAGCGTTCTGTTGTTCTCCCGTATCAGCACTTCCACCATTTTCATTTTCAGCAGGCAGTTGTCAGGCGCTTTTTCAATGGCTTCCGAAATAAGATTCCTGGCTTCAATCACTTTTTTACTCCGCAGGTACACATCTGCCAGCAACAGGTAATTCAACAGGTTGCCCGGTTGCTTTGCTATCTTATCCTGGAAAAAGGCTTCTGCAAAATGAGGAAGCAGTGTGTATTTTTTAGTGCTGCCTGACAGTTTAGGATACGCAGCATAGGTGGCCGACCCCGTAATGCCGGGTAGTGGCTTAAACTTTTCATCAGTAAAACGAATATTAAAATTGGGATAAGAAGTCCTTGTATAACCCAGTTGCACCAATACCCTGTTTACTCCTTTTTTCAGATCGCATTTAACGGTATACGCATCCATATCTGTAACCCGCTCTTTTGATTCAGCGATCACCAGTTCATCATTGATCCATACTTTGATAGAACCGCTGACACCTACATTGCAGTAAACCGGCTGATCAGCAGCCGATGTCACAAAGGTTTGTGCATACACAACAGCGGTCTGGTTGCCAAACTGGTAGCTCACCGGGGTCCATCCGTCATTCACTTCCGCAGGCGGGGTGATCCATTTTACATCCGCATTGGTGATGGATTTAAAAACAGCCCCGGGCTCCGGGTGCTCCAGCGGACCATAGTTTTTAAAGAACCCGCTTTGAGACAGATTCTCAAACGGGCCGGTATATTGCCAGTTTCTTACACTGCCGATGGCATCATAATATTTTTGTGTCTTGTCAAAATCATTGGAGAACAGGTTGTGTAACCCTTTTTGATAATGGGCAGAAGAAACAATGGTGCCATGTGCTTTTGAATCTTGCATCAACTGGTCGATCATTGCTACCTGGTGATCAAAGTTCTTTTTGCCTGACTCACCTAATACCGCCGTATTGAACCACAGGGCATATACATAGGGCGATGGGTTTTCTGATCTTATATAAAAAGATTTTAAAAAATCAGTGATCTCGTCTTCTTTGCCGTTATAGCTTTTCAGATAGATCTTCGACAGGTAAGCGTCCTGGAAAGTAGCGGGGTCTTTCTCTGCCTCAAGTAATAACCGTTCTGCCTCATCCCGTTTATTGGCATCTAATGCTTTCCAGGCCTTTTCATAAGCGCCGGATTGAGAAAATGCAGCAAGGGAGAGTACGAATGAAATAAGTACGAAAAAATGTTTCATGGTGGTAATTTAATTAAACTCAAAATAGAGGTTTTTAGGTTAATCGCAATACTTTGATAATTGATATTTTAATCAGTAAATGAAGGTTACTGTGTATGAGGATACTATATACTCAGAAGTATCATCCGGCACCTGAACATAAGGTCCGCATAATCGTGTTACGGGGGAAATAAAAAGCAGGGCTGCTGAGCTTTTCGGAAGTCAGATCCGGCGCATCAGGTGGCTGAGGATATCTTGTTTCTACTTTGAAAAGCATACAGTTACAAAAATTCTTTGCTTCACAGGGCCCGGTTATTTCTTCCATCCTGCAAAGTACAAATTCGCTTTGGGGTCTCCTATTATTCCACCAGTTGATTCAGTAATACCGCAATGCCGGCTTATACTGCCGCCGCATATAAGGAGAAAATTACCGTTGTTAAATATTGTATTTTATTTTTTCGGAACAAACTGTAGCATTGGCACATGAAAAAAACCGGCTTGCTTATTATCCTTTTGAACGTTCTGATTTCCGCCGCGGCCAACCCCGCTGATACTACTATCCCCAAAAAAAAATATGTTACACAAAAACTGGGCAGCAGCATCACTTTGGACGGTATTCCAAATGAAGAAGCCTGGAACCAGGTACAATGGGGCGGCGATTTTACCCAGTGGCAGCCCAATGAAGGCCAGGCACCCCACCAGCAAACCAATTTTAAAATTCTCTACGATGACCGTTTTCTGTATGTGGGCTATCAATGCCATGACAATGCTCCCGACTCCATTGTAAAAAGAATGAGCCGGAGAGACCAGTTTCCCGGCGACTGGGTGGAAATAAATATTGACAGCTATCATGATCTTCGCACTGCATTCTCATTCACGCTGTCTGTATCAGGTGTACGGGGTGATGAGTTTGTTTCGAACAATGGTGACGACTGGGACCCAAGCTGGAATCCAATCTGGTATTCCAAAACGCATATCAATGATAAAGGCTGGACGGCCGAAATAAAGATCCCGCTGAGCCAGTTGCGTTATGGCAATGAGCCGGAAAAAATATGGGGCTTCCAGGTAATGCGCCGGATATTTCGCAAAGAAGAACGGAGCACCTGGCAATACATCCCGCAAAACTCGGGAGTATGGGTAAGCAGCTTTGGAGAACTGCATGGATTAAAAGATATACAGGTACATAAGCAGGTGGAAATTGCGCCCTACATCACGTCACAAATTGATAAATACAAAAAAGAAGAAGGCAATCCGTTTGCAAAAGGGTCTGACGCAAAAATAAACGCCGGTATTGATGGCAAAGTGGCCATTACCAATGACCTGATACTGGACTTTACTGTCAATCCTGATTTTGGACAGGTAGAAGCCGATCCCTCGCAGGTGCGGATAGACGGCTTTCAGAATTTCTTTGCAGAGCAGCGCCCTTTTTTTATTGAAAGCCGGAATATATTCGACTACCAGCTCACCGGTTCCCAGGCCGGAGGTGATTATGATGCGGACCTGCTGTTCTATTCAAGACGTATCGGCAGTTCACCACACGGATATCCCAATACTGGCAGCGGAGAATATGTAAAGTACCCGCAAAATACTTCCATACTCGGAGCTGCAAAGTTTAGCGGCAAAACAAAAAAAGGGCTGAGCATCGGCGTATTGGAAAGCATCACACAACGGGAAATGGCCACTATTGATAAGAACGGCGAACGCAGAAAAGAAATGGTGGAACCGCTGACCAACTTTTTTGTGGCACGCCTGCAAAAAGATTATGATGGTGGCAATACCATTATTGGCGGCATCCTTACCGGTGTGAACAGGGAAAAAGGTCTGGACGACTTCCTTCATAAAAATGCCTACTCCGGCGGACTTGACTTTGTTCATTTCTGGAAAAACAGGACCTGGTATATAAGAGGTAATATGATTTTCAGCCAGGTGCAGGGAAGCAAAGAAGCGATCCTGAATACACAAACCGCTTTTGAACATCTTTTTCAACGTACCGATGCCAGTGAGGTAGCGGTGGACAGTGGCCGTACTTCCCTTTCAGGAATGGGTGGCACCGTCCGGTTTGGTAAGATCGGTGGAAAATCGGGCAAAAAGGGACAAGTGTTCAAATTTGAAACCGGTTTCACCTTCCGGTCGCCGGGATTGGAAATAAATGATATCGGCTTTCTATTAACATCGAATGAGATCAACCATTTTACCTGGGCTGGTTTGCATTTTCAAAAATCATTTTCCATTTTCCGTGCTGCCCGGTTTAATTATAATCACTGGTCAAGATGGGATTACAGTGGACAGTTCCTGTTCCAGTTATTTAATGTGAACTCTTTTGTCACTTTTAAGAATAACTGGCAGGCAGGCGCCGGTGTTACCTGGAATCCGTTTGAGATATCCAACAATGCATTGAGAGGCGCTTCTTCCCTGCGAAAGCCTGCCGGTATCGGTCATAACCTTAATGTGACCACCGACTACCGTAAAAAAGTGTACACCAGTATCGCCATTTCGAATTTCTGGGGATTTGAAAATACGGTAAGAGGATATAACCTGGGGCTGAATTTAATATTTCAACCAACCAATGCGCTGAACATAAGCATCAGCACCAACTATTCGTATAACTGGCGCCGGCAGGATCAGTTTGTAAGCAATACCGCATTTAATACGCTTCCAAGGGCCATTGTTGGTGAAGTAGCACAAAAAACACTTCGCTTCACTGCAAGGATCAACTACAATATTACTCCGGACCTTACGCTGCAATACTATGGTCAGCCATTTATCACCCGGCCACTGTATGACAACTTTGGTTATGTATCCAGTCCGCTGGCAAAAGAATATAACGACCGCTTCACACCATTTACTTCCAACCAGATAACTGCTGTTAACGGCGGCTACGAGGTGGATGAGAACAGGGACGGTACAGTGGATTATAGTTTTGAAAAACCAGACTTCAACTTTGTACAGTTTCGTTCCAACCTGGTAGTAAGATGGGAATACAGAAGAGGTTCAGAATTATACCTGGTATGGTCGCAGGGAAATACTGCCAATGCATTTGAGGAGCTGGACACTCCCATTTTCAACAGCCTGGTGGATAATGCGTTTGCAGAGCAGTCCCGAAATATATTTTTAGTAAAATGGACGTACCGCTTTTTAAGATAAACACAGGCCACATTACCAGGTTTTCAAATTGCTTTTTTTAAATGTCCATTCCGGGGTGTTAATGATGGTATCATTCCCGATCGCATACCAGGGACTTAATGCAGCATCAGCAGGGTTTACCACCACATGCATGTCCTGTGCCGGCTGATACCCTTGTGCCAGCATATATATCTTATTACCTTTTTTATCAAAAGCAATATCCACTACCATCATCGCATGACCCGGAAAACCACCCTGCACCAGCACATCTCCTGCATCGATCTGGTTAAAGTCGGTTACCGGTTTCAGTTGCTTTTCTAATGATGCCGAACCACACCAGCCAAATACGGTTTGCAAATAATTATCAAATGCTTCCCTGTTGGGGCCAATCTGCCAGCGGTACCACTTCCCGTTATAATCCATAAAAGCAATTTCGCCGGTCTTCTTTGAAGCATATAAATATTCAGCCCGCAACCGCATCACCGCATCAGCACATTGCTGCAGGTCTTTATCGCCAACAGAAATATCTATAACAGCAAACTGGGCCAGCTGATTCCACTTTAAAGTTCCATTATACAGGTACACGGTCTTGTCTTTTTTCAAAGGCATTTCCCGTATCCATTCTCCAAAAGATCCCCTGGCAGCTACAGCCCGGGCAAAACCCTCCGGGGTTTTAATAGCACCAATCGTGGCATAGTTGTCCGGCTGCGGTGCCGGGGCCTCACTGGCTTCCTTTTCAACAGGAACTTTAGGTTTGTAGTTTACCTCACCACAACCAGCGGCAATCAACAGGGACATATAGAAGATAAGTGGTCGCATGAAACAGTTTAGATCGCAAGTTCCGTTTATTCCACACAGCTACTAAACTTTTTTATGTATTTTACCTGCAATTCAAATACTTGTAACCATGCTGCTGCGAAAACCTGCCATTACCATTATTTTAGGAATAGCCGTCCTGGTATTTGGTTTTATCTTTTTATTAAAAGGCTGTTTGGCCAAATATGATGAACGCTTTATTAAAGTTCCGGCACTGTACTTTGAAAAAGACGGAAAGGCAGTTGTATTCAGTATTGTAGAGTTTCAAAAGACCACTTCGTACTCCCGCAAGGGAAACATGACACAGAAAAGTGTAAGCACCAGCTACTATGTGCAAACGAATGATGGGGCTACCACCGCATTCATTGCCAACAAAAAAATAAAAGGCCACCGGCAGGTAAAGAATTTTCCCATAGAAATCCTGGGCGCAGCCGGGACAACGGCCTGGCTCTTTATGGGTGAACCAATGGCATTTGATGCTTTTACATTGGAGAAGAAAGCAGATATAGCAATTTTGGAAGCTGCTAACGGACAGTTACAGGGAAAATTTCCGGCAGAGCGGCAATTTTATGATTTCAACCGGATGGATAATAATGTGTACTTCACCGCTACAGACGGCAGCAAATGGAAACTGGACACCCGTACACTAAAGGCCACACCTTCTGCATACCAAAAAAATGAAAGTCAGTTTGATCAAAAACTGGCAGCCATCGAAAAAGAACTGAAAACAATTGAGGTGAACATGGATAGCCTGTACCAGCAAAAGTACTTCCGTCCTTCAAATGACTATGCGCATCAGAAGATCAGCCGGCAGGAATACCAGCAATTGCAAACCGAATATTATAAAGAACGGGAGCAGGCATCTGAACTTACAGACAGCCTGCGAAAAATTAAAAACGAATGGGAAAACAATAAACGCCAGCTGGAAGACCTCGAACGGAGCATTGAACAACTGCAACGGGCCAATCCCGGCTTTTCACAAATCAGGATCAACCAGGATACAATTGCTTCCGGCTGGTATGGTCTCTACAGTGAGGAAGAACTGGACAAACTGAATGAACGGGTGTCAGATCAACGGGCCTATGATGAAACAGTAAGAAGAAAATTGGTGACCGGCAATTACTCGGTTTCAAAAAATAATGACGCAGTTATTAATAAGGCAACCTTACAAAGCAGTGGTACTGCCGATTTCCTGGCAGCCGGCTTTTTATTAGATAAAAAAACGGCACAGCCCATCCGGTTGAAAGGAGATCAGTCTTTTATCATTGTACATAAAGACAAGGTGGGAAAAGATGGAACCATACAGGTAACACTTCTTTCCAAAGAAGGAAAAGTGATCTGGAACTATAATACGTTGCTCACTGATTGGGCGGATTGGATCTTTACAGGCAACAGGCTTATTGTTTTTGGTGTGAATAATAAAAACCTGAGCAGCAATGAGTGCAATGTTCTTTTAAGCATCAACCTGGATAATGGCACAGCAGCACAATTCGATTATTTCAAAAACAAATAAGGGAAGCATTACCGCACCAGTTTGTACACATCCTTATAATAGATCACCCTTCCTTTGGCATCCGCCATTGCCGGCATATACACGACGAAAACCGGTACCGGTTTCTTTAATGGCACCGTTATGGGTTTTTGTTCTTTAAAACAGGACTGTAAAAAAGTAGTGTCCAGTTTACCGGAAAGAAGCCGGTTTCCCAGTACTAAAGGCTCTTCCAGTCGTATGCACCCGTGACTGTAAAACCGGGAACCGGATAGGAAAGCGGTTTTATTGTTCGTATCATGCAGGTACACACCGTACGGTGTCACTATATGAAACTTTAAGATACCTAACGCATTATCACAACCGGTGGACTGGCGGATGATGTACGGGAAATAACCGGAATGAAAAGATGACCAGTTTAAGGCATGATGATTCATCACTTTACCTGAACCATCTATCACCTGCATATTATGTGCATCCAGCCAGGAAGGATTTTTCTTTATCAGGGGCAAATACTCATTGAAAGTTATACTTGGAGGCACATACCAGTAAGGATACAGTATTAGTTCATTACAGACGGTGGCAAAACGGGGTGTGGGTGTGGAAGGTTTGCCTACCACTGTTTTCATTTCCAGTATCAGTTTATCCTTTTCAAAATAGTGCAAACGGGCTGCAGGCAGGTTCACTATAATAAACTGCTCAAACCCGAAATGATGGATCCACCGGTAATAGTTCAGGGAGAGGATCAGTTTAGCCGTGCTGTCCGTGTCTTTTCTTTCCTTCTTCTTGCGAAGTTCATTTTTCAATAGAATATAGTCGGGATGTGATGGTTCAAATGATGCCGCATACTGCCTTAATTGTTCAGGAGTTTGTATTTTCAACAGGCATCCCACCAGGTATTCATTATCTGCCACAGCAGCTTTTTCAGAAAAGGCATCATAGCCAACCCACGGCGTCATCTTATATCCCTGGTAAATATCTTTGAACAACGCTATGGCTGCATCTGTAAATAGCCGGTCTGCCATTATTAAAGCAGCGCTGTCTGCAATACCAGCAACCGATGCAGCTCGTAATTCAGGATAGTGATACTTCTTTGGCACCATTCCAAAATACCAGGCCGTATCCATTATCCCGAGCAATTGTTCCCGCAGCGGGCCTTTGTCTGTTTCCTTGCTAAACCAGGCCGGATAACCGCCATTCCGTTGATAAAATGAATTGACCAAAGCGGGATATATTAAATTATCCTCTTCACCGCCGGCAGCAATGTTATTCTTGTTCGTTGTTATGGAAAGCTGGCTGTAGGATTTCAGCACTAAAAAGAAGACAGCAACACCAAGGAATACAATAAGGGATCGTTTCATTCTGTAAAATTCCTGTATAAGAAGCACTGAGTGGTATGAATAAATTCATTGGAACGTATGATAGTGGTCAATTAACCAGCGATGACAGCAAGCTTACTGCAGATATTCAGAATACCGGGCAGCCCAGTTGCTTTCCTTTCTTACCCCGAAGCCGGTCACTCCTGGTGCGGCCGGGGTTTTCTTTATCCTCCTTCTTTTGCCCCGGCCGGAAAGTGACCGCCAGGTAGGCCCCGCCGTTTTGTATTTTATTCTTACTGAAAAGATTGGCCAGGCTATGCAAACCCAGCAGCACCGGCCCGGCCCTTAAAGCTGTCCCCACCCATACTTGCTGCCGGGTGTTGAGTGTAACGGGCAGGTAAAACCCAAAACTGCGGGTTTCAAATCTTGGTGTTACCGCCGCAAGATTCATATCTCTTACAAATAAGTTACTCTTGCCGGTCAATGAAGCAAGCGGCAGCGTAAGCTCTGCATTAATAAAAAAGTTTCCCGACAGGTGTTTATCTGCATTAATGACCAGCCGTGCGGGCTGAAACATTTTGAGCTTTCCGGTCAGGGACGTTGTGGACCCAAGCAAGGCTTGCAGGCTGTCCGGAAGTGCATCCACACTGCCCAGGTCCTGAAAAGTAATAGCTAATAAGGAATCAGAAATATTGTCCTTGTTTAATTGGGCCTTCCGGCTGTTAGCACTGTATTGAAATTTATTAAACCCGATATCCAGCAAAGCTGCTCCTATTTTAAGGTCGTATGCATATTCGTCATCCACTTCACCAGAAGGTAAAATATATTCTACACCGATACTGGCTGCAATAGTGGAAAAGGTTTGCCTCAAAAGTTCTTTCCGTTCAACAGTAGCTGTTAAGTTGCTGTCCAGCACATCAAAATTGGAAGAATAGCCATACGCCAATTCAGCAGACCGGAATATATATCCCGGTTTCCCATTTACAGCAGCAGGAAAATAATCCAGGTCTGATGCAGTAGTAAATCCGGCGCCAAGGCCACGGTTTACTTTCAGTGTGATCCCTGCATTAAGTATTCCATCACCAATATCCCGGACAGTACGGGCATAGGTAGCAAACAATTCAGCCCAGGCCATGCCCCTCACTTCTGCCGATAAAGGGGTATTGCCGGTGTTGATATCTAAGAGATCTTCAAGATAAGCAGTAGTGTCCTGCCAGTTAAAAGCAGCAGTTACCGCCGATACATAAGACCGTACCGAGGCACCGAAAGCGATTGCTGAAACATCGTTCAACCGCATTCGGGCATTTAATAACCGGATATCCTGGTTCGCCATCAGGAACCTTTTTTTTTCACCAGTGGAAAAAACAGCTTCTGCCGTGGCAGGCGATGATACCAGCGAATAATTCGAGATCGTAAAAGCATTGGTACTGTGCTTTAGTTGTAGGGCAAATGGGGTAACGTCCCACTTAAAAGGAACATGCACAATAGAAGCGGGATTAGCCGCAATGCCCAGGCTGCCTGCATACGGGGAACCATGCATGGCCTGGTAGTTTTGCGCCACAAGTAAACCATTGCTGCTGCAAAAAAGTATAATGAAAATAAGTGATATGGTTTTCCGGGTCATAATTTAATCATCTGGCACCTGTTAGTAAAATCTATCAGCGGGCTTGTAACTGACAAGGGTCTGTGTACTATAGTAAGGTCTTCTGAATTCCTGAAACAAGTAAGATACAACCTCCTCAAACGAAACGACAAAGCGATTTAAAATCAGTATTTTCACTTCCTGTAATCAACTCAATATGAAAGGCATTACCAGGTATCGCCGTACCACTGTTATTATTACTGCACTGACCGTGATTGTTTTCAGCCTGATAAAATGTACCGGTAAAGATAAAAAAAAAGAGGTGACCGTTGCTGATACGGTTACTACTCCGCCGGATAAGCATAAAGATTTCGCCGGCTCGGCCACCTGTGCCAAATGCCATTCAGATATTTACAATAAACATATTACTACCGCCCATTATCTTACGTCACAACCTGCAACCGAAAAAACGATCCTGGGAAGTTTTAAAGAAGGAAGCAATATTTTCAACTACAACCAGTTACTGCTGATAAAAATGCACCGTACTGACAGCGGTCTGTTCCAGTCTGTTTTTTATAAAGGAGAACAAAAAAAAGATTTTCGCTTTGGCCTGGTAACGGGTTCCGGCGCCAAAGGACAAACCTATTTGTACTGGCAGGGCAATAAATTGTTTCAAATGCCCATCTCCTATTTTACTGCAGCAGGCCAATGGGCCAACAGCCCTGGCTTTCCTTCTGATAAAGTAATGTTTGATAAACCCATTACCACCCGGTGCCTGGAATGTCATGCCACCTATGCAGGACTGTTATCTGAACCGGATATCAAACAGGAAGAGTTTGATAAGCAAAGCCTCATATTAGGTGTTGACTGCGAAAAATGCCACGGTGCCGGTGCAAAGCATGTGGAATTTCAAACAGCAAACCCCGCAGAAAAAACAGGAAAGTATATTGTAAAACAAGCGGCGCTCAGCCGGCAGTTGCAACTGGATATGTGCCGCCTTTGTCATGATGGCAGTCTGAAGAAAACAACACCCTCTTTTCGTTACAAGGCAGGAGAAGACCTGGCCAATTATTTTTCTTCCGACACATTCACCACCGCTACTGTTAATACCGATAACGCAGATGTACATGGCAACCAGTTTGGATTGCTGAGGGCCAGCAAATGTTTTCAATTGAGCAACATGACCTGCAACACCTGTCACAATCCTCATGAAAACGAAAGAGGAAAACTTCAATTATTTTCACAGCGGTGCCAGGGCTGTCATAAAAAGGAACATCAGCCAATAGCAGGAGTACCTGCAGGCCAATTAAGCAGTATCAGTAATAATTGCATTGATTGCCATATGCCATCCAAACAATCCAGAACACTTACACTTTATCTCAAAGACAAAGAACTGCCTGCTGTGGCTATGGTCCGCTCCCACTATATCAGCAACTATCCGGAAGATGTGAAGAAATATGTAGAGGGGTTGAAGAAGGCCAAATAAGGAAGCCAATAACATCCTCATGATTTCTCCCTGAATTATATACTATCGAAATTTTACGCAGCGTAATTTCAAAAAAAATTACAGGCAGGTTAGTGAATGACAATTAACATTCCCATAGTTTTACTTTAACACAGGCAGAAAGGCATTCCTGTTATTTTCGTTGGAACTAAAACAACCTCCAATGAAAAAGATCTTTACTACAACACTCGTTTTACTGATCATTACTTCTCTTTCCTTTTCCCAAAAACTTACCCTGCTGCCGGAAGCGGGAACGGAATTTTCCCGGTTCAAAACAGATTATAATGATATCCCCGGGCTGTACACCAGCTCTTCCAGGTCGGTATATCTTGGTGTTCGTCTCAACTACCAAAATAAACACGGGCATGGGCCTTATCTCGGAGTGGGCTTCAGCAATATTGGTTATAATATATTGTACAATGGCACTCTTCATAGTTCTTCCCGTGACATTTTAAGGATGGAAGCCGGTTATCACCTGGTATCAAAACCACTTTATTTTAAAAGAATACTTGATAATGGCTTGTCAGGCGAAGAATTTAGTACACTAAAGGACAAAGGCTGGTATATTAAATTCATTCCCTCTGTTGGCATAGTGTACCAGCAGGCAGGCAACAGTGGCACCGGATTGATTGGAAACGGAATTTTTATTTCAACTACCAACCCCGTTTACCGTTCCAATATCGGTTTGTCGTTCCGCAGTACGTTCGAATTCGGTAAGAACGATAAGCCAAAGTTTACGCTCAGTATTGGTTATGTAAAAGGGTTTGGAACACTGGACCGCCTGACCGTGGATGAGTCCAATTTGAATAAGCAGGCAAATTTTTCTAATTACGGCTCCGGGTTTCATGTTACACTCGGCATTCCAATTAACCTTTGGAAAAAAAATAAATAATTCCGGCAGGTAAACTTATAGTTAATATCATCCCCATTTATTTCTGTCAATATCCTACATTCGTGGAAATGGTTTTTCGATTGCTAAACACAATAACTGCATGTTGAAAAAGAGACAAGACTATATTTCCTGGGATGAATACTTTATGGGTGTGGCCCTGCTCTCTGCCCGCAGAAGCAAAGACCCCAGCACACAGGTTGGCGCCTGCATTGTAAGTGATAAGAACAAGATCGTAGGTGCCGGCTATAATGGTCTGCCTATCGGTTGTGATGACGATGATTTTCCCTGGGAGAAACAAGGCGAATTCCTGGATACAAAATATCCCTATATCTGCCATGCAGAATTGAATGCTATCTTGAATAATATCGGGATGGACCTGCGGGGTTGTAAGATCTATACCGCCCTCTTTCCCTGCAATGAATGTGCGAAAGCCATCATTCAATCCGGGATCACAGAAGTGATCTACTTGTCTGATAAATACGAAGGCACTGATATCTTCAAAGCTTCAAAGTTTATGATGGACAAAGCCGGAATCAAATACAGGAAAGTGAATACAGATATCACCACACTGGTCCTTTCTTATCATGAAGGAGATGTGTGATTAAACCGGTATGATCCTAAACAACAACCTAATTCCCTTTTTCCGCCTGCATCTTTTTCAGCATATTCCGGGCATTTTCACCGGTAACACCATTCGGGTCCAGTTCAATAGCTTTGGTATAATATTCCTTTGCTTTATCCGTTTGTTTTGATTTCCAGAACGCTTCCGCCAGGCTATCCCAGGCATTGGCTGATTTGGGAAACAGTTTTGTATTCAGTTGAAATACATAAAGTGCTGCTTCCAGTTGATTTCCATTCAGCATATTATATCCCGCATCATTGATCTTTGTTTCAAAATCCATATACCGGTACCGCGGGTCCGAAACCATCTTTTTAGCTTCTGTTTCCACTTCATCCAGCTTTCCGGCCAAAAATAATTCCCGCAGCCGGCCCACAGGGTCCAGTACAACATCCTTTTCAGAAAAATCAAGACAGGCTTGCAATACAGGGTCTTTATTTGTTTTATACTCCTCTATGCTCATATCCACAGCCAGTTGCGGTGCTGTCCAGTCCGCATTCTCCCATTGAGGTTTATCCTGCCACCAGGCAAAAGAAAGAAATACAGGTATCCCTGTTTTTGGCAACTCTACCCTGCGGGTGTCCCCATAAAAATTTATATTCTCTGATGTAGGTTCTCCCACAAATAACGCATTGGTATAATTGCTTAATTCATTGACCAGGTTCTGGCAGGCAGAAAAAGTGCGCCGCCCGGTGATCACAAATAATCTTCCGGGTTTATTGATCTTTTTACTTTCAACAATGCCGGTGATCACCGGTTTGTTCTTGTAGTTATTACCACCGCCATTCAGCCG
>CAYUCU010000067.1:0-18663 GCA_964443345.1 uncultured Chitinophaga sp.
TGCTGCCGGCGATGTTACCCTCGCCGGTGATATCAATACAAACAAACTCTATCTGAAAGCCGGCAGGGTAAATACAACTGCTGCTTACAAAATGGTTATTTGGAACAGCAGTCAATCGGCCGTTGAAGCAGATCCCATCAATAGTGATTTTTCAAATAGCTGGGTAAATGGAAAGTTGAGAAGGTTTGTAACTCCGGCTTCTGTCAGCAACTATGAATTTCCCGTTGGGGATGCGTATAAACCAAACAGGGTGGTGCTGGATAATCTTATCGCTAACCCGCTTAATAATGTTACCTGGCTGGATGCTTCTTTCGGTCCCCAACCAGGAAATGACGTCGGACTGGCCGTTTCGGAAAACGGGCAACCTTATGTATCTGTAACCAAAAGCGGCGTTTGGTATCTCACACCCGATGCAGCACCATCTTCAGGCACCTGTGATGTGCTGTTATACTTCAATGGATTTACCGGTTTGAGCGACAACAGTTTTGCCATTTTAAACAGACCTTATGCCTCATCGAATGCAGCCGACTGGACGTCGCCTGCCGGAAGCACTATTCCGGCTAATAACCTGCCGGGCAGGATTCTTTCTGCCGGCTATGCCAGGAGAAATAATATCAGCAGCTTCAGCCAGTTTGGATTGGGTACGTTCTCAGGAGCATCACCTGTTACCCTTCTATCGTTTGATGCAAAACGGCTGAATAAACTAAATGTGCAGGTAAACTGGCAAACAGTAGCGGAGCAAAACAACCGCGGTTTTGCAGTGGAAAGAAGACTGGAGAATGAACCGTTATTTAATTACATCGGATTTGCTCCAACCATGGCACCGGATGGAAACAGTACTGCCACGCTGAATTATAATTTTACAGATCCCAATGGATATGCCGGTGTAAGCTATTATCGCCTGAAGCAAGTGGCCCGGGATGATCATTTTGTTTATACCCATATCAAAGCAGTAAAAGGGATCGGTGAAACACAGGTGAGTGTATTGCTTTATCCTAATCCCAACTATGGCCAGTTCACTATCCGTCTTGACGGGGTGAACCGCTCCTACGATGCCATGATAACTGATATGAGTGGAAAAGTGGTGAAGCAGCTTAAATTAGGTAATAACAATGCTATAAATATTACGGGGCTCAGTGCCGGCACTTATCTCATCCATATCCCGGATGTGTTTGGAGCAGGCGAATCATTTACTGAGAAGGTACTGGTTGTGAAGTGATCAGTAACCAGAAACAGTCTTAACCAAAATTGCCTTTGCAGTCCGGAATTGCAAGGGCAATTTTATTATGTATATTCGGCCACCCAAAACATTGCTCGTATATTCAGCTGATATTATTTGAAAAAAGCACAACAAAACCTGGCTGTACAAAAATGGGTGGCAGTAATTTCCATTTTACTGTTATCGGTAAAATTCTTTGCCTATTATACCACACATTCGGTTTCTATACTTACTGATGCATTAGAAAGTATCGTAAATGTAGCGGCCGGGCTTATTGGCCTGTACAGTTTATATGTAGCCGCAAAGCCCAGGGATACCGATCATCCATACGGACATGGTAAGGCCGAATTTCTGTCGGCCGCTGTGGAAGGGACGCTTATCGGCGCAGCCGGGGCAATCATTTTATATAAAGCCATCCAGAATTTCATTAACCCTGTTGAGCTGCATAAAATTGACTTTGGTATCTGGTTGGTGGCTGGTACGGCTGTTGCCAATTATATTCTTGGTTATTATTGTCTTCGCACAGGAAAAAGAAATGATTCGCTGGCATTAGAAGCCAGTGGAAAACATTTGCAAACGGATACCTGGTCTACAGTAGGTATTATAGCAGGGTTGCTGTTGCTTTGGCTTACCGGTTACAAATGGATAGATAGTGTGGTGGCCATCGGGTTTGGGGCCTTTATTGTCTATACCGGGTATAGCATTGTCAGACACTCCATTGCCGGCATAATGGACGAAGCAGATGGAAAATTGCTTGCGAAAATGGTACAGTTGCTTAATAGTAATAGAAGAGAGAACTGGATCGATCTCCATAACCTTCGGGTGATAAAATATGGTTCAGTACTGCATGTGGATTGTCACCTTACTGTTCCATGGTATCTTAATGTGCATGAAGCACACCGGGAAATAGACGCACTGTCGGAGTTGATACGAAAAGAATTTGGAGAGTCACTGGAATTATTTGTACACTCAGATGGCTGTTTGCCTTTTTCCTGCCGCATTTGCAATAAACAGGAATGTAGCGAACGAAAGCATAATTTTGAGCATACAATAGAATGGACGCTGGAGAATATCCGGCAAAATCAAAAACATCAATTAACGGATAAATGAAAACGATCACCACCTGGAAAAAGGAACATGAGTTTGAAGCAGATCATGAAGGTAATAGCATCAGGATTGACGGGGAGAAAAAAAACGGGCATGGACCCAAGGCGCTGCTGCTAAGTGCACTGGCGGCTTGCAGCGGCATTGATATAGTGGACATATTAAATAAAATGAAAGTTGAATTTTCTGAACTTGTAATTGAAACAGCCGCGGCTCAAACCACAGAGCATCCTAAAGTATTTACAGAAGTCACTATCACATACAAGATGAAAACCGATGCAGGTAATGAGGAAAGGATAAGAAAGGCCATTGATCTTTCGCTGGAAAAATATTGTGGTGTATCCGCTATGCTAAAGAAAAATTCCCCTGTCAATTATAAACTCATCATCGAAAGTTAATTATGCTTTCCAAAAAAACACAATATGCATTCAGGGCATTGGAAATGCTGGTTCAGAAGTATGAGCAGGGGCCTGTATTAATATCAGAGATTGCCCGAAAGAAGAAAATTCCTCTTAAGTTCCTCGAAAACATACTCCTGCAGCTAAAGAAAGACGGGATTCTGGAAAGCAAAAAAGGGAAAGGGGGAGGTTATTTTCTTATTCAAAAGCCCTCTAAGGTCCCGGTGGCCCGGGTGATACGGGTGGTAGATGGTCCAATAGCCATGCTGCCTTGTGTAAGCCTCTATTTCTACGAAAAATGCAAGAACTGCGATGAGAAACACTGTGGCCTTCATGAGATTATGATCGGTGTACGGGATGCCCAATTGGCCATTCTTGAGAAAAAAACACTGGCAGACCTGGTGGTATAATTTGCCAAACATCTGTTCGCAAAACAAAGCCTAATTCTACCCTACTTGTTTGGTAGGGTAGTTATTACCGGCTATCTTCGCACCAAGTAAATTATAATTCTATGGCACTACGTTTAGGGGATGTTGCCCCCAACTTTCAAGCGCAAACCACTGAAGGTGAAATTGATTTCTACGAATATTTAGGCACCGGCTGGGGTATCCTTTTCTCGCATCCGGCTGATTTTACCCCGGTTTGCACCACAGAACTTGGCAAAACCGCTTTATTGCAGGAAGAGTTTGCCAAACGGAATGTAAAAGTGCTGGCTGTAAGTATTGACCCGCTGGATAAGCACCTGGAATGGCGGAAAGACATCAATGAAACACAACACTGTTCCGTTGGATTTCCCATTATCGCTGATGAAAGCCGCAACGTGGCGACATTATATGATATGATCCATCCAAACGCTTCTGCTACAGCTACCGTACGTTCTTTATTCGTCATAGGTCCGGATAAGCTGGTGAAACTGATGATCGTCTATCCTGCATCCACCGGAAGGAATTTTTATGAAGTGCTGAGGGTGATCGAATCACTGCAACTGACAGCCAAGTATAGTGTGGCCACTCCGGCCGACTGGAAACATGGGGAAGATGTGATCGTGGTTCCCGCCGTTTCTACTGAAGATGCCATCAAGAAATTTTCTAAGGGGGTAAAAGTGGTTAAACCTTATTTGCGATATACTCCCCAACCGGATGTTGACTAAGGAAACTATACAACAAATAGAACAGGCTTCATTACCGGAAGCGCTGGGAATCATTTCCCGTTTATTTCCCGATGAAACAGTTTTTTCATCTTCACTGGGACAGGAAGACCAGGTGATAACGGATGCTGTATTTAAAAACGGTGTCCCTGTAAAAGTATTTACGATTGATACCGGCAGGCTTTACAATGAAACATATGAGCTGCTGGACAGAACCAGTGCCCGGTACAAACAGCCGATACAAGTTTATTTTCCCGAAGCGGCAGATGTGGAAGAGTTTGTAACGACAAAAGGGATCAATAGTTTTTATGAATCAACGGAGAACCGGAAGGAATGCTGCCATATCCGCAAAGTGAAACCATTGAACAGGGCGCTGAAAGGCGCTAAAGTTTGGATAACCGGTTTGCGATCAGAGCAATCGGCAAACCGCAATGCCATGAAGATGATCGAATGGGATGAAAGCCGGCAGTTATACAAATTCAATCCATTGATTCACTGGAGCTATGCTGATGTGCTGGAGTACATTGAAAAACATAATGTGCCGTACAATCCATTGCACGATAAGGGATTTATCAGCATTGGTTGCGCCCCCTGCACCCGTGCCATTGAGCCGGGAGAAGATCCAAGGGCTGGCAGATGGTGGTGGGAAACAAGCCAGAAAGAATGCGGCCTGCATGTAGCGAAGTAAATGGATAATGTTACCAGCAGCAGTGCAAATGGCATCGCCTGTTGCGTCGCATTTATCCACCGAAGCTTTAGCGTAGGTGGACTCTTCAGGGTTCTGTTCATTGGGCATCAATTAGTGCAATAGCAAAGAGGAGTTGAATACAAAAAGTAATTATGAGCAATTATCATTTAGATTATTTAGAGCAACTGGAAGCGGAAAGCATTCACATCTTTCGTGAAGTGGCAGCGCAGTTTGAAAGACCAGCTTTGCTTTTCAGCGGTGGCAAGGATTCCATTACACTGGTTCACCTGGCAAAAAAAGCATTTGCTCCCGGCAAGATCCCTTTTCCCTTAGTGCATATAGATACCGGGCATAATTTTCCGGAGGCACTCGCTTTTCGTGACTGGCTGGCCAATGAAGTGGGTGCCACCCTGATCGTTAGAAAAGTGGAAGACACCATCAGGGAAAGAAATCTTACAGAACCGAAAGGAAAATTCCCGAGCCGCAACTGGCTGCAGACACATACCTTATTAGACACGATCGAAGAATTCAAATTTGATTGTTGCATTGGCGGTGCAAGAAGGGATGAAGAAAAGGCAAGAGCCAAAGAACGGATCTTTTCTGTGCGGGATGAATTTGGACAATGGGACCCGAAGCTGCAACGGCCGGAGCTATGGAATATTTTCAATGGCCGCATACATAAAGGAGAGAATGTACGGGTATTTCCTATCAGCAACTGGACAGAGCTGGACATCTGGAATTATATCCGCAAGGAAAAGATCGGTCTGCCCTCCATTTATTTTGCCCACGACAGAGAAGTGATAGAGCATGAAGGACAACTGGTGGCCATGAGTGAATATGTACAACTCGCAAGCAATGATGTGGTTGTTACAAAAAAAGTAAGATACAGAACCGTGGGTGATATGACCTGTACTGCCGCCGTAGAATCAACCGCTTCCACACTGGATGAAGTGATCAATGAGATCATCTCTACCAAAATAAGTGAAAGAGGTGAAACAAGGATTGATGATAAGGTGACGGAAGCGGCGATGGAAGACAGGAAGAAGGGAGGGTACTTTTAAAAGAATATCGAACAGATGAACAAGGAACAAGGAATGAAGAAGTAAACAGCCCTGAAAGGGCGGAATATCCCAGCATTGAGTGGAGCCCGATGCAGAAGGAAGTGAAAGACCCCGAAGGGGTCAAACATGAATAACTCCGGGTGAAACCCGGAGCAAGATGATGAGCAGCGAACCAGACGATGAAGAGTCCGCCTACGCTAAAGCTTCGGTGGATAAATGCGACGCAACGAAGATGACCAGGGAACTGAAGCTGGTAACAAAATAATAATATGGACCTACTAAGATTTATAACCGCAGGCAGTGTAGATGATGGCAAAAGCACTTTGATCGGTCGCTTGCTGTACGACAGCAAGAATATCCTGATCGATCAACTGGAGGCATTGGAAAAATCGACCAAGAACAGAACGGATGGAACGGTGGATTTGGCGCTGCTGACCGACGGATTAAGAGCAGAGAGGGAACAGGGCATTACGATTGATGTAGCTTACCGCTACTTTACCACACCGAAAAGAAAATTCATCATTGCAGATGCGCCAGGGCATGTGCAATACACCCGCAACATGATAACCGGCGCATCCAATGCAAGCCTCATTATTATTTTGATCGATGCGAGGCAAGGAGTAGTGGAACAAACCCGTCGCCATTCCATCATTGCATCCTTACTGAAAATACCACATGTGGTGGTGGCAGTGAACAAGATGGACCTGGTGAAATATTCGCAGGATGTGTATAACAACATATTGATTGAATACAATAAAGTGGCAACGCAGCTTGGTCTGAGCGAGGTGACGTATATCCCCATCAGTGCACTGGATGGCGACAATATAGTGGATCGCTCTGTGAATATGGATTGGTATGAAGGCCCGGCATTACTGGAATACCTGGAAGACGTAAAGATCGATAATGATATTAATCTTACGGATGGCCGTTTCCAGGTGCAATTGGTCATTCGTCCGCAAACGGATGAATTGCATGATTATCGGGGCTATGCAGGAAGGGTTATAAGCGGCGTGTACAAAAAAGGTGATAAGGTGACAGTGTTGCCGCAAAAAATAGAAACGACTATTTCCAAATTGGAAACAGGTGGTGTGGAAGTGGAAGAAGTTTTTGCACCGCAACCTACGGTCATTCACCTGGCAGATGATATAGATGTGAGCCGTGGTGATTCCATAGTGCAGTCAGATAACTTGCCACAAGTGAATAATGAAATAGAAGTGCTGCTCTGCTGGATGGACGAAAAACCATTGCAGGCAGGCAATAAATATTTACTGCAGCATAATAACCGGCTGGTAAGAGCTATTGTGAAAAACGTGGAGTACAAACTGGATGTAAACTCCCTGGAGCAACAACCTGCAGAAGGTGGCGTGAAGCTGAATGAAGTGGTGAAAGCCAGCATTAAAACGGCTTCGCCGCTGGTGTATGATTCATTTGAGAAACTTCATGTAAATGGAAGCGCTATATTGATCGATGAAACAAGCAATAATACGGTGGCGGCAGTGCTGCTCAGGTAAATAGCTGAATGATCTATACAGATGAAAATATCAATAAGCATTCTTCAGCAGGTAAAGTGATACCTGTTGAAGAAGTGACAGTTGCTGACGAAAGTGCAGAGGCTCTTTCTGATATGACTGAGGAGGACCTGATACCGGAGATAGTACACGGCAATATCCGGAATGAAAGAAAGTGGAAACGTATTGCCACTTTTTCCCTGATCGCTTTTGCACTGGCGATCATTGCTTTTTTTGTGGACAGGTATGTGGGATATGCACCGCTGGCCACATTGATACAATCAGCAAGAGCAAATATTGATAAGTCCTTCTTTCTCTTCATGGGCGCTGGTTTCTTAGCGCAGTTGGTAGATGGGGCGGTGGGCATGGGTTACGGTGTTACCAGTACCAGCCTGCTGATGAGCATGGGGGTAAGCCCGGCAGCTATTAGCGGTAGTGTGCATACAGCGGAAGTGTTCAGCAGTGCGGCGAGTGGTTACAGTCATTACAAGTTTGGCAACGTAAATAAGAAATTATTCAAAGTGCTGGTGGTACCGGGTGTGCTGGGAGCAATCGTGGGGGCGGGGGCATTGGTATGGCTCGGCGATAAGTATGGCAGTTATATTAAGCCTTTCCTGGCGGCCTATTGTTTATTGCTCGGGATTAGGATACTATACCAGGCCTATAAGAAAACGAAGAAGATCAAAAAAGTAAAAAGAGCCGGCTGGCTGGCTGGCGCCGGCGGTTTCCTGGATAGCTTTGGCGGTGGCGGCTGGGGGCCTTTAGTTACCAGTACGTTGATAGCAAAAGGAAGAAGCCCTCAGTATGTGATTGGTAGTGTGAGCCTGAGTGAGTTTTTTGTAACCTTCTTCAGCGCTATATCATTCTTTGTATTGATCGGGATCACCCACTGGCAGGTAATTGCCGGGCTGATGATCGGCGGGGCTATAGCAGCGCCGATTGCCGCAAAGTTGGCCGGCCGGCTGCCAGTACGAACGATGATGATCTGCGTGGGCATAATGGTGATCATCTGGAGCCTGCGGGTGATAATCAAATTTTTATAGCATTTTCAAATTATAAGTCTATAAAATTGGTAGGATAATAAGTCAACCTTACATTTGCATTGCGATAGCTATATGGGAATCTTATTGATTCTCTTTTCTTTAATTTAAAAATCTATAAAATTAATAGACTAATAGGATAAACCAAAACCTAACCATGAAGCATTTTGTTTTACTCATCTGCTTTTTATCCCCTGTCCTTGTTTTTGCACAGGTTACAGGCCGTATTGTTAACGAGAATAATAACGGGGTTCCTTTCGCCAGTATTACTGTTAAGAGTACTTCTGCCGGTACAGCCACCGATTCAGCGGGGCATTTCTCTATCTCAGTTAAAAGGATTATTACGAACAACTGTTACCAGCAGGTGGTAATGCAGGTCATTATGCCGCAGTGCTTGGTGACCCCAGGACTTGGGGTGTCACCCTGCGTTATTCTTTGTAACGGTAGTACAAAGAGCATTGTACTTTGATCTTTTTTATACAGGCAATCGTTAGAGAAAAGCGTCCGCCGACTGGCGGATGCTTTTAAAAATCAACCCCGTGGCCGAGAGGATAGGCAAAGGGCTGCAAATCCTTTTACGTCGGTTCGAATCCGACCGGGGAGTCAATCGGGTTTAAATTTATAAATTGAGGAATGAAACCAGCTTCAGTACTTATGGCATCTTCCGTTGCTGCCTGCCCCGTCCGAATGGCGGGGACACTTCGTTCAGGGTTCTGTTCGTCCTTAGGACTCTTTGGGCTGTTCATCTTTTTTTCTTTTGCCACCGATGCAAAGGTCAAATACGCAGCAACAGTGCAACGAGGGTATTTTATTTTCATAACTCTGATCTGAGAAATAAATAAATGCAGCATGGTTCAAACTGTTAACCTTGCTGCCAGTATTTTAACAATATAAAGAGTAATACCCCTGACCAGGAATTAAATTAACATTTTAGGGATAACAATTTCTTTTGTAAGCGGTTTTAACTAACAGGAGTGTTTTATCTTTTATCCCCGGTATTTTCTGAATATACCGCAGTAAATTAATAGAACTATGAAGTTGAATCTTTTGGCGCTGGCGGTTCCCTTTTTTACTGGTTTGATGTACCTGGAGTACTACCTCAGTAAGAAGAGGGGCAAGCAGGACAACTTTCATTTCAATGAAGCTGTCGCCAATGTGAATGTAGGCATCGGCGAACGATTATCCGACCTGTTCACCACCGGGGTGTTCTATTTCTTTTTTGTATGGCTGCACAAGCATTTTGCCTTCTTTGATATACAACCCGGTATCTGGACCTGGATCCTGCTATTCCTCTTCACCGACCTCATGTGGTACTGGTATCATCGTTTTGGTCATGAGGTCAATCTTTTTTGGAGTGTGCATGTGGTGCATCATCAGAGCGATGATTATAACTTTACTGTCTCTGCCCGCATCACTGTTTTCCAGGCTGTGGCAAGATGTCTTTTCTGGGCCGTATTGCCAATTATCGGTTTTCCGGCAGAGATGATCACCATACTCCTGCTGATACACGGCACTTACCCCTTCTTCACACATACACAGTTAGTAGGCAAGCTCGGCTGGCTCGAACATATTTTTGTTACTCCATCGCATCACCGGGTGCATCACAGCAGCAACCCGCAATACCTCGATAAGAATTACGGAGACGTACTGATCATCTGGGATAAGCTGTTTGGCACCTTTGCTGTAGAAAAAGAAAAACCGGTGTACGGGCTCACCACACCACTCAACAGCCATAGCTTTCTCTGGCAGCACTTTCATTTCATACTGGAAATGTTCATTAGTTTCAAACGGGCCAAAGGCTTCCGGCAGAAATGGAAAGCCCTCTTTGGCAAACCAGATGATATCGATCCACGCATACGGGCAAGCCTGGAACGAAAGCTATCCTTTAAGCAGCAGGATATAAAACATTCCCTGGTACTGCTTAACTATATTAAACTGCAAACATTTCTGTCGCTGCTGGCACTCTTCCTGGTAATATTATTTGAACACCATCTTAGCGGTGACAAGATCCTCGGGCTTTCCTTATTCATACTCGTAAGTGTGATAACAACAGGTGCCATGCTGGAGCAACGGCGCTGGATCTTTCACCTGGAATTTGCCCGCTTAGGATTACTGGGCATACTCACCTGGGCGGCATTTCCCTATTTTAATCTTAGCGCTGTACTGCTGCTGATGGCCTTTGGCTTTGTATTATTCTATAAAACAATTGGAAAACAATATTATTCATATCTCTACCGGTAAATGAAACAATAACATGAAAAGATATTGCATCGGGATCATGATCTGTGTATTGCCGCTGTTGCGGAATGATACGCCTCCTGCCGTCAATATGCAGGTAATAGAAGGAACCGTATTGTCTGATGCTTCCGGGAAGCCGGTGCCCAATGCACATACTTATGTGGTGGATGGTGAAGAAGAAGCATTGACAAACGATAAGGGAATGTTTAGAATTCAAACAACGAAAAGCACACCGCTGGTGCTCACGGTCGAGCATTGGAAGTTTGAGAAATTGAGAGTAACCGTTTATGACACAAAGACAAAATTGGGAATACGATTAAAGCCAAAACCCTGATCTTTTTCTTCGCCTTATCGGCCCCGTCACTGTATCTTTGAAGCCTGTTAAAACAGGCTCATTTAGTATGGCAAAACAAAGACCCGAAACAAAAGCGATCCGTATTCAAACAGAACAGACGGGGCAAAAAGAACATTCCACACCGCTGTTTTTAACCAGCAGTTTCACCTACGATTCGGCAGAAGATATGGCTGCTGCATTTGCAGATGACTCTTTAGAAGTAAATATTTATTCCCGCTTTTCCAATCCTTCAGTAGATGAGTTCATCACCAAGATAGCAGCACTGGAAGGTGCAGAAGATGGGGTGGCTACCGGTACCGGTATGGCAGCAGTGTTTGCCACCTTCATGACCTTTTTATCCAAAGGAGATCATATCATTTCCGCATCAGCCGTTTTCGGTTCCACACATACGATACTTACAAAGTATTTACCCAAATGGGGTATCAGTCATTCCTATTTTGATATGGACAAACCGGAGACCATTGAAGCATTAGTAAAGCCCGATACTAAAATGCTGTATGTGGAAACCCCTTCCAATCCCGGACTGAATATTATTGATATTGAATTCGTGTCGGCTATCTGTAAGCGGCATAATATTCTTTTTGTGGTGGATAATTGTTTTGCCACACCCGCCGTGCAGCAACCCATTCAATTCGGGGCCGACCTGGTATTACATTCCGCTACTAAATTCATTGATGGACAGGGAAGAGTCCTCGGTGGTGTCATCGTTGGAAAAAAAGAACTCATTAACCCGCTCTATCTTTTTATCCGGAACACCGGGCCCTCCATGAGCCCTTTTAATGCATGGGTATTATCCAAAAGCTTAGAGACCTTATTCATCCGTATGGATAAGCATGCAGTGAATGCTTTAGCCATCGCACAGCAATTGCAGGGGCATACATCCATCAGTTCTGTAAAATATCCTTTCCTGGAAACCCACCCGCAGTATGCTATTGCCAAAAAGCAAATGACCAATGGTGGCGGCATTGTAACATTTGAACTGAAAGGGGGCATTGAAAGCGGCCGCAGGTTTTTAAATGCGCTGCAAATGCTGTCTATGACGAATAACCTGGGCGACAGCCGCAGCATTGCATCTCATCCTGCTTCCACCACGCATTCAAAACTGACCGAGGAAGAAAGACAAGCTGTTGGCATCACACCCGGGTTAATACGAATCTCTGTTGGACTTGAAAATGTGCAGGATATACTGGATGATATTTTGCAGGCATTAGAAAAATGCTTTTGAATCTTGGATTTTGAACCACATAGTTCATAGAGAGCATAGGAATACACACATAGATAACCACTATAACTGTATTCCTATGTATTCTATCTGTCTATCCCGGATAGCCGGGACAAGTTGTGGTTCAAATCTATTCCTCACTCCTCAAAATACGATTGCATGAGAAAGCTACTATTAATTACATTATTGCTTTGCAGCCAACTGGCTTTTGCGCAGCAAACTACATTTTACAAAGAACCTTTTCGCCCGCAGTTTCATTTTACACCCGCCATTCACTGGATGAACGATCCTAACGGTCTCGTTTATTATAAAGGAGAATATCATTTGTTTTACCAGTTCAATCCATTTGGCAACCGCTGGGGACATATGAGCTGGGGACATGCAGTAAGTAAAGACCTCGTCCGCTGGCAGCATTTGCCACTGGCCATACCGGAAGAAAAGGACACCATGATATTTTCGGGAAGTTGTGTAGTGGACCATAATAACAGCAGCGGTTTTGCAAAGCAACCGGGAGAAATTCCGATGGTTGCCATTTATACGGCCCATATTGAAGGAAAGAATCAATCGCAGCACATTGCCTACAGCCTGGATGATGGACGCACCTGGACAAAATATAATGCCAACCCGGTGCTTGACCTGGGCAAGAAAGACTTCAGAGACCCCAAAGTGTTTTGGTATGCACCTCAACAAAAATGGGTAATGGCTGTAGTGTTACCGATAGAGAAGCAGGCGCAATTCTATTCTTCAAAGAACCTGAAGGAGTGGCAACTGATGAGCAGCTTTGGACCGGCAGGAGATACTACCGGTATTTGGGAATGCCCCGACCTGTTTGAAGTACCTGTGAAGAATGAACCTGGCAAAACCAAATGGGTACTAATGCACTCACCGGCACCTTATATGCAATACTTTGTTGGTGAATTTGACGGGAACACATTTACTAGCGATAACCCTGCTGCTAAAATATACCGACCGGACTACGGCCCCGACTACTATGCCGCTATAGTGTATAATAATTTACCTGCTGGTCATAAGCCGGTAAGCATCGGCTGGATAAACAACTGGAACTATGCGCAAGATATTCCCACCACGCCGTGGAAGAGTGCTATGTCATTGCCCAGAGAACTTACTGTACAGAAGATCAACAATGAATGGATACTGATGCAGAGGCCCGTGCCGGCGATCAATTCCCTAAGAGGCACATCTTTTACAGCAAAGAACATGGTGGTGACAGGTTCAAAGTTGCTACCCGTAAAAGGGCAGATGATTGAAATAAATGTAGAGATGATTGTTGCCAACGGCAGCCAGGGTGGTGTACGACTGGCAGTGAAGGCTGACAAGTATATAGAGATAGGTTATGATGCAGCAAAGCAGGTTGTATACATCGACCGTTCTAAAGCAGGCGATGCCAGTTTTCATCCCGCCTTTGCGAAGCAGAGCAGGTATGAGACGGCATTACAAGCAATGAACGGCAAGATCAGTTTACAGGTGTACTTTGACAAAAGTATTGTGGAAGTATTTGCTAACAATGGGCAGGCGGCGCTCACCGCCCAGCTCTTTCCCGGCGCCGGTGAAGAGGCCATTCAACTTTTTTCGGGGAGCACTGGTAAAACAATTTTTACTATTGTGAATTGCTGGCAGATGCGACCCGTTTGGTAATTACTTTTTTGGTAGTGCGTTAGAGGAAAATAAATTTGAACCACATAGTTCATAGAGAACATAGGAATTCACACATAGCTATCCATGCACTTGGCAGGACAAGCTTTGTTAACCTATGTAACTATGCTTCTACCTGCCTGCCGGTAGGCAGGTGTGGTTCAAAGGCATTTTAAGAGGACCAATTTTCAATCCCGCTAACTATCGGGTGATCTACTTTTTGTTCTTCGTTCTTTTTTCTAACTGCTGCAGCGTGGCCCGCATGTCTTTATGAAGCGGCGCTTCCAGTTCAATAAGCTGCCCATCAATATCTGTAAAGGAAAGTTGAAAGGCATGTAGAGCCAACCTGCCAAGGATAGGTTTTTCTTCCAGTTCGTTTTTAGAGAGATTGTATTTCTTTTTTATGCCTGAGATCAAAATGGGTTTGCCATCGCCATATACAGCATCACCAACCACGGGATGCCCCAGTTCTTTCATATGCACTCTTATCTGGTGTGTTCTTCCGGTATGAATTTGAAATTGCACCAGCGAATAAATGCCAAAGTTTTCCAGCACTTCATAATCCGTCAGTGATTCTTTTCCCTTGCGGTGAACGATCATTGTTCCGTTGAGTGCAGGATGCTCTGCAATAGGAGCGTCAATGCTTCCTTTCTTTTCAGCCAGGGAACCGATCACCAGGCCGGTGTAGATCTTCCGGGTCTGCCGTTCTTCAAATTGTTTTGATAAATGTTTATGTGTGGCCTCATTCTTTGCAAATACGATCAGGCCACTCGTGTCACGGTCTATACGGTGCACGGTGAAGATATCGCCATACTTTTCTTTCAGTAATACTTTTAAGGAGACTTCTTTCCCTTCCCGGTCGGGTATAGATAATAAACCGGAAGGCTTATTGATGGCCACCCAGTTGTCATTCTCTGCAATGATTAATTCCGAAACTTTCATTGTATCCATCTGTGTTAATCCGTGTAACCTGCCTGCCGGCAGGCAGGTCTGTGGCCCTAATTGCCTTTTTGTATCCATCTGTGTTAATCCGTGTAATCTGTGGCCCTATTTGCCCTTTCCAAAATGCTTCAGGTCCCTTACTTCTTTTTCACTAAGGAAACGGAACTTGCCCCTTTCAATGTTTTTCTTGGTGAGGCCTGCAAAGATCACCCGGTCAAGATTCTTTACATCATAGCCCAGCGCTTCAAAGATGCGGCGAACGATACGGTTACGACCACTGTGTATCTCCACACCGATCTGCGTTTTATCTTTTACATCTGCAAAGGCCAATGCATCCACACTGGCAGGACCATCTTCCAGCACAATGCCTTTGAGTATCTTATCAAAATCAACTTTCTCCAGCGGCTTGTTCAGGGTAACATGGTACACTTTCTTTATTTCATCGCTGGGATGGGTAAGTTTTTGCGCCAGCTCACCGTCATTTGTAAGCAGCAGCACACCGGACGTATTTCTGTCCAGCCGCCCAACCGGGTACACTCTTTCAGGAGTGGCTTTGCCAATAATATCCAGCACCGTTTTTCTTCCCTGCGGATCATCTGTAGTGGTAATAAAGTCTTTCGGCTTATTCAATAAGATGTAAACAAGGTTCTTCGCCAGGAAGATCTTCTTGCCATTTACATTTACTTCATCTTTTGAGGATACTTTATGCCCCGGCTCTGTTACCAGTTCGCCGTTTACTTTTACCAATCCTTTTTTTACGAGCTCAGCAGCTTCCCTTCTTCCGGCCAGCCCGGCATGGGCGATGTATTTATTCAACGGCATCTGTTCTGCAGTCTGGGGCCTCAGGTGAGATATGGGCGTTATTTCTGTCTTTCGACCTCCGACTTCCGACCTCCGACCTCCGACCTCCGTCTTCCGACCTCCGACTTCCGTCTTCTGACCTCTTACTTCATCTCTCTTCTTATCAAAATACTCTTCCCGTTCTTTCTTGAACTTTCTTTTTTCCTGCTTGAATTGTTCCTTTACGGCAGCATTGCTTTTTTTGGGCTTAAACTTGTCGAAATGACTTGATTTCTTTTGCATATTTACTGATTTGCTGTTTTACAACAGTAGTGAGCGGCGAAGATAGGTAATATAGCAGCAAATACAATTGGCACACGGATGACACGGGTTGGACGGGTGAACACAGATCAATCCTGCTTCGCAGTATTTACGGATAGGTTCACATCCCATGTTGTGGATTTTGCACTTAGACTATCCTATTTATCATTGCGTAGCAATATAAAAAATCTGTGTTCATCCCCGTCTGCCGACCTTGCTCCGCTGAAGCTTTGCGAAGGCGAGCAGGCAGGCGTCCAACCCGTGTCATCCGTGTGCCTGTATTTTCGATTGGATCTTCTGCAAAAGGTTGGGCGCATAAAAAAAGCCCCGCAATGAATAAACAAAGCGGGGCTACCAGTTTCAGGGGATTATATCTTATTAAATAGGTTCTTATTTATCATTGCGTAGCAATATAAAAAATCTGTGTTCATCCCTGTCTGCCGACCTTGCTCCGCTGAAGCTTTGCGAAGGCGAGCAGGCAGGCGTCCAACCCGTGTCATCCGTGTGCCTGTATTTTCGATTGGATCTTCTGCAAAAGGTTGGGCGCATAAAAAAAGCCCCGCAATGAATAAACAAAGCGGGGCTACCAGTTTCAGGGGATTAATCTTTTTAAATGGTTTCTTTTTTATCTTCCATACGCTTTCCTCTCATATGGTGTTCCTTTTCTTTCTCCTTTGATTCTTTTAATTTTTTCTGCTGCTCTTCTGTAAGGATGGATTTCATGCTTTCTTTACGCTGCTTCATCAGCTCTTTCATTTTTTCTTTTTTCTGTTCATCGCTCAGCGCTTTGTCTTCATGGATGGCTTTTATCTTTGCACTCATTTCTGCTCTTTGTTTATCCAGTTTGGCTGATTGCTCTTCTGTTAGGCCCAGTTCGGCTTTCATTTTATCTGCACGTTGTTTTTGCATTTCTTCATGCCTGGCTTTACCTTCTGCTTTTATTTTTTCCATCTTTGCTTTCTGCTCCGTGGTAAGGATGCCGTCCATTTTTGATCTTTGCTCCTTGCGCAGGCTTTCCATTCTGCTTTTCCATTCTTTTACGGTGATGTCGTCTTTCTTTTTCAGATCGTCCATTTTCTTTTTGAACTCTTCCCGCTGTGCTTTGAATTGTTCTTTTTGAGCATCGGTAAGGTTCAGTTGTTTCATCATTTCCTGGCGGTCATGCCCACCTTTTCTTTTGCCATGCATCCTGTCGTGTGTGCCAGGGCGTTCTGTTTTTCTTTCAGGTATTTCCTGCGCATGTACGGCAGCAGCCAGGGAAAGAACTACGGCTGATAAGATTATTTTTTTCATGTTACTGTGTTTTTTGTTTTTTTTAGACGCCTGGCTTTGTATTAACCTGTGTCCGGGCTTGTATGTAAAATGTTAACGGTTTTCAGACCCGGCAGGACAAGTGAGGTTTAATGGAAGTAGGAAATTCTTCGTAAATGGTTGATATCCGGGAGGAGCGGGGTGAAATACAGGGCTAAGAGGTTGAAGGAGAGAATGAGGTAAAGAAGTAAAGGCAATCCTCTGCGCCTCCGCGTCCTTGTGGTTAAATTCCTTCTTTGTGCCTTTGTGTCTTCGTGGCAAAAAACTCAATTCTTATTCGCCAGTTGCCCGCACGCCGCATCAATATCCTTACCGCGGCTTTTGCGAAGCCTGGTATTCACCCGGTGCTTGCCCAGGTAATCCATAAAGGCCTGCACCTTTTCTTCTTCCGGTTTTTGAAACTTGGCAAAGTCGATCGGGTTGTACTCTATTATATTAATAAGATCAGCAGGCACCTGGCGGTACAGCTTTATCAGTTCATCCGCATCTTCCAGCGAGTCATTGAAGTTTTTGAACAATATATATTCAAAGGTGATCTCGTTACCGGTTTGTTTATAAAAGTAATTCAGTGAATCCATCAATGATTTGATGTTGTTCGTATCATTGATCGGCATGATCTTATGCCGCTTTTCATCATTGGCCGCATGAAGAGAGAGCGCCAGTTTGAATTTCACTTTGTCATCACCCAGCTGGCGGATACCTTTGCTTACACCGGCAGTGGAAACGGTGATACGTTTAGGGCTCATCGCCATCCCGTCAGCAGCAGTGATCCGCTCCACCGCTTTCAGTACGTTCTTATAATTCAGCAGCGGTTCACCCATTCCCATAAAAACAATATTGCTCAGTTTTTTTTCATTTGCTTCCATGCACTGCTGGTTGATGATGGCCACCTGGTCGTATATCTCATCAAACTCAAGGTTTCTTTTGCGCTCAATATACCCGGTAGCACAAAACTTGCAACTCAGCGAGCAACCGATCTGGGATGATACACAGGCGGTGAACCGGGAGGTGGTGGGTATCAATACCCCTTCGATCAGGTGACCGTCATGGGTCTTGAACCGGGATTTGATCGTTCCGTCAGTCGAATGCTGAATAGTGTCCACGGCCAGGGCAGGCAGGGTAAAGGTGTCGCCCAGTTTCTGGCGCAGGTCCTTGCTCAGGTTGGTCATATCGGCAAAGGTCCGGGCATTTTTCTGCCAGATCCATTCATATACCTGTTTGGCCCTGAACTTTTTCTCGCCCAGTTCCTCAAAATACTGTTCTATTTCCGCCAGTGTCAGGTGTCTTATGTTCTTATGTCCCGCTTTCGCCATAGCGCAAAGATAACAGTAGTCTGGATAGTGAAGGGGAATAGTCAGTCGATAGTCGGGAGTAGGGAGTCGATAGTCGGGAGTCGGGAGTCGGGAGATAGTCGGGAGTCGGGAGTCGATAGTCGATAGTCAGGAGTTGGGAGTCGATAGTCCGCTCTGTGAAACCTCCCGGTTTCGCAGCCCACTCGCTATTCCCCACCTCCCACTCGCTCCTGCACGGTTTGCATTGGCACCTGCACGCATATGTTTTCATCCTGCACGGTTGGCATTGGCACCTGCACGCACCTGTTTTCATCCTGCACGGTTAGTTCTGGCACCTGCACGCACCTGTTTTCATCCTGCACGGTTTGCATTGGCACCTGCACG
>CAYUCU010000068.1:0-18580 GCA_964443345.1 uncultured Chitinophaga sp.
AGACTTTCGACTTTCACCGCTTCCACTTACCCCTTCACGCCTAACTTTCGACTTTAGACTTTAGACTTTAGACTTTCGACTTTCACCGCTTCCACTTACCCCTTCACGCCTAACTTTCGACTTTCACCGCTTCCACTTACTCCCTCACGCCCAACTTTCGACTTTCACCGCTTCCACTTACCCCCTCACGCCCAACTTTCGACTTTCAACCTTAAACTACCGACTATATTGACTACCGACTATCGACTTTAGACTACCGACTATCGTCATTATTCATCCAAACTTGTCCACCTGTCAACTTACCGTTACATTTGCACTTCTTAAATCCTGATTTTAATGAAACAGATCTTTATTGTACTGGCTGCGATCGTTACCGTAGCGGCCTGCAAAACAACCGACAAAAAAGTAACGCCTGCTTCAAACATGACCAAAGAGGACATGGAAAAGGCCAAGAATGACTCTGCCAATTTCACCACAATTGAATGGATGGATTCTACTACCAAAAACCTGGGGAAACTGACGGCAAATGAGACCGTTGAGATCACCTACCGGTTCAAGAATTCGGGCAAGACCAACCTGATCATTGAAGATGTGACCGCACAATGCGGCTGCACCATTCCTGAAAAACCCGTACAGGCTTTTGGCCCCGGCGAAGAAGGAACGATCAAAGCCAAATTCAACGGCAGCGGGCATGGCATCATTTCCAAACAGGTATATGTAAAAGCCAATACCAACCCCACCAAGGACCATACACTTACCTTTACCGGTGAAATAATAGAAAATAAATAAACCAACTATCAATTATCTGCTACCGACTTTCGACTACAGACTATCGACTATCGACTAAATAAAAGTGCGGATATCTTAAAACCAAGTAAATGAAAGCAATCAAATTTTATCTTCTTCCTGCAATTGCCTTACTGTATTTTTCTTCCTGTATGCCTCCCGGTGGTGATTCAAAATCCGGCTCGTCCGGCGGTTCCGGTGGCACCATTCAGATCGTGTTTTTGGGGCTGATGATACTTGTCTTCTGGATGTTCTTTATTCGTCCTCAGGCAAAAAGAGCAAAGACACAAAAATCATTTATTGAAAACCTGGGCAAGGGCGATAAAATAGTAACGATCGCCGGTATTCATGCCACTATCAATAAAGTAAATGAAGATGGCACACTGAATATTGAAGTCAGCCCCGGCAGCTACCTTAAGATCGAGAAAAGTGCGATCAGTATGGACTGGACAGCCGCTTTGAATAAAGCAGCAACTGCAACCAAGTAGCACTAAGATTTTATGATTATATGAATTAAGAGGAAAGGACTAATACTCCTTTCCTCTTTTTTATTTAAGCAATGGAAATAACAAAGAGTTTACTAACTTTCATTTAAATCCATTTCAATCCCTAAAAACGCTGTTCTACATGATAAGAGTTGGCTTAACAGGCGGTATCGGCAGTGGCAAAACAACCGTAGCAAAAGTATTTGAAACATTAGGCATTCCGGTGTACTCTGCAGATGATGCTGCCAAACGCCTGCTGAATACCAATGCGGAATTAAAAGCAGCCGTGATCTCCCATTTTGGTGAAGCCGCCTATGTAAATGGTGAGCTGGACCGCAAGTACCTTGCTTCCATCGTTTTCAGCAACAAAGAAAAATTAGACCAGCTCAATGCACTCACTCATCCCATAACACTGAAAGACGCTGAGGCCTGGATGCAGCAGCAAACTGCACCTTATGCTATCAAGGAAGCAGCCATCTTGTTTGAAAGCGGTGCGGCAGAGCACCTGGATTATGTCATCGGTGTATATGCCCCGCAACATATCCGTATTAAAAGAGTAATGGACCGGGACGGGCTCTCTACCGATGAAGTGGTGAAACGCATCAGCCGCCAGATTGATGAAGAAATGAAAATGAAGCTCTGCGATTTTGTGATCACCAACAATGACCAGCAATTAGTAGTGCCGCAGGTGATAGCACTGCATGAAAAACTGATCGCTGATGAAAAGGATTAGGCGGATTTCGTGGATTAAGACCCGTTTTCATCTGCCTGATCAGCGCAATCAGCATTCCCATTGTATTTTAATCTGCGAAATCCGCCTGATCCTCTTAATCCGTGATCCTATTTCAATTTACTCAATGCCTCTTTGATCCGCTTCCACCCTTCTTCAATTTTTTCCATACTATTGGCAAAAGAAAAACGAACACATTTGGGCTCACCAAAGGCATCACCCATTACAGAAGATACATGGGCCGTATTCAAAAGATACATGGAGAAATCGGCCGCATTGCTGATAATGGTTGTTCCATCCGATCTTCCATAATAGGAACTTACATCCGGGAAAATATAAAAAGCACCTTCGGGTTCGGGACATTTGATACCGGGAATATCTTTTACGATCTCCAGTACTTTCTTTCTCCTGCGGGTAAACTCTTCTGTCATTTCCCGTGAAGGACGCAGATCGCTGGTCAGTGCGGCAACACCTGCTTTCTGTGCAATGGAATTGGCACCGCTGGTAAACTGTCCCTGCACTTTTTCACAGGCTTTGGCAATATCTGTATGTGCTGCAATGTAACCGAGGCGCCATCCGGTCATCGCAAATCCTTTACTCAGCCCATTTATAACGACCACCCGGTCTTTCAATTCATTAAACTGAGCGATGCTTTGGTGCTTGCCGACAAAGTTGATGTACTCATATATCTCATCCGACAAAATATAAATGCCGGGATGCTTTTTAAATACTTCTGCCAGTGCTGCCAGTTCTTCCTTACTGTACACTGCACCGCTGGGATTGCATGGCGAGGAGAACATAAATACTTTGGTGCGGGGGGTAATGGCTGCTTCCAATTGCGCAGCAGCTATTTTAAATCCCTGTTCTGGCGTGGTTTTTATTTCCACTACTTTGCCCCGGGCGATCTTTACCAGTTCACTGTACGTAACCCAGTAAGGTGTGGGGATGATCACCTCATCATCTTCATCCACCAATGCAAGTATCACGTTGGCCAAACTTTGCTTGGCACCGGTGGAGGCCACAATGTTCTCCGGTTTATAATCCAGGTCATTATCTCTTTTCAGTTTGGTGCAAATGGCTTCTCTCAGGTCAAGAAATCCCGGCACCGGTGTGTAATGGCTCCAGTTATCATTAATGGCTTTTATGGCAGCATCTTTTATATGCTGTGGTGTGTCGAAGTCGGGTTCACCCAGGCTGAGGTCGATCACATCAATTCCCTTGGCACGGAGTTCACGGCCGAGTTTGGCCATCTTCAGGGTCTCTGGTTCATTGAATCGTTGCAAGAAAGAAGAAAACTGCATCACTGTTGATTTTGAAAAAAGGGTTATTAAATAAAGGGGCTGGCAGTCGTTATAAAAAGTGCCCGAAGATAACTTATAAATAAATTCAATCCCTGTAGTTGATTATTTGGGGAAAAAAGGGAGTGGTCGTTTTCCTGACTTTTGTTCGTTCGTGATCATAAATAAGATGGCCGAGGTTTTTCATAAATGGCTTGCCCACTGTTTGATACTCGTACTGGTCATCATTATAGATACCATCACTGTTGCAATGGATGATGGCACTGAGCAGAAACTCCACTTTGTTGGTATAATCCACGAAGTAAGCGCCGTCGATCATAAAACCATACGCATCTCCGGGTTTATTAAAAATGCGGATATAGGGTTTGGGATCTTTTCCTTCCGTGGCACCAGGAATAACGGTGTCTTTTGCAGCACCAAAGTATAAGAACTTCACATAGGTGTCCCAATAATCCGGTGCAGCATATACCGGTGATGCGGATTCGCCGGGTGTCATGCTCATATACTTTTGCAAAAAGAGATAATCGTCAGCTGTGAGATCGAACTGCATTTTTTCCGGTACTGCTTTGGGGAAAAGGATGCTTTTCACCATACCATGCAATTCAGAAAGGGTGAGGCGGTTCTTCTTCGAAAAATCAAATGGTTCATTGATCAGCTCACCGCTGCGGTAAAACCCTTTTCCCATTCGGGTATTGCGGACGGCATATACGAGCTGGCTTTTCTCTGCCGGTTTATTATACAACACATTGCCTGTACTGTCGATGAACTGTACCGGGTTGGTATGCCGGTTCTCTTCTTCTGTCAGGCTTACATCGAGGCGATGAATGATCTGCACATTGGTATAGCCCATTTTATGCAGGGTGTTGTTGATATATTCCTGCCCCAAAAATTCATACAACCGGTTGAAGGCATCGTTATCACTTACCAGTAATATTTTTTTTATGTAATGAGCAATGGTGGGCCGTCCGTCACGGGCAGAGGGATCATTGCACACTTCGGTTTGGCGGTCGCCGTTGCTGCCGGTTATCATGGTAGTGTTCTTATCCAGGCCTTTTATCTTCAGTTCATTCAACTTTTGCAGGGCAAGTATGGCTACAGGCAGTTTAACCGTGGAAGCGGGGTAATAATATTCCTGGTCGTTAAGGTTATACGTATGATCGGTGAATGTTGCTTTGCCTTTCTTCCTCCTGTCTATTTCGGTGTAGATGATCTGCACCCGGAACGCTTCTTTATTTGTCAGTATGGAATCAAACAAAGGAGATTGCTTTTTAAGCAGTGTTTCCAGCAAGGGAACTGGTGTGTGTTTCTGAGCGGCTGTATTTGTCATACCGGTAAGGATTGCTAGCAGCAGTAAAGAGATCTGTATATCCATTGAACGGTTCACAGGCTTAAATTAGCAAGAATATTTAATATGTTCGCAGTTCCTCTGTTCATCAGTTCCTTGTTCCTCTGTTCTTCTGTTCCTTCTTCCTTGTTCCTGCCTGCCCCGCCTCATGCGGGGTTCATCATCACCGGGTAGCGACCCGGAGTTATTCATGTTTGACCCCTTCGGGGTCTTTTACTTCACATTTCCTCATTCCTTGTTCCTCTGTTCATCTGTTCCCCTTGTCACCGGGTAGCGACCCGGAGTTATTCATGTTCGACCCCATTCGGGGTCTTCCACTTCATCATTCCTTGTTCTCTGTTCATCTGTTCCCCTTGTCACCGGGTAGCGACCCGGAGTTATTCATGTTCGACCCCATTCGGGGTCTTCTACTTCATCATTCCTTGTTCTCTGTTCGTCTGTTCCTCTTATCACCGGGTAGCGACCCGGAGTTATTCAAGTTCGACCCCATTCGGGGTCTTCTACTTCATCATTCCTTGTTCTCTGTTCGTCTGTTCCTCTGTTCAACTGCTCCCGCCCGGTCATCTTATCATTAAACCATTGAAATCCACCTGAAAAAAGTCCCCAGAACGGGCAAAATCGACACTGAAACCCAGTTTCCTTTTACGGTCGAAAACCCTATCTTTGCCGTCCTTTAAAAATCGTCTAAAGCCGGACTGCCGTGACTATAACTGCAGCAGGTCTAAAAATTGTAAATCAATCATTGTATGCAACTGAAAGGTTTGGTTCGCTTTTTCACCGTTCTCCTGATCATCTATTCTCTTTACCAATTGTCTTTTACACTGTTTGTAAGAAGCCATGAAAAGAAAATGGAAGCAAAAGCAAAGGCTTTTGTAAAGACAAATTATACTTCGGCAGAACTGAAATTTCCGGGAAATAAAGACTCCCAGGCTGTTTACCAGGAAACATTGGATAAAGCATACCAGGACAGGTTGAAGCGTTTGCTCGACAGTACCAAAGATGTAAACCTTACCTACGGGATCAACGGGGCTGTGAGCTACCAGAAAGCAAAAGAAGAAGAGCTGAACCTTGGTCTTGACCTGCAGGGTGGTATGAACGTGACACTGGAAGTGGAAATGACCGGCTTACTGAAATCGCTGTCCAATAATTCTGTTGACCCCAACTTTCTTGCCGCTATTAAAAATGCAGACAGCCGCAAAGCGAACAGTGATGCAGATTTCATCACCCTGTTTGCAGAAGAATTTAAAAAGCTGGACAACACAAGAGCATTAGCAACTTTATTTACCGGCGCCAGCAATGGTGAAGTGGACCTGAAAGACAGTGACAGCAAAGTGATCAGTTACCTGCGCGGCAAAGCAAAAACAGCTTTTGATAATACCTTCAAAGTACTGAGCACCCGTATCGACCAGTTTGGTGTGGCGCAGCCCAGCATCAACCCCAACAGCGATAAAGGGATCATCACAGTAGAACTTCCCGGTATCAAAGACAAAGAGCGGGTAAGAAAGATGTTGCAAAGCACCGCTAACCTCCAGTTCTGGGAAGTGTACCCGATGGCTACTAAAGTGGGAACATCTATGCAATCCACCGACTATGCCAATGGATGGGGCCGTGCTATCGAAGTATTCAATAAAAAATATGGTGGCGCACCAGATACTGCTATTAAAAAAGATACTACCGGTGCTAAAGACACTATTGGTAAACCAAAAGATACTACTCTTGCCGGCCAGTTAGGATTGAATGATAATGATACTGCAAAAGGGCAACAGGCCCAGGTAGGCGGCGTAAAAATGACCATTGAGCGCTTCCTGAAACCTGCTGCAGGCGGCAGAGGAGATTATATCGGAAGCATCGCTTTGAAAGATACCCTGCTGTTCCGCCAGTACCTGGATGAGCTTCGCCCCTACTTCCCGACAGATGCCCGGTTTGTGTATGGCCAGCTGGAGAAAAAAGGTGAAGAGAAGAACCGTCTTCCTTTGTATGCACTAAGGACCTACAACAGGGATAAAGCACCTATTGAAGGGGATGTGGTAACAAGTGCCCGCCAGGACTATGACCAGCAAAAAAGTCAGCCGGTTGTTTTGATGGAAATGAACAAGACCGGTGAAAACATCTGGGCACAGCTTACTAAGAAAAGCGCCGAGTTTCAAATACCATTAGCTATCGTACTGGATGATATTGTTTACTCTGCTCCTATTGCAGAAGCAGAGATCCGGGGCGGATCAAGGATCACCGGAAACTTTACGGTGACAGAAGCCCAGGACCTTGCCAAATTGCTGGAGATCGGTAAACTGCCCGCTCCTGCCAAAATTGTGGCAGAGCAGGAAGTAGGTCCCACTCTTGGTAAAAAAGCATTGCAGGGTGGTGCCCGTTCCTTTATGATCTCTTTTGTGGTCATCTTCTTACTCATGCTGCTGTACTATAATACCAGCGGATGGGTGGCTAATATTGCCCTGATACTGAACCTGCTTTTCACAGTAGGTATCCTTGCAGGATTGGGGGCTACATTGACAGCACCCGGTATTGCCGGTCTCGTTTTGACGATTGGTATGGCCGTGGACACTAACGTAATCATCTATGAACGTATAAAAGAGGAGCTGAACCGGGGCAAGGGATATATTCCTGCCATCAATGAAGGATATAAACGATCGTTGCCACCCGTACTGGATGGTCACATCACTATCCTGCTTACGGCTGTTATACTTTTCTATTTCGGACTGGGACCTGTAAAAGGGTTTGCCACCACGCAGATCATCGGTATCCTGCTTTCTTTATTCTGCGGTATCCTGGTGAGCCGTTGGGTAACAGAATGGTTTACGAATAAAAAGAAACACCTGGAATATTTCACCGGTATTTCCAAGCGGGTGTTCCAGCATGCTAAATTCAAATTCATTGAATACCGCAAGGTAGCTTATGTGATCTCTTTTGTGGTACTGGGCCTGGGTATTGCCTCTTTCTTTAACGGGTTTGATTATGGGGTGGAGTTCAATGGAGGACGCAGCTACACCGTGCAGTTTGACAGAAAAGTAAATGTGGAGCAAACAAGAATCGACCTTGAAAAAACATTTGGAGAAAACCCGATCATCAAAACGATCGGTGATGATTCTAAATTGGATATCACTACTTCTTATCTTATTAAAGATACCCGTAAAGAAACAGACTCGCTGGTAAAACTAAAATTATTCGAAGGCCTGAAGAGCCATTTGCCCCCGGGTTTCACGTTCAGCCAGTTCCAGTCAGAACAAACGCTGCAGGCGTCCAAGAAAGTATTACCTACTATCTCTGATGACCTGAAGAAAGGCGCTTTAAATGCGACCCTCTTTGCATTGGTGGCGATCTTCCTTTATATCTTCATCCGTTTCCGCGACTGGAGGTATTCATTAGGTACCATTGTGGCATTGTTGCATGACGTGTTTGTAACGCTGATCGTATTCTCTTTTGCCCGTGCCATCGTGCCTTTCCCACTGGAGATCGACCAGCACTTTATTGCAGCGGTATTGACCGTGATCGGTTTCTCGATGAATGATACGGTGATCGTATTTGACCGTATCCGGGAAGACAGCCGCCTGATGCCAAATGCACCAAGAGGTGAGATCATCAACAGGGCCATCAATGAAACGCTGAGCCGTACCATCATGACATCACTGACAGTATTCCTTACCATCCTCATCCTGTTCCTCGTGGGTGGTGAAGTAACAAGAGGTTTTGCCTTTGCCATGCTGGTCGGTGTCATTACCGGTACGTACTCTTCTATCTTTGTGGCCGCACCGATATTGGTTGACCTGGGTGGCTCAAGACCGTTGGGCAGATCAACCGCAAGCACTATTTCAAAACCTAAGGTCAAATAACCTTTGTAATACTATAAATAAAAAAGCCTCCACAATGGAGGCTTTTTTATTTTAAGGATATTTTTTCCGACTATCGACTATCTACTATTGACTACCGACTACTGACTATCGACTACTGACTATTGACTATTGACTATTAACTACCGACTCCAACATCACACTGCAAAACTGGTACCGCAGCCACAGGTAGTACTGGCATTAGGGTTCTTAAATGTAAAGCCCCGGTTGTTCAGACCATCCTGCCAATCTACCTGCATGCCATAGAGGTAGATCTCATGTGCTTTCTCCATGATACAGGGTATGCCTTCTATTTCAAAATGATGATCATTTTCCTTTACCTGGTCAAAGCCCAGCACATAGGTCATGCCGGAGCATCCGCCGCCCTTTACTCCTATCCGGAGCTTTTGTGTCGTATCAAACCCATCGGCTGCCATCAGCCTTCTTACTTCGGCAATAGCTCCTTCCGTAAGGGTAACAGGTATTGTTGATGTTGTTTCCATACTGCAAAACTAAAAAATCTTTTCCGGGTGGAAGAATATGGGCTTTTCGAAGAAGGGAATTTGTTGCTAAGAGGTAAAGAGAATACAATCTCTCACGCAGAGGAAAGGAGGAAGGGAGAATACAAATACAATCCAACCCCTCTTTTTCTCATTTTCTCCTTTACCCTCTTAGCAATGCCTTTTATTCCTCCCTCACACATTTAACGCCCCTCCTTTCCTATTTTTGCTTCACTTAACAACCCCTTTATTCATGAATACAATTACCGTCAGCCTTTTGTTATCTGCTGTAGCGATCCTGCTGGCACTTTATTCCCTTTTTCGCAAGCAAACTGTCACACTTCCGGTTTCAGGAGAAAAATTTGAAAGCACCCCGATGAGATTGCAGGCGTATGAACGATTAGTATTACTAACAGAACGTATCGCACTGCCCAATCTTATCAGCAGGCTGAATCAACCCGGCATTTCTGCGGCTGAAATGAAACTGATCCTGACCGAAAACATCAAACAGGAATTTGAATACAACAGCACACAACAACTGTATGTAACACCCGTGAGCTGGGATGCAATCCGCAATCTGAAAGAGCAGAACATTATGGTGGTGCACCAGGTGGCTTCTATATTGCCATTAGATGCATCAGCAGCAGATCTGAATAAAAAGATACTGGAAGTATTGATGGCACAGCCCGGTGGTGCCCTGCATGAAATGGTGTTGCAGGCATTGAACTTTGAAGCCAAAAAGCTGATGTAGTAAATGCTGTTTCCTGGTTACCTAACTTTTGAAATTTCGATATATGGCAGATGATAATAAGAGATACACAGATTCAGGTATTGAAATTAAACCAGTTTATACCGCCGGCGATGCCCCGGCCAGTAACAACGAACAACCGGGCAGTTTTCCTTATACCCGGGGTGTTCAGCCGGATATGTACCGCGGCAAACTTTGGACCATGCGGCAATACGCCGGGTTTTCCACAGCAGAAGAAAGCAACAAACGATATCATTATTTATTATCACAGGGTGTGAGCGGATTAAGTGTGGCATTTGACCTGCCTACGCAGATCGGTTATGACAGCGATCATGCACTTGCTGAAGGCGAAGTAGGAAAAGTAGGTGTGGCCATTGATTCAATAGAAGATATTCAAACATTATTCAATGGTATTAAACTGGAAGAGGTAAGCACTTCCATGACCATCAACGCCACGGGTTTTATCTTACTGGCTTTTTATGCAGCACTGGCCAAACAGCAAGGCGCTGACCTGAAGAAGATCACCGGTACCATACAAAATGATATACTGAAAGAATATGCCGCAAGAGGCACCTATATCTATCCGCCCAAACCTTCCATGCGCATTATCACCGATATATTTGAATGGTGCAGTAAAGAGGTCCCAAAGTGGAACACCATTTCTATTTCCGGTTATCATATCCGGGAGGCAGGCAGTACGGCGGTGCAGGAAATTGCTTTCACCTTAAGTAATGGAAAAGCTTATGTGGAAGCAGCACTGAAAAAAGGATTGGACATAAATGTATTTGGTAAACGGTTGTCCTTCTTTTTCAATGCACATAATCACCTGTTTGAAGAAGTGGCTAAATTCAGAGCAGCCAGGAAGATGTGGGCACAGATCATGAAAGACCTGGGCGCCACTGATCCCAAAGCGATGATGCTCCGTTTTCATACGCAAACGGGTGGCAGCACCCTTACCGCACAGCAGCCATTGAATAATATTTCACGGGTAACTGTTCAAACGCTGGCGGCCGTACTCGGCGGCACCCAATCACTGCATACGAATGGCTATGATGAAGCATTGAGCTTACCTACCGAAGAAGCTGCAAGGATCGCATTGCGCACCCAGCAGATCGTGGCATTTGAAAGCGGAGCGGCAGACACGGCTGATCCGCTGGCGGGTTCTTACTTTATAGAATCCCTCACCCGGGAAACAGAACAAGCCGCCTGGAAACTTATTGAAAAAATTGATGCTATGGGAGGCAGCGTCCCGGCAATTGAACAGGGATTCATTCAAAATGAAATAGCAAAAAGCGCCTATGAATACCAGCGAAATATTGAAACTGGTGAAAAGATAATAGTTGGCGTTAATAAATTCCAGGCAAAGGAAGAAACCAGGATCCCAATACTGAGAGTGGATGACAGCATCAGAACAGTACAATCAGAAAAATTAGCCCGGCTGCGACAAAGCCGCAATCATGCCAAGTGCGACCAATTGCTGCAATTGCTCAACGATAAAGCCAGCAGCGGGGAAAACATTATGCCAACCGTAGTGGAAGCCGTGGAGAATAAATGCACCCTGGGTGAAATTGCCGATACCTTAAGAGAAGTGTTTGGGGAATATAAATAACTGTAAACCCGGCTGAAGAAAGTGACCTGATCTTGCTTCTCTTTCCTTTCTTTCTTTTCCGGTAATACGGATACTTCCTGCCGTTAAAAATCCCACAAAAGTGGTATTGCCAGAAATACCGGAAGGGCTACCTTGTCAGTCCATAAAACCTTATTGAATATGACACCAAAACATTTCCGTAATGCAGCGTTGTTTGCTGCATGTATACTGTTTTCTTCTGCTCTATTGGCCCAGGTAAAAATTGGTGGTGACCCCAAAGTGGACCCGCACCCTTCTTCTGTGCTGGAATTAACCAGTGCTGACAAAGGCTTCCTGCTGCCCCGGCTGAACCAACAGCAAATGCTGACCATAAAAGATCCTGCCGATGCATTGGTCATTTACAATACGGATGCAAAGGCCGTCTATATCTTCAGTACAGAGCAAAAACAGTGGTTGCCACTATTGCAGCAAGCGGCCCGGTTGGGTGGCGATTCCTGCGAGTGGGAATTTGATACCGTAACCGCAAGGGTTTTCCTGGTAAGAGGCTACCCGGTTGGGGATTCCATCTACTATAATCTTACCAAGCGGAAATTTGTGTTTGCAGATAAGCTTACGTTTGGCAACACTCCTATTCCAATTGATGAGCAGTTTCCGGGTAAATATTTTTTTAAAGCCACCGCCTCAAAGTTGTTCAATGATTCAGCTTCATTGATCTTCCCCAGTCTTACACTGGCCAACTTCCTGTTTGAAGTGGATAATGATTCCTTTGCTATTGCCAATCCCGGTTTGGCGTTTTATAATGGGGCAAGGTTCTCCACACAGCTGCTTCCTTCGGCCACACAAAAAACAGGTACAATACGGACATTAAACTTACAGCTGAATCATACAGGTGCAGATTCTGTAGGTGCTGTTAACTCTGTCGTTAGTAACAGCTTTATAGATGGCCGCGGTCATACAGGCATCTTTACCGGTTTTCAAAACAATATGGTGATTACAGACAGTGCCCGTAATAATATCGGTACAGTGTCTGGTTATAGAAACAATATTACCATGACTGATGCTGTCGGCGGAAGAATAACCGGGAATGTATTTGGTTTTCAAAATAATTTTGCCGGGTTTGCAGATACACTGGGTAATAAACTGGTTGATGGCAATGCGTACGGTGTCTTTCTGGGAAATGTAAACATTGCAGCCCCCAAACGTAATTATGCTTTTTATTCCAATAAAGGACATAACCGGTTTGCTGATTCCACATTGATCACCGACGGGTTCTTTACCTCACCCCGGGCCGTGCTGGATGTAAATGCCACCAGCGCCATGATTACTCCTAATGGTACTACAGCGCAGCGTCCGGCAGTACCGGTAACAGCCATGCTTCGTTTCAACAACACGGGATCCAATATGGAATACTACAACGGCACCAGCTGGAAAAGTTTTAGCAGCGATACAGCCGAATGGAAATTTGATGGCACCAGCCGGGTGAACTTAGTAAGAGGATTGCCGGCAGGGGATACTATTTTTTATGATGCCGGCAGAAAGCAGTTTGTGTTTGCCGACAGGAATACAAATACCAACAGCCTGGGAAGTGATTTCCCGGTTCAGGATTTCGGCGCAAAATTCACCTTCAAAACAACCGCCTCAAAAAGAGACAGCACCCAGTTCAATGGCGCTAATACAAACATTGTGTATGAAGTGGACAATACCACCAACAGTACTTTATACAATGCTTTATCCACCAGCGCCGTAATGAATCCCAAAGCATTTCAAAAAGCCGACCAGCTATCCGGTATCAATAATACTACTATTCATGCGGGCAATGATTCGTTACAGATCGTAATTGGTATTTTGAATACGGCCCGCAACAGTGGTAATGGTAAGTCATCCGTCATTACAGGTTTTCAAAATGCTGCAAGGATACAGGGAGGCGTTGGAAATAACACCGGAGAAATGGCAGGTATCAGGAATTCACTGTCAAGATCCGGCACAACAGGTCGTGTAACCGGAAACGTATATGGTCTTATCAGCACCTTCAGCGGTTTTGCCAATAGTGTGGATGGCTCCATGTATGGTGTATTTATAAACACCGTTTCCGGGGCAGGTCCGAGAAAAAATTTCGCTTACTATTCTAATAAGGGTTTGAACCGGCTGGGCGACTCCTTATTGGTAACAGATGGCCCGTCTATAACCCCAAGAGCAGTGCTTGATGTAAACTCCACCAGTGCAATGGTTGTTCCCACCGGCACTTCTGCGCAACGGCCCGCAACTGCGGTTGCAGGTATGGTTCGGTATAATACAGATAATGGCGGAAGGCTGGAATCATTTAATGCCGGCGCCTGGAGCGGTATCATCAGGGGCGGTATTGGTATTGATCCACCTAATATTCCTGCTAACTCTGGCGTTACAACAAGTTTTGCGTTTGCAGGAGCTACAGTCGGAAGTGCCGTTTCAGTTTCTCCTTCTACTGCCCCACCAAATGGTATCATCATCGCCTGGGCAAGAGTAAGTGCGGCGAATACTATCGAGATCCGCTTTGAAAATAATTCAGGGGCTGCCGTCAACCCGCCTTCGATCGGGTATAATATCAGGGTGATCCAATAAAAGGGCAACCAATTATAGAAAAAGCTGGTCTAAATGACCGGCTTTTTTATTTTCTGACTACTTTCAGTACTTAATATTCTTTTTATGAGATCAATTCGCATTCGTTTATTACTTGCTTTGTGTACCTGCACTACGGCAATTGCTTCTGCTCAAACCCCTGCTTTCCTTACCGACAGCCTGGACAGCTATATAGAACGGGGAATGAAGCAATGGCAAATACCCGGTCTTTCCATTGCCATCGTAAAAGACGGAAAAGTAGTATTGATGAAAGGATACGGGGTAAAAGAATTTGGCAAAGAAGATAAGGTGGATGAAAATACCCTGTTCATCATCGCTTCTAATTCCAAACTATTCACCGGAACTTCCCTCGCCAAACTTGATTTTGAGAAAAAACTTTCACTGAATGATAAAGTAACAAAGTATATCCCCTGGTTTAAATTATACGATAGCAACGCCACCCGGCTCGCCAATGTTAAGGATATGCTTTGCCACCGGTTGGGCACCAAAACATTCCAGGGAGACTTCACCTTCTGGGATTCTAACCTGGCAAAAGATTCTATCGTATGGAAAATGCGGTACCTGAAACCACCCGGCGAATTTCGCCAGGACTATGGCTATTGCAATTCCGGATTTTTAGTAGCCGGACAAATACTGGAAAAAGTTACCGGGCAAAGCTGGGAGAACTATGTGCAGGAAAACATCCTCACCCCGCTTGGTATGAGCAACACTTATATGAACACTGCCGGCCTGTCACAACGGAATAATGTGGCCCAGCCGCATAACAATCTGTACAGTTCTTTAACTAAAATTCCTTTTGACAATGTAGATAACCTGGGGCCTGCCACCAGCATGGTAAGTAATGTAAAAGACCTGAGCAAATGGCTGCTGCTGCAATTAGATAGTGGCCGGTATGAAGGAAAACAAATTTTACCATGGCCCGTCTTACAAAAAACAAGGGATATCAATATACTGACCGGCAGCAGGAAATCATCTGCTTTCCCGACTCATTTCCGTGGGTATGGTCTTGGTGTATTTGCTACTGATTATGCCGGCAGGCAGGTGTACTGGCATACCGGTGGTGCCTTTGGTCATGTTACCAATGTTTGTTTTGTGCCCGAAGAAAACCTGGGTATCACTATCCTGACCAATAATGACAACCAGAGTTTCTTTGAAGCATTGCGTTACCAGTTGCTGGATGCCTATTTGGGTTTAGCTTATACCGACAGAAGCAAATTTCAATGGGGTTTCTTTGCGCAGGGCAAAAAAGCAAATGATGATGAACTCGATACTCTAAAAGTACGGGTGAATAAAAAAAACAAACCGGAATTAAAATTATCAGACTTTACCGGCGATTATTTTAATACCGTATATGGCAAGATCACCATCAATAAGAGCGGTGATATTCTCATTTGCCGTTTTGAGCATCACCCGGAACTGATAGGTTATATGGAATACATGGATAACAATGAGTTCCGCATTACCTATTCAAATATTGGTTATGGTATTTACCCGGCAAAATTTTCATTGAAAGAAGGTAAACCGGTGGCAGTAGAAATCAAATCCAATGATTTTGTAGAAAGCGACGCTTACCTCTTTGTAAAAGATCCATTGGGTATTGTTATACGCAATTAAATAATTTTTTAGTTATAAAAAAATCCATCCCGGATAACTCCGGGATGGATTTGCTATTTACAGGTTTTTGATTCCCCTTTTAACGATGTCGTACCACTACCCGTTTCGCACCAACCTGTTTACCGGCAGCATTCACCACTTCTATAATATACACTCCTTCGCTGAAGCCACTTCCCAGATCCACATCCATTCTTGTAAAGGCGGTGGAGGTAACAAAGGCTTTCTGATATATTCTTTGTCCCGCTGCTGTATAGATATTCATCGTAAGCGTTTCATTCACCTCGTTATAATACCTCACCTGGAACTGGCCCTGGTTCGGATTTGGATATACCCAGAGGTTGTCTGAAGACTGACCGCTTACCACCACATTAGCAGAAGTGGATACACAACCATTCGGATCAGTATACACGGCCCGGTACGTACCAATATCATCAACTGACAATGGTCCGAGTACTGCACCCGTTACACCGCTGATCGGTGTACCATTCAATGACCAGACAAAACTTCCGCCCGGTGGATTCACTGTTGCAGTGATCGTTGTGGTCTGGCCGGGTAACAATGCTGATGGCGCTGAAACAGTAAGACCGATTATTGGCAACGTATTTACATATAAAGAGACTGCATTGGAGGTAACAACTGTACAAAGTCCGTTTAAGATGACACGGAAGGTGTTAGTGTTCATCGCAGTTGTCACATTATTGATAGTATAGCTGGAAGCAGTAGCACCTGCTATATTGACCCAGGCACTGCCATTCCATTGCTGCCACTGGTAGGTTACCACATTACTGGCCGTTACACTAAAGATGGCATTGCTGCCCACGCATACTGTCCTGTTGGCAGGTGGTACAGACATGACTGGTAACTGGCCATCATTAACCGTAACAGTAAAGGAGCAGTTGGATACATTACCCGATGCATCCGTCGCAGTGGAGTTCACCGTTGTAGTACCTATCGGAAAGACGCTGCCCGAGGCCGGCGTTGTGACCACCGTTGTACCGGGACAATTGTCTGTTGCAGTAACAGTGTAATTAACAACAGCCGTACAAGAGCCAACAGGTGTGCTCACCGTTATATTGGACGGGCAGGTAATAACAGGGGCCTGGTTATCTACAACAGTTACTGTAAATGTACAGTTGGCAATATTGCCTGCTGCATCCGTTGCACGGAAATTATTAGTAGTAACGCCTATCGGGAAAGTGCTGCCACTGGCAAGACCCTGGGTCTGAGCGGTGGTAACACCGGGGCAGTTGTCAACACCAACCGGAGTTGTATAATTAACTACTGCACCACAAGTGCCGGGTGTATTATTGACAGTAATATTAGCCGGGCAGTTGTTGATATTAACCGGGCAGGTATTAAAGATGTTAAGTACCTCAGCAGGTGTGAGGGCCCTGGAGTACATGCTAAACTCATCCATCCTTCCATTGATGGATGCCGATGTGGAATAGCCTCCTACCCTGAATGGGCCGGGACCTGTATTAGCAAATGTTACAGCATATGTTTGCGGAGACCCTCCATTTTTATACACTACGGTATTCACCCCATTATAAACAATAGTAACAAATGTGGCCCCCGGGTTTACTCCTGTAATTAATACATCACCGGTACCACCTCTCAGCAGCATATTATTTGTCAATGCAGCGCCTCCATAGAAACAACGGAATGAACCGGCACTCACATCTCCGAACAAATAGGATGGGTTATTATCCACCTGGTTGGGGCCCAGCCAGAAACTGATCGTCCAACTGCCTGTCATATTGGTGGCCCAGTTGGTATTCATGCTTTGATTGGCAACCCCGGTACCCACCAAAGCAGTACCGCACTTACCGGTGGAACCTTGTGTCAGCCCGGTGAGTGTACCTGTTGCTGTACCTGCAGGAGGTGCAGTGGCCAGGTTGGGAACAGATGTTCCGCTTCCATCAAATTTATAATACAATCTCTCGGGGAATAAACCCGGTGAAGAGAAGCTGGGGTTCTCTGTATCTGTAACCGTTACTGTAAATGAGCAGGTAGCTGTATTGCCTGAAGCGTCAGTTGCTGTAGAAGTTACAGTTGTGGTTCCAATGGGGAACAAACTGCCGGAGGCTGGAACAGAACTAACCGTGACACCCGGACAATTATCAGAAGCTGTTGGTGCAAAAGTGACAGTTGCCCCACACTGGCCGGCGGTATTACCCGTGGTAATATTGGCAGGGCAGGTAATGGTTGGTGGCTGTACATCATTTACTCTTACGGTGAAAGTACAACCGGGACCGGCAAAAGAGCTGGCCGTTACAGTTGTGGTTCCTACCGGGAAGAAAGAGCCGGAAGCGGGACTGGAAGTAACTGGTCCGCAACCACCGTTTGTAATTATTGCAGGATAATTGACAACAGCACCGCATTGGTTGATCGCATTGCCAACGGTGATATTGGCGGGACAGGTAATGATGCATCCGCCGACACAGTCTGAGCCGGTAAGGGTAATATTATCGATCCACACTCCATTTCCGGACAAAGACAGATCGGTTGCCCTCCTCCATCTGAATACCACATTTTGGCCGTTTGCTGCAGCAGGCAGATTAACGGTGGTGGTGATAAACCCGCCCGAATTGCCCGACCACGCCTGGCGTCCGGCAATGGGGCTGGAAAAAATACTACTTATGGTAGCATTATAACCGCCCGTTACAAAAGAACCGCCAGCAGTGATAATATCAGCAAAGGGTCCTCCTCCAATTGATATTTCCAATACCATTCCATCAAATGTCGATTCCAGGTCATAGTTATTTCTGAAACTGAGTTGAGCTGTTGCAGAAACGATGGGGAATGTTCTTGAATCCAATACTTCGTCTGATATACAGCCAGGATCGTTTGTAGTGGCAGCATTAGGTGCACTGTTCGAAACAGCGCTGGTAGTAGCCCATGGGGCTGAACCTGCACAAGTAGTTGGAGTGCCGGCTACCCAACTGGCAGGCAAAGCAGGGGCAGACACACCATCAAAGTTTTGAGCACAAGGCTGTGTGCCGGGAGCAAAAGTTACAAACCCTGTAAA